>NZ_CP007588.1:1016889-1355853 GCF_000732905.1 Weissella tructae
GTAGGCCAATTGTGGAAAGGCAGAGAAACCTGTATTTGCGGCTACTGCTAAAATCAAGGCAGTCGCTAATTGGAATAGATAGAATAAGACACCATGGCCGAAGGTAACCATTCCAATTTGAGATAAGACTGTTACTTCTTCACGCGGTACAATTCCATACCAATATGATAAGAAGGTAATACCCGCGAAAAAGAATGCTAAGATTAGCGCCATAATTGATAATGTGGCAGCCGCATTCTTGGCTTTAGGTTCTTTAAAATTAGGCACCGCATTAGAAATGGCTTCCACTCCGGTCAAGGAAGAAGAACCACTTGAGAATGCACGCATAAACAAAACAATCGACGCACTTCCAAAGCTTGTTCCTACTGCGGCTGTCGCATTATAAGTTACTTGACCGGTCACAATGTTATACAACCCCATCCCAATCATTAACACGACCATCGCGATAAAGAAGAAAACTGGAATCGTTAGGAAACCAGCCGATTCACGAACACCACGCAGGTTCAATGCCATCAATAGCAAAATCAAGCCAATGGCAATTAACACAGAGTATGGACGCAGTCCTGGTAGCGCTGATGTAATGGCTTCGGTTCCTGATGCAACCGATACGGCCACCGTCAACGTGTAGTCAACAAGTAATGATCCTCCGGCCACTAACCCTGCTTTTTGGCCCCAATTTTTGGCCGTAACACGATACGCACCACCACCACCTGGATAAGCATGAATGATTTGTCGGTACGATAGTGTAATCGCCGCCAACAACAACAACACTAATCCGGCAATTGGTAATTGCCACCACAGTGCAACTGTTCCTGCCATCAACAAGGCAGTAATGATTTGCTCGGTTCCATATGCCACAGATGACAGTGCATCAGATGACAACAAAGCCAAAGCTTTTCCGCGACTTAATTTTTGCGATCCTTCATCGAGCGTCTTCAATGGTTTCCCAATGACAAGACGCTTAAGATAACGCCACATGGTTCTCTCCTATAATCTTCCTAAAAAATATGTGTTGCTTACTTACTAACGGTCATTTTAGAACCATTACTTCGGAAAGTCCATTGTTTTAAACATTGTTTTTTCGCTTTCTTGCAAAATAAAAGACAAAAAGGCTAGCTCAATCACTTGAACTAGCCTTTTTCGTCTATTTTTATTACATCATTCCGCCCATACCAGCCATGGCTGCTTGCGCAGCTGCATCACCGTTATCAGCCTTTGGTTGTTCAGCAACAACTGCTTCAGTCGTCAACAACAACGCTGCGACAGAAGCCGCATTTTGTAGCGCAGAACGCGTTACCTTAGTTGGGTCCACGATACCAGCTTGAATCATATCAACCCAAGTATCATCCCCAGCATTGTAACCAATTCCTGGTGTTTGTTCCTTCAACTTGTTCACAATAACTGATCCTTCCAAACCAGCATTTTCAGCAATTTGACGAACAGGTTCTTCCAAGGCACGCTTAACAATGTTAATACCCGTTTGGATGTCACCAGTCTCTGACAAGGCGTCTACGGCTGTAATGGCGTTCACCAATGCAGTTCCCCCACCGGGCACGAAACCTTCTTCAACGGCCGCACGTGTCGCATTCAAAGCATCTTCAATACGGTACTTACGTTCCTTCAATTCTGTTTCTGTAGCTGCCCCAACGTTAATCACGGCAACACCACCTGCTAGCTTAGCCAAACGTTCTTGCAACTTTTCACGATCAAAGTCAGATGTTGTTTGGCTGATTTGCTTCTTCAACATGTCAACACGTTCAGCGATCGCATCCTTTGCCCCAGCACCTTCAACAATTGTTGTTGCATCCTTGGTAACATTTACCTTAGCTGCTTGTCCCAATTGTGCCAAAGTTGCATCCTTCAAACCTAGACCAAGGTCATCTGTAATAACAGTTCCCCCAGTTAGGATGGCAATATCTGCCAACAAGTCCTTACGACGGTCACCAAAGCCAGGTGCCTTCGCCGCAACAACGTTGAATGTTCCACGCATCTTGTTCAAAACCAATGTTGGCAAGGCTTCCCCAGCAATATCATCCGCAATGATGAATAGGGCACGTCCTTGTTCAACAACACTTTGCAATAATGGCAAGATATCTTGAATGTTGTTGATTTTCTTATCAGTAATCAAGATGTATGGATTTTCAAGTGCTGCTTCCATCTTATCTTCGTCAGTAACCATGTATTGTGACAAGTAACCACGATCAAATTGCATACCTTCCACAACATCCAATGTTGTTTCGATACCCTTTGATTCTTCAATCGTAATGACACCGTCGTTACCAACCTTGTCCATTGCTTCAGCAATCAAATCACCAACTTCAGCATTAGCAGCTGAAATAGACGCAACTTGCGCCACTTCTTCCTTAGACGAAACGGTCTTAGACATTTCGTGCAATGCCTTTACAGCTGTAGCGGTTGCTGTTTCAATTCCACGACGAACGCCAACTGGATTAGCACCAGCTGTTACGTTCTTCATCCCTTCGTTCACAATGGCTTGGGCCAAAACAGTCGCAGTTGTTGTTCCATCTCCTGCAATGTCGTTTGTCTTTGATGCAACTTCGGCAACTAACTTAGCACCCATGTCTTCAAAGTGGTCTTCTAATTCAATGGCCTTCGCAATTGTAACACCATCATTTGTAATGGTTGGTGCACCATATGCTTGTTCTAAGACCACATTACGTCCCTTAGGACCAATTGTTGTCTTAACTGTGTTCGCTAACTTGTCCACACCGATTTGCATCTTTGAACGTGCATCTTCAGCAAATTTAATATCTTTAGCCATGTCTTTTCCCCTTTTATATTCTGTTTTTTATCTTTTTAAATGATTTATATTTAAGTCGCTTAATTGCTGTTTGGCTTAAAGCACACCAATGATGTCCTTAGCATGCAAGACCAATAGATCTTCGCCATCAACAACAATTTGTGTCCCAGCGTATTGATCAAACAATACTTCATCACCAACCACAATTCCTTGTGGTGCAGTCAAATCACCCATTGTGTGCTCAGATACTGCCACAACAGTTCCCACGATTGACTTTTCTTGTGCATTTGAGGCTAACAAGATACCACCCACTGATTGTTCAGTTTCTTGCGCCAAACGCAAAACAACACGATCTCCTAAAGGCTTTAACATAATGATGTCCTCCACAATTTTTTATTAGCACTCTCGTTATCTAAGTGCCAATTCAACATAACTATCATATCATATTTAGCGCAAATAAAAAAGCATCCCACTCGATTAGGATGCTTTTTTATCGGAACTGCTTAAAACTCTTCCAAGGTCATTGAAAGCTCAGTCCAACGCTCTTCTAATTCTTCATTTTCTGTGTTTAAACGGGCACTTTCTTCAGACAATTGCGTCAATTGATACACATCTTGCGCCAATTCAGGGGCATTCATTTCTGTATCGATTTCAGCTAAGCGTGTCTCAATTGCGGTCATTTGCTTTTCAACGTCTGCTAATTCACGTTCCAGCTTGCGTTGTGCTTTCTGACGTTCTTTACGTTCTTGATTACTCAAGACTGCTTCAGATGGTTCATCTACTGCCACTGCTTCTTCGGCTTGCTTATTGGCAACTCGCTTTTCTAGATAGTAGTCATAGTCCCCATCAAAGAAAGTTGTGCCATCGGCTGTCAATTCAATAATTTCAGACGCAACTGAATTAATAAAGTAACGGTCGTGCGAAACAAAGAAAATAGTTCCATTGTATTCGTTCAAAGCTGTTTCCAACACTTCACGAGAATCAATATCCAAGTGATTCGTTGGTTCGTCCAGAATCAAACAATTTGCTTTTTCTAACGACAATTTTGTCAGCAATAAACGCGCACGTTCACCACCTGATAGTGATGACACTTTTTTATCAACGGCTTCACCACTGAACATAAATGATCCTAGAATCGTACGGACGTCCTTTTCAGGCATCAATGGATGGGCATCCCAAATTGTGTTAATCACTGTCTTGTTTTCATCAAGGACTTGTTGTTCTTGATCATAGTAACCAACCGTGACACTTGAGCCAATACGCATTGTGCCACCCAACAAAGGCAAACGATCTAGCAAGGTCTTAATCAATGTTGATTTTCCAACTCCATTTGGCCCAACTAAGGCGACCGCATGTTGCTTATCAACTTCAAGGTTCACATTCTTAGCCAATATTTCCGTTGGCCCATAACCAATTTTTCCGTCAGCCATACGAATCACTTCATTACCTGAGTCTTCTTCGGCCGCAAACGTAATACGCGCAACACCCGATTCATTTTGTGGTGCTTCAATCTTTTCCATGCGCTCCAATTGCTTACGACGTGATTGCGCACGCTTCGTCGTTGAAGCACGGACAATATTCTTTTGCACAAAGTCTTCTAACTTAGCAATCTCTTCTTGTTGCTTATCGTAAGCTTTTTGTTCACCAAGAATCTTTTGGGCTTTCAATTCCATAAAGCGACTGTAGTTTCCAATGTAGTGATCCAATTGACCAGAATGCATGTCATAAATTTCGTTAACGACACGATCTAAGAAATAACGATCATGGGAAACCACCAACAAAGCCCCATTATAATTTTGCAAGTATTGTTCTAACCAAGCTAATGTTTCCATATCCAAATGGTTAGTTGGTTCGTCTAAAATCAACAAATCAGGCGTTTCTAACAATTGCTTTGCAATTGCCAAACGTGTACGTTGTCCTCCAGACAATGAATCAATTTTACGGTCATAAAACGACTCATCAAAACCAAATCCATGTAAGACACTACGAATCGTGGCTTCATAACCATAACCATTTTTCTCTTTAAAATCATATTGCATTTGGTCATAATCTGTTAACAAACGTTGATAGGCTTCACCTTCATAATCTGTCACATTAGCCATAGCCGTTTCAACTTCACGCATTTTAGTTTCTAATGCAATCACGTCGGCAAAGACTTCACGCATTTCATTGTACACAGACAATGTTGAATCTAGACCTGAATTTTGTGCCAAATAAGCCACACGTAGTCCTTTTTTACGAGATATTTCACCTTCATCCGGTGTCGTTTCACCCGTAATCATTTTCAATAGCGTTGACTTTCCAGCCCCGTTACGACCAACTAGACCGACACGCCCTTTATCTTGAATTTGCATCGAAAGGTGTTCAAAGAATGTCACACCGTTAAAGCGACGCGTTACATCACTTGCTTGTAAAATAATCATTTTTTCATCCTATATTTTTATATCTTATATGTTTCCAATTCATTAACTAACTGGTCACGCCTTATTTGAACTGTTGTCGTACTTCCGAAACGAAATACAAAGAGCCCGTTATCACCGTCATATCCGTTTGCGCTTGTAAGCTCTTCAATGCTGTTTGCCAGTCATCCCCCCATGTTAATCGTGGATGCGTAAATGGTAAGCCAGCAATCGCTTGTCGGCTTCCTGGCGCTGTAAACGGCACAACAACAATTTTCAGATTGGTTTCCGCTAATAAATGGCGTAGCATTTGTTCGAAATGTTTATCAGCTAATGCGCTAAAAACAATCCCAACGGTTTTATCACCGTATGAGCTACGCAGTGTTTGAACCAAGGCATCAATCCCAGCGACATTATGGGCCCCATCTACAATCACCAAAGGATGGTCTGCCACAGTTTCAAATCTAGCGGGCCAAATGACATGCCGTAAGCCTTCTTGAATCGCCGCATCTGCAATCGTAACCCCTAACATCGGCGCTACTGTTTGTACGGTTTTAATCGCCACAGCCGCATTACCAATTTGATACTGACCATTCAGGTTTAACTGCACCGGTAGCTTATGCTGATCTATCACATACGTTAATTGATGATCTACTGTCCTCATGCCAAATGATTGACCGTAAACATATAGATCACTATCACGCTTCTGAGCAATATCTTGCACAACCGTTAACGCCTCTTGTGGTAAATCCCCCACAATCACTGGCTTACCCGGCGCAATAATATCGGCTTTTTGCTGGGTAATTTCAGTAAGCGTATCCCCTAACACATGCATATGATCATATGACACCGAAGTGATCACAGCTGCTAGTTTATCGGCGATAATCTGGGTACTATCCCACATCCCACCAATCCCAACTTCTAAAATCACCACATCTACAGGCATCTGTTCAAAGTACATAAACATCAAGACCGTTACAATTTCAAACTCAGTTAATTCAAAACCAGGATGTGCAACATCTTGCGCACGCACTAATGGTTCTAATCTTTGCACCAAGGTTAATAATTGTGCATCTGAAATTGGCCCGTTATTATCTTGAATTGTTTCATTGAATCGTTCGATAAACGGCGAGCTGAACAAACCAACTTGTAGGTTAGCAGCACGCAAGATGCTAGCCATCATTTGACTTGTTGAGCCTTTACCATTTGTTCCGGTGACATGAATATATTTTTGTTTGTGTTCAGGATGATTCAGGGTCGCCAAAATAAACCCCAACCGATCGAAAGTTGGTGTTTTGGTCCATTTATGACGCCCATGTATAAAGGCTAAAGCTTGTTCATATGTCTCAATCATTAGCTCACTCATCCCATTTTGATACTTCAATCGTATCATGAATGTTAAGAAACCTAAATGACCAATGTCAAAGCTTTATAACGGTATACAAAAACACCCACTATCAAATGATAATGGGTGTTTCCAACTTTTTAGCAGTTGATGTTATTGATTAACCACGCGCTGCTTCAAGTTCTGTCAAACGTGCTTGTGTCGCTGCCAACTTAGTTTCCCAGTCAGCTAACTTTTCACGTTCAGCCGCAACAACGGCTTCTGGTGCTGAACCAACAAACTTGTCGTTGTTCAACTTACCAGTACTACGCTTTACTTCACCAGCAAACTTCTTTGCTTCACCTTCAAGACGTGAAATTTCTTCAGCAATGTCAATCAATTCAGCCAAAGGCACGTAGATTTGCGCCCCTGAGATAACTTGTGACATAGCCAATGCAGGCGCTTCAATTTGCGCACCAATTTCTAATGTCTTAGGCTTTACAAAACGGTTGATGTAATCAGCGTTTTCTTGGAAGATACGTTGCAAACTTTCATCTTCTGTTTGAATCAAAATATCAATTTCAGTAGACATTGGTGCATTTGCTTCTGTACGGATTGTACGTACAGCCGTAATCAAATCAACCAAGCTTTGGAAATCAGCTTCTGCCTTTTCATCAGCCAATTCAGCATGGAATTCTGGGTATGCTGCCGCTGTCAATGATTCTTCAGTTGGCACTGGCATATCCAAGTAAATTGCTTCTGTTACGAATGGCATGATTGGGTGTAGCAAACGCAATGTTTGGTCTAATACGTAAGCCAAGACTTGTTGCACAGTCTTCTTAGCGGCTGCATCATCCCCATTCAATGTTTGCTTCGTCATTTCAATGTACCAGTCAGCAAAGTCATTCCAGATGAAGTTGTACAAAGTACGTCCAGCTTCACCGAATTCAAACTTCTCAAAGTTCTTTGTCACGTTTTCAACTGTTTGGTTCAAACGTGACAAAATCCAACGATCAGCCAAAGACAATGCTGTACGGTCTTCTGGCAACTTTGCTTCTGTATCAGCATCCAAGTTCATAATAACGTAACGAGACGCATTCCAAATCTTGTTAATGAAGTTCCATGACGCATCCATCTTTGTGTATGAGAAACGAACATCAAGTCCTGGTGTAGACCCAGTTGCCAAGAACCAACGTAATGCATCGGCTCCATACTTTTCGATAACGTCCATTGGGTCAATTCCGTTACCCAATGACTTAGACATCTTACGTCCGTCTTCATCACGAATCAAACCGTGAATCAAAACATTGTTAAATGGACGACGACCTGTGAATTCCTTTGATTGGAACATCATACGTGATACCCAGAAGAAGATAATGTCGTATCCTGTTACCAATGTGTTAGTTGGGAAGTAACGGTTAAAGTCATCTGCTTCTTCATTTGGCCAACCCATTGTTGAAAATGGCCACAATGCTGATGAGAACCAAGTGTCCAAAACGTCATTGTCTTGTTCCCAGTTTTCGATGTCTTCTGGCGCATCCATACCAACATACATTTCCCCAGTTGTCTTGTGGTACCAAGCTGGGATTTGGTGTCCCCACCATAGTTGACGTGAAATAACCCAGTCATGAATATCTTCCATCCAACGTGTGAATGTGTCTTCAAAACGAGCTGGGTAGAAGTCAACACGGTCTTCACCTTGTTGCATAGCCAAAGCCTGTTCAGCCAAAGGCTTCATCTTCACGAACCATTGTGTTGATAGACGTGATTCAACCGGTACACCTGTACGTTCTGAATGTCCCACTGAGTGCGTAATTGGTTCGATTTCAAGCATGAAATCACCAGCTTGCAAATCAGCTGAAATAGCTTCACGTGCTTCAAAACGGTCCATACCTTCGTACTTACCAGCACGTTCATTCATTGATGCATCATCATTCATTGTGTTGATACGTTCAAGATCATGACGGTTACCAACAGCAAAGTCATTAGGGTCGTGGGCTGGTGTAATCTTCACCATTCCTGAACCAAATTCTGGATCAACGTATTCATCCGCAATAATTGGAATTTGACGTCCAACCAACGGTACTGTTACCAATTGACCAACCAAATTCTTGTAACGTTCGTCACTTGGGTGAACAGCAATCGCAACGTCTCCAAACATTGTTTCAGGACGTGTTGTCGCGATTTCAATGTAGTTCTTACCATCGTAAGCAACCCCTTCTTCAACGAATGGGTACTTCACATGGTAGAATGCGCCTTCATCATCTTCGTGGATAACTTCAATATCTGACAAAGCAGTACGGGCCTTTGGATCCCAGTTAATGATGTATTCACCACGGTAAATCAAATCCTTTTCGTACAATGTCACAAAGACCTTACGAACAGCATCTGACAAACCTTCATCCAACGTGAAACGTTCACGTTCGTAATCCAAAGAAAGCCCTAGCTTTCCCCATTGTTCGTGGATTGTTTCAGCGTATTCGTTCTTCCAATCCCAAACTTGTTCTACGAACTTTTCACGACCAAGGTCGTAACGTGAAATCCCTTCACCAGCTAGTCGTTGTTCAACCTTAGCTTGTGTTGCGATTCCGGCGTGGTCCATTCCTGGCAACCACAATGTGTCAAATCCTTGCATACGCTTTTGACGGATCAACATGTCTTGCAATGTTGTGTCCCAGGCGTGTCCTAAGTGCAACTTTCCAGTCACATTAGGTGGTGGGATAACGATTGAATAAGGACGAGCCTTATCGTTACTACTTGGGGCAAAGCGGTTATCAGCCAACCACTTTTCATAGCGACCCGCTTCAACGGACGTCGCGTCATATTTACCAGGCATTTCAATTTCACGCATTGGTATTCTCCTTTATGGGTTATCAATTATCAACAATATTTAAAACAAATAAAAAGCCCCAATCATGTATAAAAATATACATAATCAGGGCGATTGAATTCGCGGTACCACCTGAAATTAGGAAATCCTATCTCATTAGAACTTAACGCGTTCTCACGTCATCAACTACAAAAACTCAGTTCATCGATGAAGCCCACTAGGTACTACCATGCTATCTTAATGATGTGCTTTCACTATCCACATTCGCTGAAACATTAATTTGATAACATCGCCTCTAGTGCATTGCTATCCTTTAATTTTAAGGCTTTCACCCTAAAAAATCAAGTTAGCCCCAAATCATTTGTGCGGCTCCTACCAACAAGTAGATTCCGTAAGCCATCACGATTAATCCAGACACCATGTTCACAATGACAAAGGCCTTCTTTGTTAGCTTGTTCTTAAACAAATTAACCACCAATGTAATCACAATAAACCATGTTGCTGTCGCAATTAGCACACCAATAATAAATGGCCAAACATCTTCTGCTGGTAACTTTGCACGCGTTGCACCAAGCATCAAACTACCATCAACCAATGCTTGTGGGTTTGCCCAAGTCACGATAAAGGCCGTAATCAATGCTGACTTTGGTGATAGTGAGGTCCCTTGCACACCCATTTCAACATTGTTTGCTGAACGTAAAATTGTCCACCCAATGTAAAGTACTAACAAACCACCAACGATCATCACAATTAACTTCAACAATTCGTTTGAATTAATTAACGCACCCATTCCAAAATATGCCGCTAATGAGAAGGTTGCATCCGCAAACCACACAAATCCTACATACAAAAAGGCGCGACGCAATGTATTGTTCATTGCGTTATTAAAAACATACAAATTTTGCATACCGATTGGTGCAATAAACGCAAATCCAATCGCCATACCACTTAATAGTGCCAACATGATTAACTCCCCCTGTCCTTTTACTTTTAGTTAACAATGTTACTAATTCTACACTAATTTGATAGCTATTAGTATGATTATGTTAAATTTCGTTACGCACAAAAAAACAGCTACTGATAAATATCAGTAACTGTTTCTAAATTAAGCTTCTTCGGCACGAACAATCAATGTGTCAACCTTAGCAGTACGTACAACGTAATCTGCAACAGAACCAATCAACAAACGTTCGATTGTGTTCAAACCAGTTGCTCCCAACATAATCAAATCGATATCGTATTGCTTTGGTGCTTCTTCAGCAATAATTGCCTTTGGTGAACCATATTCGATTGTGTATTCGACATTTTCCACACCAGCTTCACGTGCTTCAACTAGGTAGCGGTCCAAAGTTTCCTTTGCTGTCTCCGCTACTTGGTCAATCATCGTTGTTTGGAAATCTGTCACACTTTGGAATGAACGAGTGTCGATAACGTGCAAAATGTGCAAGTGAGCATCTGAACCATTACGTAGTGCAACTTGTACTGACTTCTTGAATGCCGCTTCTGATTCCTTAGAACCATCAACCGGTACCAAAATGTTGTTGTATGTTAGTGCTGTCATAATAACTTCCCCCTACATCCTCTTGATATACATATTATACCACACAACGAATGTAAGCGTTTCAAATTATTTGAAATTATTTTGCAAATAATTTTTGTACTAACACCCAACCAAAAATTGGCATCAAGATTGAGCCCAGAATCAACCCAACCACTGGCCATCCAGATTCAGGACCAAAGTCCAACAACCACCACGCTGTCAGTAACCCAACTCCCGCAAATAGTGGTACGAAGATATTACTAAGACGTGTTGATGTTTCCACATCCAATGTTAGGATGCTTGTCTTTTGCAGCCATAGGTAAATTGAAATCCCTAACATCAATGCAATAAATACATAATATAAAACACTAATCATGTGACCTTAGTCTCCTTATTTCACCATTTGTACAATCAAATCAATCACGTTCACAATTGCCATCAATGAGGCAAAACATCCAAAAATAACATAGACAAATGCCCCAATTTTACGGTTACGGTGATTACGTGTATATCCTAGATAGAAACTTGTCACAGCTAGACCGACAAACAACAAGATTAACAATCCAATGACCAATAGCGAACGTTCCATATTTAAATCCTACTCTCTTTTGTTATGACTTCAATTGTTCTTTTTGCGCCTTTTTCAAGCTTTGATAACGTTGCGCATACGTTTGTTCCACTTGAGAATTCCCAGCTGGATTAAAGTATTCACGTGCCATCAAATTGGTTGGCAAATATTGTTGGGCAACCCAATCATTTGGATAGGCATGTGGATATAGATACCCAACACCATGTCCCAAATCAGCCGCACCTTTATAATGACTGTCTTTCAAATGATCTGGTACATCATACGTCTTACCAGATTGAACATCTGCTAATGCCATATCAATTGCTTCAATAGCAGACGCTGACTTAGGCGCTAAGGCTAATTCAATCGCCGCATTTGCAAGCGGAATCCTTGCTTCAGGGAAACCAACTTGTTCTGCTGTTTGAATTGCCATAATCGCCCGTTGCGCCACAACCGGCGCCGCTAACCCAACATCTTCATATGCAATGACACGCATACGACGTGCGATACTTTGCAAATCACCACCAGTTACTAACCGCGCTAAGTAATGTAATGCCGCGTCGGCGTCACTACCGCGAATAGACTTTTGTAAGGCCGAAATGACATCATAATGACCATCGCCGTCCTTATCCACTGACAACGCTTTACGACGGACTGTTTCTTCCACAACCTGTAAATCAATCTGCACGATACCATCTTGATCTGGCTGTGTAGACTTAACGGCTAATTCTAAGCCATTTAAAGCCGCCCGCAAATCACCATTCGTTGTTTCAACTAAATGCAATTTCGCTTTATCTGTAATGGATACGTTGAAATTCCCTAAGCCACGATCCTTATCAGTTAATGCACGGTCCAAAGCTTGGATCATATCATCAACAGATAATGATTCGACCTCAAAAATTTGCGTTCGAGAACGAATCGCAGGATTAATTGACAGGTATGGGTTTTCCGTCGTGGCACCAATCAAGATAATCTCACCACTCTCTAAATGTGGCAACAAAAAATCTTGTTTGGTTTTATCTAAACGATGAATTTCATCTAATAATAAGACAACGCCACCACTCATACGAGCTTCTTCCGCGACAATCTGTAAATCCTTTTTACTATCTGTCGCAGCATTCAACATGCGAAAGGCATATTGGGTTGATCCCGCAATCGCACTGGCGATACTTGTTTTCCCAGTCCCTGGTGGTCCATACAAAATCATCGATGATAGCATTTTTGCATCTACCATGCGACGCACCACTTTCCCCGGTCCGACGAGATCTTCTTGTCCGACAATTTCATCAATAGTCCGAGGACGCATACGATAAGCTAATGGTTTTTGCATAAGCGTTCCCCTTTCTTTATCCCTTAAAAGAAACGTTGGTACCATTTCTTTTGTGGTGTCTCTGTTTCATTCGTTTTTTCCTCAATTACTTGAGGGGTTTCAATCATATCGGCTAAATTAATCTCCGTTTTGTGAACAGCGTGATCTGCGACCAAAACTGCCACAACATCACTTTTTGCCGAAGCACTGTCCGTAACCATTGAAAACTCTTCATGGTGTTTCTTAGCCAATTGAATATATGGCATTAATTCATCTGTCTCTAAATGACCATTTAACTTCCAAACTGCATCTGGGTAGCGTGTCAAAATTTCATCCCATAGCGTCATCATTTCTGGATCATCAAGTGTATCCTTCAATTGCATCGCGTAAACACGTTCACGATATGCCCCCAAATAATGATTCTGTTCGTCGGGATTAATCTTTGGTGTCCCATATAATGCATTCTGTAAGTGTGGATCCATTTCCGGCATGCCAATTCTCCTCTTAATTCAATAACTCTTATTTTAACATAATCGACTTAAAACATTTTACAAAACCCGTTGATAGGTCGCGACATTGACGTCATAATCGCCAATTGAAAAGAAAAAGGTTGGCACTAAGTGCCAACCTTTTATCCCCAAATTAAAACATAAAGTCCCATAACAAACACAATCAACATGTATAGGCCAAACAGTACATGCCACACGTTAGATGCCTTTGGATGTTGGCGCATAAGCCAATGTCCGACAAAGTA
This sequence comes from Weissella tructae, assembly GCF_000732905.1. NCBI lineage: Bacteria > Bacillati > Bacillota > Bacilli > Lactobacillales > Lactobacillaceae > Weissella > Weissella tructae. The sequence continues at coordinate 1,030,375 of NZ_CP007588.1, forward strand.
AATTAATGTTGGCAAGACCATAATGATACCAAATAACTTTAAACCTGCTAACCAAGTTGTTGATGCGACCGAAAGGGTCAACATCATAGCTTAGCCTCCAATTGTACATCTGGATACTTATCACCGAACCAACGTTCAGCGAAGTGGTTTTCAAACAAGAAGACAGGCTTTTCATGACGATCACGTACCAATAGGTTACGAGATGATGCCATACGTGGGTCCAATTGTTCTGGGTTAACCCAACGCGCAATCTTGTTACCGATTGGCTCTAGGACAACTTCAGTGTTGTATTCATTTTCCATACGGAATTGGAAGACTTCGAATTGCAAAGCACCCACGGCACCCAAGATGTAATCTCCTGAATCCCATGCTGTGTACATTTGAATCGTTCCTTCTTGCACAAGTTGTTCAACACCCTTGTGGAAAGACTTTTGCTTCAAAACGTTCTTCGCATTCACTCGCATGAATTGTTCTGGTGTAAAGGTAGGTAGTTCTTCGAACTCAACCTTCTTCTTACCACCAAAAATGGTATCTCCAATTTGGAAATTACCCGTGTCATATAGACCGATAATGTCTCCTGGTACAGCATTTTCAACGTTTTCACGTGTGTCAGCCATGAATTCCGTCACATTAGACAAACGCAACTTCTTACCAGTACGTGATAATGTAACATCCATACCACGTTCAAATTCACCAGACACAATACGCACAAAGGCAATACGGTCACGGTGATTTGGGTTCATGTTCGCTTGAATCTTGAAAATAAATCCTGAGAATTGCTTATCATCTGGATCCATTTCACCACCATCGGTTGTCTTTTTTGCTTCCGGTGCTGGTGCATATTGCATGTATGTTTCAAGGAATGTTTCCACCCCGAAGTTCGTCAACGCTGATCCGAAGAATACAGGTGTTAATTCACCCTTCAAAATCGCTTCTTCAGAGAATTCATTTCCAGCATCAACCAACATTTCAACTTCATCACGTGTTTCAGCCCAGGCTGGTGTTTGTTGAATAGGGTTTGGTTCAACCAATTCTGAACCATCTTCATCCAATGCTAGGAAACGTTCTCCTTCAGGACGGTAAACTTCAACACGATTGTGGTACAAATCAAACAACCCTGACAAAATCTTACCTGATCCAATTGGCCAGTTCATTGGGTATGCTTGAATCCCCAATGTGTTCTCTAGTTCATCCAACAAATCCAAAGGTGGACGACCGTCACGGTCCAACTTGTTGAAGAATGTAAAGATTGGAATATGACGTTCCTTAACGATTTCAAACAACTTCTTTGTTTGTGGTTCGATACCCTTAGCTGAGTCAACTACCATGATAACCGAATCCACGGCCATCAATGTACGGTATGTGTCTTCAGAGAAATCTTCGTGGCCCGGCGTGTCCAAAATGTTGATACGCTTACCTTGGAAATCAAACTGCAACACAGAAGACGTTACCGAAATTCCACGCTTTTGTTCAATTTCCATCCAGTCAGACTTGGCAAAGTTTCCTTTACGTCCCTTAACCGTTCCTGCTTCACGAACAACTCCACCAAGCAACAATAGTTGTTCAGTAATCGTTGTTTTACCCGCGTCCGGATGCGAAATAATAGCAAAGGTACGGCGATTTTTTAATTGTTCTTGAAATGCTTCCATGTTTAGTTCGCCCTTTTTTAATTTAACTTTTTCTTAATTATCTTAACAATTCAGTATAACGAAAAAAACACCCTGGTTCAAGACCAGGATGCTTTTAGATTGGTGAGTAATCTACCACTTCATTGAATTGGCAACGTCTGCAAGAGACTTCGTACCATTACTTGCGTTAACGGTTTGAATCAAGTTTTGTACCTCTGTGTCCGGTACATAATCAATGTTAATCCCTTGTTCAGCCAAACGCGCACGTGCTTCTGATACTGTCATCTTACCTTCAGCGATATTAGCGGCTTTTTTATCTGCATCAACTGCATTGTTTGACTCAGTCTTATTTGATTCAGATGGTTCTGTCACTTCACCTTGAGGATTATTTGTATTGTCGTTTTGGTTACTATTTGCTTCATTTATTGCTTCTGATGATGACTTTTCTGATGTGATGTCAGATCGTGAACCATCCTTGTTTTGCTCAGCCTTCTTCTTTGCATCGTCTAATTGCTTCTGCAAATCCACTTGCATCGCCTTAATTTCTTTATCGATGACAGGAACTGTTACTTCAAGTTTCAAGGCACCCTTTAAGATATCCAGTGCACCTTTTTGATCATGACCAGCAATCTTTTCAGCGTTCATCACCGCAACTAATTGTTCATCAGCTGCGGTTGTCATATCACTTTTCTTAATTTTAGCTGCATCTTTATAAGCTGTCTGTGCATCTTTCCATTCATGTTCTTTCACATGCTTCTCAGCCATTGTGATAGCTTCATTGTATTGCTTGTCTGTATTGTTATTCATGACTGCGTAAACGCCACCAGCACCTAGAATAAGCACTAATAGCGCGCCAATAATTGTCAGTATCTTCTTCATTTTGCAGCCCTCCTTTTTGTACTTTCAGTATATCAAACATGTGAATTATTTGTTAGATAAAAAAAAGACGACCTATAGGTCGTCTTTTTTAACAACTTTATCGATTATTTCGTCGCTTAATTTCTAAATAGCGACGATACCACAAATCAACATATGCCTGTGAAAACGGCCCACGTTCTTGCTCAATCCAATCGACTAAAATTTTGACATGTTCTTTCAAAATGAAATCAATGTCCGCTGGATATTGCCAACGCGCTTTGTGTACTTCATATTCATCTGCATCTAATAAACGACGTTCACCATCTGGAAACACTTTGACATCAAGGTCGTAATCAATATATTTAAGTGCTTCTTTATCTAAGACAAACGGTGAGGCCAAGTTACAGTAATATGAGACCCCATTTTCACGTAACATTGCCACAATGTTAAACCAGTATTTTCGATGAAAGTATACAATCGCAGGTTCACGAGTAACCCAACGTCGGCCATCATCTTCAATCACCAATGTATGATCATTCAGGCCGATAATTGCATTTTCACTGGTCTTCAACACCATTGTGTCACGCCAGGTACGATGGAGGCTACCATCGTGCTTGTAGCTCTTAATCGTAATAAAGTCGCCTTCCCTTGGTAGTCGACTATCTTTCATTATCAGAGCCCGCTAAGCCTTTCTCCTATTTAAAATCTTCCTTTTTATTGTACCTGAAAGCGCCACTAATGTATATTCTTTGCCCTGCTATTCGTTGTCTTTTTCACGTTCATACGTTCTTAACCAGCGATCAATCGCATCCAATTGATACCCCTTGCGGTACAAAGCTTGTTTTACACGCTTCGTAAATTCCCAACCAGTGTATTGCATGTAGCGATTCACAACCTTTTGCGCGTCACGGTCTAACTTATCATTTTCACGTTCCATGTCTAAATCATGCTCGGCAAAATAATTCGTTAACGCTTCTTTAATCAACCGCTGATCAAAGCCGTCCTGAATTAACTTTTGTTGTGTTTTTTGTTTCGCTAAATACATAGCATAGCGATCATATTTCATCAGTAACCGTTCTACTTGTGTTTCAAGATGCATTTGTTGCGTCTCATCATCATAAGCATCCACGGCATCTAATATTGTATTTTGATCAATGCCCCATTGCTTCAACTTAAACTGCACACCTTGGGGGCCTAATTTTCCAGACCGCATCACCCCAGCCACATAACCTTCCGCAAAAGCGGTGTCATCAAGCACTTGGGCTTTTTCTAAGCGCATTAAGACTGTCTCAATCACATGCACAGGAAAATCTGCTTCCTTTAATTTCATCGCAACTTGTTGGCGTGAACGCAGCTGCCCAGTCGCGTAAATCAAGCCTTTTTGATAAGCCAATTGTTCATATTCAGCTGCTTCAACGGCTGCTAATTGTTCATCATCCAGCGTAGTTCCCTTAAACAGATTGAACTGAATTAAGATTTTTTCATCAACGGCAAAGCCATAATCATCATCCAAGTAGATATTATAACGACCCGGTCGTTTTTGTTGCGTTACCCGTGTAATTGTTCGCATCTCAGCTTCCTCTATCTTTAACTATAACAAAAAAACGCCACTTTCGTGACGTTCCGTTGCTTACAAGTATGATGATGTTCCAGGGTTCAATTCAACAATCTTTCCTGTACGCTTGTAAATAATCCATTCCGCAATATCAGTAACGTAGTCTTCTGTACGCTTCAAGTATCCGCCAACCACAATGTAATCTGTTGCTGCGGCAACAAATTCTGGGTCTTCCTTCATTGCTTGAATTGACTTGTTACGAATTTCAGCCATTTCTTCACTAACATGACCAGCTTCAGTGGCCATTGATTCTGCACCTGCGATGTCATCGTTGACATAGAAGTCCAAAACCTTACGAACCATCATGGCAACTTCCTTACCAACTTCACCAATCAATGTTTCAATTTCAGGAATACGCTTTGTACCCTTCATGTGAATTGTTGAGATGGCAATGTTACGTGAGTTGTCACCAATACGTTCAAGAACTGACACAGCCTTCAAAATCGTCACGATTTCACGTAGGTCAGTTGTAACGGGTTGGTACAAAGCAATCATTTCGAATGTCTTCTTTTCGATTGCGATTTCACGGTGATTAATGGCCTTATCACGGTCAATAATCTCTTGTGCCTTTTCACGATCGTGATCAAGGAAAACTTGCACAGATTCTTCCAAAGTTTCTGAAACAAGTAGTCCCATTTCCTTAAACGATGTATCTAAATCAGCTAATTCTTCATCAAACATGCGACGCATATTGAATCCCTCCCAAATTTCTCCTTATTGCTAAGGTGCCGTATTTTAAATATTATCCAAAACGTCCTGAAATGTAATCTTGTGTTTCTTGACGAGCTGGGTTCATAAACATCTTCTTTGTTGCATCCGCTTCAATCAAATCACCATTCATAAAGAATGCTGTACGATCTGAAATACGAGATGCTTGTGACATTGAATGTGTCACGATAATCATTGTGTAGTCATCACGCAATGACAACAATGTGTTTTCAACCTTGTGAGATGAAACTGGGTCCAAAGCGGCCGTTGGTTCATCTAGCAACAAGATATCAGGTTCAGTTGCCAATGCACGGGCAATTGACACACGTTGTTGTTGTCCACCAGACAATGACAAGGCTGACTTATGCAAGTCATCCTTAACTTCATCCCAGATAGCGGCTTGACGCAAAGACATTTCAACCTTTTCGTCTAAGATAGCCTTATCTGTTTGGCCAGAAATACGCATTCCAAATGACACGTTATCGTAAATTGAGAACGGGAATGGATTTGGTTGTTGGAAAACCATTCCGACACGCTTACGTAGTTCAACCACGTCCATGCTTGGTGCATAGATATCTTGTCCTTCAAGCGTAAATGTTCCATTAACAGTTACGTAGTCAGTCAAATCATGCATACGGTTAATCGTACGTAGGTAAGTTGACTTTCCTGAACCTGAAGGTCCGATTAAAGCGGTAATCCCATAACGATCGTAATCAAGGTTAATCCCATGAAGGGCTTCCTTTTCACCATAGTATAGGCGGACATTTTCTGTTTTTAAAATTTTATCGCTCATGCTAGTCCCCTTATCCAAAGTTTCCGTTGACGTAATCAATTGTCAATTGCACCTTAGGGCGAGTGAAGATCTTACGTGTTTCATCATATTCAACAACCTTACCCATGTGGAAGAAAGCTGTGTAGTCTGAAATACGCGCTGCTTGTTGCATGTTGTGCGTCACGATAACAATCGTGTACTTATCCTTAAGCTCAAGCAATGTATCTTCAATCTTCGCAGATGAAATTGGGTCCAACGCTGACGCAGGTTCATCCAATAGTAGGATGTCTGGCTTCATCGCAATTGCACGAGCAATTACCAAACGTTGGGCTTGACCACCTGACAAAGCCAAAGCTGACTTATCCAAGTCATCCTTAACTTCATCCCACAAAGCAGCTTGCTTTAGAGATGATTCAACAATTTCATCCAAGTATTCCTTATCGCGAATACCATGTTGCTTCAAGGCAAACGTAATGTTCTCACGAATTGACTTGGCAAATGGATTTGGACGTTGGAAAACCATTCCAATGTGACGACGCATTTCGTAAACGTCGACTTCCTTAGAATTGATGTCCAATCCACGGTACATAATCTTACCTTGCACGTCGGCAACATCGTCATTCATACGATTCAATGAACGCAAGAAAGTTGACTTTCCTGATCCTGAACCACCAATCAATGATGTAATCTTGAAACGTTCAAATTGTAGATCTGCATCTTGCAAAGCAAGCTTTGTTCCGTAGAAAACTTTTAGTCCATCAGTTGTAAGGGCGACTTCTTGATTATCATCCATGCGGTAGATGTTGCTAGTTGGTTGTTCCGCATTCAGATTTAAGTAATCTAAGTTATTTTCACTCATGTCAAAATCCTCTTTTACTTGGTTGCTGTTAGACGCTTGAATAGGTAATTACTTAGGTAACGTGCTAAGAAATTAAATAGCAAGACAGCAATGATAAGAACAGCTGAGGCACCAGCTGAAACAGCAGCAGCGTCAGGCATGATTCCTTCAGAATTAATCTTCCAGATATGCACGGCTAGTGTTTCTGCAGGACGCATAATGTTCAATGGACTTGAGATATTGAATGGGTTCCAATCTGTAAAGTCCAAAGCAGGTGCTGATTGTCCAGCTGTGTAAATCAACGCAGCGGCTTCACCGAACACACGTCCGGCTGACAAAACAAGTCCTGTCACAATTGATGGCAAGGCAGCTGGCAAAATAATGTGACCAACTGTTTCCCAACGTGACAATCCAAGGGCAGCCCCTGCTTCACGTTGAATGTTAGGCACTGTACGTAGTGAATCTTCAACGGAACGTGTCAACAATGGCAAGTTAAAGAATGTCAAAGCAATCGCTCCAGACAAAATTGAGAAACCAAGATTGAATTGGACAACGAAGACCAAGAAACCAAACAAACCAACAACAACAGATGGCAATGATGACAAGATTTCGATTGATGTACGAATCAAACCTGTCACACGACTCTTTGGGTTTGCGTATTCATTCAAGTAAATTCCAGCTCCCAAGGCAATTGGGAATGAAATCAACATTGTAATGATTAGCAAGTACATTGAGTTAAATAGTTGAATTCCAATTCCACCACCGGCTGAGAAACCAGTTGAAGGTGATGTTAGGAACTTCCATGATAGATGTGGTAATCCTTGAATCAAAATGTATCCTAGCAAAGAAGCTAGAATCACAATAACAAAACCAGAAATTCCAAACAAAACTCCAGTTGCGATTTTATCTGCACGTTTAGCATTCATAATGATTACATCGCTCCCTTCTTAGCAATTGCACGAATAACTGAGTTAAAGAATAGTGACATCAACAATAGGATTAATGCCAAACTCCACAACGCATTGTTTTGAAGTGATCCCATAACCGTGTTTCCAATTCCTTGTGTCAACACTGATGTTAGTGTTGCTGCTGGAGAAGTTAGATTATGTGGCATCAAAGCAGCGTTACCAACCACCATTTGTACGGCCAAGGCTTCACCAAAGGCACGCGCCATTCCAAAGACCATCGCAGTCAAGATACCTGGTGTTGCACCACGCAAGATAACCTTGTAAATCATTTGCCAACGTGTTGCTCCAAGAGCTAACGCTGATTCACGATAGTGACGAGGCACAGCCTTCAATGTATCAACAGTCATAGATGTAATCGTTGGTAGAATCATAACGAAAAGGACAATCGCCCCTGACAAGATTCCAAATCCTGAACCACCAAATGTATTACGCATAAATGGCACCAAAACTGATAACCCAATAAATCCGTAAACAACTGATGGAATTCCAACCAATAGTTCTGTAACAGGTCCCAAAATCTTAGCACCACGCTTAGGTGAGATTTCAGTCATGAACAAAGCTGTTCCGATGGCAAACGGTGTTGCGATCAATGCAGCAAGCAATGTAACCAAGAATGATCCAACGATCATTGGGGCAGCACCAACAAAAGGTACGCCATTAGCATCTTTTTGACCTGGGGCCCACTTAGTACCCGTTAAGAAATCCCAAAGATTAATCTTATCAACGAAGAAAGTGGCCAATCCCTTAGATGCGACGAAATAAAAGATTGAAACAACAACGGCTACAATCAACAACAAGGCTGATAGTGATACGATGCGTCCAAATTTATCACGACGGCTAGCTTTAGATTCCTTTAACAAGGACTCGCGAATTTCGTCCATCATTATTCTCCTTTAACAGCGTGTACATTTCCATTAACATCACGTTCAACTTCCATCTCGTGAATTGAAATGTATCCTAGTTGTGGTACAAGTGTTCCTTGAATTTTTTCTGAATTTAAGTGTTCAATGAACTTTTGGACACCGGCACGTGGTTGTCCCTTCGTGTACACATGTTCATATGACCAGATTGGCCATTCACTTGTCTTAACAGTGGCTTCTTCTGGCTTAACACCATCCAAAGTTGGTACTGAAATTGAGTTATCCAAGTACGCAAACGCAGCGTATGAGATTGCACCTGGTGTTGTTGCCACGATTTGACGTGTCATACCTGATGAATCTTGTTCTTGTGCGTCCATTGATTCGTGTTCCTTAAGTCCCCACTTCTCAAATGTTAGACGGGTTCCTGATCCAGACACACGGTTAACAACAACAACTGGCAAATCAGCACCGCCGATTTCCTTCCAGTTCTTGATCTTACCTGTAAAGATATCAATCAATTGTTGTTGTGTTAAATTGTCAATTTTATTTTCTTTATTAAGCATTGGAGCGATTCCTACGACAGCGACCTTGTGGTCAACTAGCGCACTCGCATCGATTCCTTCTTTTTCTTCCGCAAACACGTCAGAATTTCCCAAATCGACAGCTCCTGATTGAACCTGTGCTAACCCGGTTCCAGTTCCACCACCTTGCACGTTAACAAACGTCCCTAAATGCTCATTGGCGAAGTCTTCACCAGCAGCTTCCACAAGTGGTTGTAGCGCGGTTGAACCAACCGCAGTAATGTTCTCACCACCATTTTCGTCACGTGTGACATAACCCCACGTCAACAAACCTCCAATGGTCGCAAGAATGGCAATAATGATAAACCAACTACGTTTCATAATTGAACGTCTCCTATCAATTTTTACTACATTATTAATTATCTAAGATATATGTAAAATAGTCATCACAGTTGTGTAAAGATTTCCATTACAAAGCAACAAATAACCTTACACGGCACCGAACGTTGTTGCCCACGCTAGCATTAAGACGGTTGCAGCGTTCAAACCTAAAATCAGGCTATATAGGATACGTTGACGCTTAGTTAAATCTTGTGTCAACAATTGCACCCCGAAGAACACAAAAATCATCAACATTGCCAAGATAATCAAACTTTGGCGACGAATCATCAGTTGTGACAACATCACCACAATCAAGGCAACGTTATACCACAATGAATTTACCACTGGCGCCAAGACATTGGCCCACTTTTTTAAATTACTCACACAAAACTCCTCATTCGAATGTGTCCGTTATTCTATGAATAACGACTAAATTAACCAAAGAGAGCTACGATATGTAACCCCACAGAAAACAACACTAAAACTAACAATATGTAATAAAACACACGCATGCGCTTGCTATGATTACCTGCTACTAAATTGGTGAACACCATCATCAACACCAATAGTGATGAGATTAACACCATCGGATCCACAAATAGTTGTGCTAACACAACACCCGTCAAAAGAATTAAAAACCAGACTGAATTCACAATCGGTTCTAACGCATATGCTAATTTATTTACCCACTTCATCTATGCCCGCTCCTCGTTTAAGCAAACCATGCTGCAATTTCCAAAACAATCATCAAGGCATATAGACCTAAAATCACGTAATAGAAAGTACGTTGTTGCTTCGTTAACGTTACTGTCAATAGATTTACCATCACAAGTAGTAGTACCAATGTCATTGATAAAAAGGTTGTTAATGGCGTACGGAAAAAGAATTGTGACAAAATAACGCCACCAAAAATAATCAAAAACCAAACGGTTTGAATATATGGCTTAATCGCAAAAGCAAATTTTGTTAATAACTTCAAAATGTATTCCTCGTTTTCTTAAATGACGTCAATCATACAAGTATACTATATTTTCACAAGCAAGACGTGCTTATATCGCGCTTTATACGCTTTAATTATCCTAAATTTAAGGTTGTTTTTCGTAAAAATTGCTATAATTCAGCATTATAACAAACGATATTTATCATCCTGAAAGGACTATATTATGTCAGATATTTTAGTTGTCACAACTGAACAAGTACCAAACTTCGACATCATCGAAACTTACGGTGAGGTATTCGGGCAAACAACCCGCTCTCGTAACATGTTCTCAAGTTTCGGCCAAGCCTTTAAGTCCGCAACCATTGGTGGCGAAATTAAAGGTTATACAAAACTACAAAACAGCGCCCGTGATGAAGCCATTGAACGTATGCGTATCGCAGCCGCTGAACGTGGCGCAAACGCTGTTGTCATGTTCCGCTTTGACAGCAACTCAGGTGCTATCGGAGATTCCGTTAACGCTTATGGGACGGCTGTCAAAATTGCACCACGTGCTTAATCAATAAACCAATCGCAAAATAAAAAGGAGCTATCAGCTGATAGCTCCTTTTTTGTATATCATTAGAATTCCCATTCATCCAAAGCATTCACAACATGCGTTGGTTGAACTGGCTTTTCTGCTACTTGTTCAGGTGTTGATACCCCTGTGTAAACTAATAGCGTGTCCATTTCAGCGTTAATTCCTGCCAAAATATCTGTTTGATAATTATCACCAACCATAACAACTTGGTTTGCCTTTAAACCTGTACGCTTCAAAGCTTCTTGCATGATAATTTTTTCTGGTTTTCCGACAACAACTGGTTCTTGTTGAGTTGCTGTTTTCACAGCCGCAACAATTGTCCCCGCCCCTGGTAATAGACCACGTTCATTTGGTAAATTCGTGTCCACGTTGGTTGCAACAAAGGCAGCACCATTTTGAATTGCTAGTGTGGCATGCATGAGCTTGTCATAGTTAATATCACGATCTAACCCAACCACAACGACATCCGCAGTACCTTCAGTCACCAATGTTAGTCCTTTGTTTTCAAGCGCTGTCTTCAATCCGTGTTCACCAATCATCATGACACGTTGATAACCTTGACCTGCAACATAGTCTGCTGTGGCCATAGCACTTGTATAGATGTCTTCAGGTGTCGTGACAATCCCATGTTGTTCTGTCAAAAATGCCGCAACTTCTTCTGGCGTCTTTGTTGAGTTATTTGTCACAAATAGATATGAACTATCTGATGCCTTAAGCTTTTCCATAAAGCGCTTGGCTGCTGGAAATGATTCAGTTCCGGCATAAATGGTACCATCTAAATCAATAAAATAAGCATCATACTTTAACATAACTACTTTCCCTTCTTTGCTGCTGGCTTGTCAGTCTTACGGTCACGCACTTCAAAATGACGCTTTTTACGTGTCCCTTTGACTTTCACTTCTGGATTTTTACCTGCATTTGGTTTCTTGTTTTGCGCTGGACGTTGTGATTCCTTCACCGCCGCACCTTTATTCTTAGAAGAATTTGAACCACGACGTGAACGATGACGACGCTTCGGTCCTTCATTCGTATCGATATCTTCTTGTACCTCATGTGGTTCCAAGTTTTCTAAGACAAAGTAAGGCGCCCCAAAATTCACTTCTTCGTAAAGATAATCTTCCAAAGCTGTGATTTGTTGGTTACGTGGAATACCAGTAATCCCCTTATTGTAGAAACCACGCAAACGTAATTGATCCGCTGCAATGTCCCCAACAATAAAATTGTACTTTTCTAAAAACTCACTAAAACGCGCAGCTAATTTTTCATCATCATACGCATCGCGGTAATTCACCACTAATTTATAACTGCGTTCGTTAATTTGTAACTTATCAAAATCATCCGCGGCATGGATAATTTGCGTCGCAGCTTGGCGTTCAGCAAATTGTGCTTCAGCCAACTCCTTCATTCTTTCACGATTCATTTCTATTACTCGTTTTCTATCTTATTTTTTAGGTAGCTGCCAAATGTTTCGCGTAGAACTTGATCATACATCATTTCATTTTCACCCGCGATTTCCAATGTTGGAAAATACGGCACAAACAAGTAATGATCTAAACTACCAATTTGATACGGTCGTTCTAAGTCGATTGGTTCATCATGGACATAATAGCGATTATCATGCCATGTTAATCCATCGAATACTATTGTACCAAATTCGCCACCGCGAAAGCCCATCCCCTTTTGACGATGCATACGCAAGAAGGCTTTATTCTTATCGACTTCTTGCGCTAAGCGAATTAAGTCACGCCCTAACAAGGTCGTACGCATAGGATGAATGGCATGTGGCAACATATCATGGAGCGTTTTTTTCGTGACCATACCGGCTGGCAGATCAGTTAAAAATAGACCCGTTGATAGCATCGCAATCTCTGTTTGGGTCGCTTCTTTAATAGCAGCTAATCCTAAATCAATCACGCGATGTTCATCATGCACACCTGTTGTATACGTTCTTGGCATTTCTGCAACCACTTCATGTGATAACTTATCATCCCCAAGGGTTTGATAGGCCTTAATTTCTGAGCCGTCTTCAAACAAGCGAGCCATCTCACCAACTGGATGGACAATTGCTTTGGTTTCAAGCCCTGCATCTGAAAACGTTAGTGTCACTTCACCAACGTGATCACCATGTCGGCCAGCAGCAGCCAATAATGTCGACCCAATGCGTTCACCTTCTGGCAACACATGATGCGTATGAGCACCTAAAATCACATCGATTGCCGGAAAGGCATGGGCAATATCGCGATCCGTTGGCAAGCCCAGATGTGACAACAAGACAATGGCATCATGCGTTTCATGTAGCTGCGGTATCCATTCGTTCAAGGTCTCCATCACACCGGCTGGTTCCCAACCTAATAATGGTAATGTCCGAATAAAAGGAGCTGTTAGCGCTAATACAGCAATCTTTTGCCCTTGTTTCGTTGTCAGCGTCTTGGTTTGTTCCGCCCAAAGAGGTGTTTGACCTGTTCGTTCATCCGTCACATTCGTAATCAAGACTGGAAAGTTAGCCTTTTCATATAGTCGATTTAAGGCATCATGATTCATCCCTAAATCTTCATTGTTTCCAATCGTTACAGCCGTATAGCCACCCTCATTAAGTAATTGGACATTGGCGCGTCCCATTGTCGCATCCGTTAACGGATGTTCACGGTCTAGTGCGTCGCCAATATCAAATGTAAAAGAGGTGATACCAGCGCGCTTCGCTTTACTACGCGTCCCATTCAAGAAACGTCGGATTTGTGGCCAACGTTCCAGATGTGAATGCATGTCATTCGTGTGTAATAGCTGTACTTCTTCGCGCATACGATATCCCCCTTTCTTTTACCGTTATAGGCTAAATAAGATGTCCATGTCCCAAACTTTGTAACCAAGCTTCAAACTCAGCTAAATTATCTGGTTCTGCATTAGCCCCCATATATTGTTGCCAGGCTTGCATTTCATCATCAAAGAAACGCAATCCCCATTCATCAGTTGGACCCATACGGAGTGATTGCATTTCCGGCACCCATGTTGCCGTTAATTCATGCAGATGACGTTCGATATTCACCCATTGCAAAGACACGTCTTGACCTAAATGTGCGTAACGGCGCAACATTGGATCCGCACGCAATGTCTCTTCATTGGCTGGCATAAAGTTAATAGCCATATCCGCAATATCAAAACGTGGTGCATTTAATTCTTTATTAATTGACACAACAAACGCTTGATTATCGTCTAACTTTTTCCCATATACGTAATCAAACCCTGTTTTTAAATTCCCATGATAAAACTCAAAATATGCTAATCCCATTATTTACTTCTCAATCACAATTAATTCTGTTGAAATACCAGCAGTTAGATTTTCGTATCCATCTTCTGTAACCAAAATTTCGTCCTCAATACGAACACCACCTTGATCAGTCAAGTAAATACCCGGTTCAATCGTCAACACCATGTTGGCACGAACTGTGTCAGCTGCGTCGGCACGCGCTGATACAACTGGACCTTCGTGAACATCCAAACCGATACCATGACCAGTTGAATGACCATATGCTTCACCGTAGCCAGCAGCATTAATAATGTCACGGTCTACAGCATCTAATTCAGCTAATCCAATCCCAGCAACCGTCGCAGCAACTGCGGCACGTTGTGCTTCTAGGACAATCCCGTAAACCTTCTTCATTTCATCAGTTGGTTCACCAAAGGCAATTGTACGTGTAATGTCGGATGTGTAACCATCTACGAAGTATCCGAAGTCAATGGTTACCATGTCACCAGTTTCAATGACCTTGTCAGAGTAGATACCGTGTGGCAATGCACCACGGTATCCTGACGCAACAATTGTGTCAAATGATGGCTTGTCTGCGCCGTTTTCCTTCATAATGGCATCCAAACGGTTCGCCACTTGACGTTCAGTCATACCAACATGTAGTTCTGGCAACAATTGATTGAATGACTTTACCGCTACTTCAGCTGAGCGACGTAGCTTAGTTAATTCTGCTTCATCCTTAACTTCACGAATCAATTCCAACAAGCTAGGTACTGGTGCAATATCAACCCCATCAAAGTTTTCATCTAGGTAATCAAAATCACGGAAGGCAATGCTGTCTTCAAATCCCAACTTACCAATTTGGAAACGCTTAGCGGCTGCCATGGCAACACCCCAGTAATTACGCGTTACCAACAATTCGATACCTTTTTCTGCCAAAACAGCACGGTATTCATCTTCATAACGATCATCAGTAATCAATGCAATGTTTTCAGGTCCTACCAAAACAAGACCGTCTCCAGTCCCACCTGTAAATCCTGTTAAGTAGTTCATGTTTGTTCCATCTGTAATAATCAAACCATCTACGTTTAATGGTTCAAACATTTGGCGAACATTTTCTGTACGTGTCATCATAGCAAATCCTCCGGTCGTTTTTTTCTATTATATAGCAAAAAGCACCTTGATGTTCATCAAGGCACTTATCTTTATGGCTTTTGTAACAACTTTATCGTTTCCGTTGGTCCAACTTGGTGCGCTAAAATAGCAGGCCAATTTAATGTCACACCAATCCCAGGTCCTTTTGGAATCTGAACATGTCCTGCTTCAAAGGTTAGATCATCTGCTACAATATCAGTCACAAAATAACGATTGCCTTGTGAGATGTCAGCTGGATATTGTGGTGTTGGTATATAACTCGCCAAGGCAGCATCTACTGCCCGCCCCAGACCTGAAGCCAACATACCCCCAATCCAAGGAAGTTTTTCTTGTTCTAAAACTATATCAATTGCTTGTTTAGCCGCCTGAATGCCACCTAATTTTCCCTGCTTAATGGTATAAGCTGGTACCTGTGTTTCGGCCAACCACATCTGCACATCAGCGATACTATTGAGGTGTTCATCCAAACTCAATTTTAACGGTAATAATGCTTGAGCTTCTGCGTCATAGGTGGCAAATGATCCTTGCTTGAATGGTTCTTCAATTAAATCAATTCCTAACTTCTGCAATTGTTTTAAGTAATCTTTGGTCGTAACAGAATCATCTAAGCTCGCATTAAAATCTAAAGAAAACAATTGATCAGGATATATTGCAATAACATCCCCAATCGCCTCGAATTGTTGGTTCGCTTGCTTAAGTTTAATGCGGCGATAACCGGCTTTTTGTGCCTGGTCGATTTCTCCCATCTCATCAAGTCCTAAGGCAATCCCTACTGGTGCGGTTTCTGTATGTTCCCCTAACATATCAGCTAACGACCGGTGCTCATATTTCCCAACTGCATCCCAAAGGGCCATTTCAATCCCAGCCCGTGCAAATTGGCCATCATTAGGTAATTGCACCAACAAATCTTCAAGTTTTTCTCCTTGAATGCCCACAAGTTGCGCAACATGCGTTTTTAGCCAGCCTAACGCGTCATTTTGACTTTGCGGTGCATATTCACGATTTGCGAATGCTTGCACTTCACCATAACCAACATAAGCATCATCAATGGTTATCGCAATTAATATCAACGGGCGTTGATCGGTCACATCATGCGCTGTTTTAAAAGGATTTTGTAAGGTTAAAGCCAACTGACGATAGGTAATCTGCGTAATCTGCATGGGACGCTCCTTTCTGTGAGAAATAGAAAAAATCTAAATAAAAAGCCATCACAAAGCCGATAAATCGGATTGTGACGGCTATTCGTTAGTGTTCCTTCAGGGACTCGAACCCTGGACCGGACGGTTATGAGCCGTCTGCTCTAACCAACTGAGCTAAAGGAACGCAATAAATACATTTTAATCAAACGATTAAATGTCCCCTCAGGGGCTCGAACCCTGGACCCAAGGATTAAAAGTCCTCTGCTCTACCAACTGAGCTAAGGAGACAAACCGTATTTATTGCAAAATAACAAACTCAATTATACATGAAAGCCTAGGCAAATGCACCTTATTTACCAATCAGACTCTAGGATTTCCGTATAGGTTTCAGGCGCCTCGAGATGCACATTATGCCCCACCTCAGGCACAATTATCTGACGACTCTGTCGAATGGCTTTATCTAATCGTTGCCCCAAGTCAGTAAATTTAGTGTCCAACGCTCCTGTAATAACCGTTACTGGCATGGTTAACTGTTCTAAATCTTCCCAGTAATTTGGCATGGTTCCTGTCCCAAACGCACGTAATGAATTCGCCATATTAACTGCGACTTGGTTAAGCCGTTGTTGCCGTACCGACATCTGAATCGTTTCAGTCACCTGACTTTGCGTCGCAAACAAAGGGAGTTGCTCCCACATCGCGACAAAATCTGGTAAGCCATTTTTCTCAAGACGTTGCGCTAGCTTTTCATCTTTTTGTTGGCGTTCTACTTGTTCATCGATACTTGGCAAACCAGCTGTACCGCTTTCTAGAATCAATTGCTTGATCATTTCTGGATACGTCATCGCAAAGCTCAATGCTAAACGGGCCCCCATCGAATAACCAACCAAATGAACTTGTTCCAGATTTAATGCATCAAACAATTGTTTTAAATCACCAATCTGTTGCGAAACAGATAAGCGTTCAACGCTTACGGTTGGTGCCGCCATACCAAAGCCAAGCAAATCAATATAGACACACGTGCCTTTCGGCTTAATGGCTGAAAACTCGTGTTGGCTCCCTAGAAAACCATGGAAAAAGACCCAAGTAGGCTGCCCATCCCCTTCAATCGTGACTTGATAAGGATAGTCGTTAATTGTGACAACTTTATTCATGATGTGCCTCTTGTAATGAACGAATACGCTCACTGTGCGCAAAAACATTTTCTGCACGATCAGTTTTTATTTCAATTAGACGTAACCCATGCCATTGGGTGTCAACCAAACGGGTTAAGTCAGTCAGGTCTGTGACCAAATGATATTCAGCGTCATACAAAGCCGCAATCTTAGCAAT
This sequence comes from Weissella tructae, assembly GCF_000732905.1. Taxonomy (NCBI): domain Bacteria; kingdom Bacillati; phylum Bacillota; class Bacilli; order Lactobacillales; family Lactobacillaceae; genus Weissella; species Weissella tructae. The sequence goes on from NZ_CP007588.1 coordinate 1,047,908, forward strand.
ATCCAAATCTTGTCCAGTACCAAACATCTCTTCAAAGTAGTCATCAGCTTGTGATTGCGGTAAGAATGAAAAGATTCCCCCACCGTTATTGTTGGTGACAACTAAGGTTAGATCAATGTCATTTTGACGCGCTAACATTAGCCCATTCATGTCATGGAATAAAGTTAAGTCACCGATCGGCAACCAGGTAGGTTGTCCATTCAAGGCCATCCCCACAGCTGACGCAATCGTCCCATCAATCCCATTCGCGCCACGATTAGCCATGGTTGCGACGCTGGCGGATGGTTGCCAATAGTTATCAAAATCACGAATCACCATTGAATTGGCGAGGAATAATTGTGCATCCACCGGCAATTTTGATAACGCTTGTGCCACACTCATTTCAGTCAATGTTGATGGTTCTTGAACTGCTGATAAACGCCCTTGTGTAGCTTGCCAATCAGCCAAGAACCTTTTGTCACCCACAACATCCATCGTTAATAGATCCTGCAGAATCGTCATGTCATCACCCACGATATTCATGGTTGTATGACGTGAATGGTCATGGCCTACATGTTGCGTCCCCACTTGAATTTCCAAGACATCTGCTGTGTGCAACCATGGTAATAGACGACCAGAGACTGGTGTCCCACCAAAACGAATCACCACGTCAGGCACCATATCTGTGCTAATGGCATCAGCCGCCAACAAGGCATCAATTCCAGCAATCATATGCGCTTGCCCACGCACACCACTCAAAACATCAGCGATCACTGGTACATGCCACTTCTCCGCCAATGCGGCAAAGCTTTCTGTCTGCCAAGCTGTTTCAGCCGGTCCAGCTAGAATCATCACCTGTTTGTTCGTTAATACCGGCATCAAAGCAGCGACATCAGTGTGGGTTGTCCCTGATAGAAATGTTTGGACTTGCACATCAGGCCATTCAGTACCCAAATCAGGCATCAATGGCTTACGTAAAGGCAAATTAATTTGAACTGGTCCTGCTGGTTGCGTTACTGCTTGGTGTACTAATTGTTGGACTTGATAATCAATATAGGCACTCACATCCGCATGGTCATCTTGCAAGGTCAATTGCATGGCGGCCTTCACGTGGTCACCATACATGCCCACTTGTTGCATCGTTTGTGGTGCACCCACATGTTGTAATTCTTGTGGACGATCTGTCGTCAGAACAATCAAAGGCACATGTGATAGACGCGCCTCAGCTAAGGCAGGCAAATAGTTCGCCGTCGCTGTTCCAGATGTCGCTAATAAGGCGACTGGTGCTTGTTGTGTCTTTGCCAAGCCCAAGGCCAAAAAGGCAGCATCACGTTCGTCTACCGCAATATGGACTTCCACCGATGAATTAACATGGCGGCTGTATTCAGCCAACAATAAAGCTAATGGCGTTGAACGTGAGCCTGGTGACACGATAAAGTGTTGGACACCTTGTTGAACAAGACTTTGAATTAAGTGTTGCACATGTGTTGTTAGTGTTTTATTTACCATTAATTTGCTCCTTCATGACTGACAACATTGGTGTCATTTTCAGATTGATTTCAGCCCATTCTTGCTGAGCATTAGAAGCAGCCAAAATACCAGCCCCGGCGAATAACGTTGCCGTCTGATTAGCTAATACCATGGCACGAATACCAATCACAAATTCCCCATCCCCATTCGGCCAAATCATACCAATAGGTGCGGCGAATAGACCACGGGCTTTATCTTCCACCGTCGCAATTGTCTGCATCGCCCATTGCTGTGGCACACCACCTAACGCTGGTGTTGGATGCAAGACCTTTACAACATCCAATAAATGCTTATTAGCGTGTAAGTGACCGGTAATTGGTGTGTACAAATGTTGAATTTGTGGGGTTTGTAATAAGATTGGTTCATTTGACCAAGTCACATCAGCCATCGGCGTTACTCGTTTAACAATTTCAGAGACGACCAATTCATGTTCATGTCGATTCTTCACATCTGCTAACAAATCTTCACCCAAGGTCTCATCTAACGCTGGTGTTTCACCACGTGGTGTAGATCCCGCTACTGCAGCAGTCGAAAATTGCCCATCTTTAACAGAGACTAGTCGTTCGGGTGTCGCAGATAAGAACAACGTGCCATTACGCTTAAACGCGACATGGTAGCTAGTCTTTTGTTGGTGATTCAAATCAATCAGCAATTGCGCCTCGTCTAACGGACCATCAAAAGTTAGTTCTTTTTGCGCACCCAACACCGTTTTTTCTTTCGTTGCATCTTCTTTCATGATGGTAATCACATCATCAACACGATTTACCCAGTCTGTTTCAGTTTGCTCTGACACAATCTGACGTTGTGTGAGTTCTTTCAACGTAATTTGAAGTGTACGTGCAAGGTAGCGAACATCCCCATAAAAGGTTTCTGTTTGACAATCAATCACGACTTTAGGCGCGATAAATCCTGCTAGTAGATCACGTTGATTAGCTGGTATCTGCTCATCAAAAGAAAATCCACCAAACACAGGCACATCTTGCGTAGCTTGCCAGCGCTTCAATGCATCTAAGTCTGTCGCATCACATGTGTCTGCAATCCCAAATCCCATCAGTGTCGTTTGACGGTCGGCACTTTCCCAATATACGGCATTGTCATCTTGGGCAAACCATTCAAAGTAATCTTCTAAAATCATTTCGTTCTCCTAACACTAAAGCTTCAGTAGTCGCTCTCTTAATTTTGGATCAGCGGCCGTTAAATACATGCCATGAATCCCACGCGTCACTAAGACATGCAAGGCATTCATCATGTAGGCTTGTTCTAAACGTGCAATATCAGCGGGATTCGTTACGTCATTTCGACGCTTATAAATCTCACGATGTGTCACTTTATCTGGATTAATAACAATGCTGTCTGAAACATCATCATATTCATATGCTGGACTTAATATAACCCCGACATAATTTAAATCAAACCCTTGGACTGTGTAAATAGAGCCGACTTCATGAAGGGACTCAGGTCGTTCAGCCCATGGTGTTTTTTGTGGATCATATTCATCCCAAGGCAAGTCAAAGCCATCCATATAAACATTATGCTCATCAGCATGACGTCGCACAAAACCGGTTGTGGCCACGACGCGTGACAAGCCTAGTTCAGCATCGCGTGCTTGAATCTGTTTAAATAGCTCGTCTGCGCGATTATACATGCGGACATCATAACCACCTAAGTCGTTAGGTATTGGTCGTAATTCCCCATTCCCTAACTGCGTTAACCACGTATTTAACGCCACAGAGCCTTGTACACGATGTTGGTAACCTAATTTGAATGTCTTCACGTTTGTGTCATTTAGCTGCGCACGCAACAACTCAGGGCTCCACATCATTTTGCTTTGCATAACCTGTTTAAAATCAAACACGACGACCACAACTTTAGCACGCTTCACAATTTCTGCTAATTGATTATCCTGCATAAATTTAATATATGGTTCAGACTTAGATAACAAAAGATGTCCTTCATCAATCACGACCACATCTGCGATTTCATTCGTCTTATCTAGTTGATTGATTAAACTAGTTGGTCGTACATAGTCTTTTTGGCGTAGTTCTGGAATACGCATACTCATCTCTTGGTAAACTTTTAATAATTCAGGATGATTTACCGCAAAATAGTTTTTCGTATTAGTGTATGCGCCTGCGTTTGATCGTGCACTACTTTGAAGCTTACGAAACAAAGCTGTCAATAAGACACTTTTCCCAGTTCCAGCGGCGCCTTCAACCACCGCAACATGTGTTTTCTTAGCCTTTAGACCAGTTTGAATAAAAGATTCTAGTTCCTTTAAGTCCTTCACCTGTTGGGTTGTTAACTCTGCCACATTAAATTTTTCAAAAATCGTATTTGTCATATTCCAAGTATACCGTATTCTAACTCTTTTGACTGAGGAAACAAAAAAGGAAGCAGTCGAATGACTACTTCCTTTTCTTTAAAACAATTAGTCATAACTGACCGATTACTTCTTCTTTGGCAAAATATGTCCGTAAGTATTGTTGAAGTTTTCCACTTGTGGAATCATCACGTGTGATTCGTGGCCTTCTTCTGAAACAAATTCAGTTTCGTAGAATGGGCTCTTACGTTCCATCTCACGGTTAAAGTAATCAACACCGTCACGTTCTAATAACGTTGGTGTCTTTGAACTCAAGTCAGTTCCTAATCCCAGACGATCACCCTTAATATCAACACCCATGTTTGACAGAATTGTTGGGAAATAATCAAATGAGGCATATTGACGATTTGTTGTCTTCATCTTTGTGTCTTCTTGCGTTCCATTCAAAATCAAATTGAAAGTTGTACGGTGGTAACTAGGATCAAAGTCCTTAAAGAACTTCTTATCCATACTCAAGTGATCACCAGTCAAAACAATCGTTGTATTTTCGTAGAATGGTTGGCTTTGAATCCAACGCACAAACTTTGTTACTTCAGCTTGTGAATGGAAAATAACGTTGGCATATTGTTGATCAAACGGTTCTGCCATCCCCTTTTCCTTGTAACCATTTTGGAAATGTGTATCTGCATTTTCCATCACAAAACTAAATGGTTCAGGTTGTGCGGCAAGTTCCGTTAATTCTTCTTGCGCATATTGATACAACTTCTTATCTTCAAATCCCCAGAATTCTTTATAGTTTGTTGGGATTTTACCATTCGCACGTGCGTAACTGTAATCATAAATCTTATGGTCACCGTGTGTCTTGTAGTAAGTAGTTAACCCACCAAAATCAGCATCGGCCCCAAACATCACTGTTTGGTTATAACCTTGTGCGGCTAAAATATCACCCATGTTTGTGGCACCTGGTAGGAAGCTACCTTCCTTACCATAGGCGTTTTGAGTTGAAACTTTTAGAGGCAATCCAGCAGACATGTTAACCATACCAGCAACAGACCAGCTTGATCCATATGTTTGTTCTGGTCCACCAAACTTTGTTGAATCAGAGAAATGCACCCCTTCTTCAGACAACTTTTGTAGATCTGGCATCAAATTAGTATCCATATTTCCGCCATCTTTCTTGGCTAGATATGAATTTTCATATGATTCTAGATAAATATGCACCAAATTACGCTTTTGTTCTGGGAACTTCAACTTAGTCTTGTCAGGATCAACATAGTTATCCTTAACATATTCTGAACTTGTCCAAATTGAACGATACAAACTTGTTACACGCAACTCGTGAGCAGCATAGTACAAACCAGCACCAACAATTGACACTAACAGGGCTAGAATCATTCCTTTAACCCATTTAGCGGAAACATGCCACTTAACTGCTTTAAGAGACCAGTTTCCCCACAACAAGCGAATACCTGTCATTGTAGCGATTACCAATAAGACAATCGGACCATTCCACAATGAATCTGTCACTGATGTATCTGCACCATCAGTTGTTGAATTCAATTGGAAGGCCAATTGTTCTGGTGTAATCTTTCCAAATGTTGTCAAAAACCAAACCGCACCGACTGAGATAAATAAACCAGCCGCAATAAATAGGCTAACAACCGCATAGCTGCTGATTTGCTTCTTTGACAATGCTCGTGGTTCGGCAACAAAACCAAACTTAGACTTGCGACCAATGTAACGAATCACTAAGTAGACGCACATCAAACCAAGAGCAAATAGCACGTAGTTTATTAATTTCATCATTGAAGGGTGTCCAAAAATTTGTTGAACATACTTCGTTTTGTGTAATCCAAAACGGATTACTAGTAGGGTCACACCATTTAGCATCACTGTGTACCACAGATATGCGATACCCAAACGCCAACCCTTTAATTGTGGTGAGAATTCACGCACAACTGCAAAGGTCATGGCTGCACCTAACAATAAACATAATAGTATAAACATGATTATCCTTTAGTTCCTTTATTCTTTTTACTGGTGTTATATCCAGTTATATGTATAACAATAGCCGTCTATGCGCATATTGTTCGAATCACTTTCCTAGTATATCAAAATTATGACCATTTCTATGCCTAAATCAAAATTATTTGCAAAATAAAAAACAGCTATCTCCTGAAGAAAGGAAATAGCTGTTTAAATACTTAGGCACGCTTACTCATAAAGAAGTAAACTGGCAAACCAAGTAATGTTAATGATAGTCCGATCATAGCTAGTGAGAATTGTGTAATCAATGTGATAATCACAATGAACAAACCACTCGCAATCGCAATGATTGGAATCACTGGGTATAGCGGAACCTTATATGGTCGTGGCAAATCTGGTTCAGTACGACGCAAGATGATCACGGCTACGAATACCATTGTGTAGAACATCCAGATAACGAAAATCAACATGTCTGTAAGCATGTCGAATCCACCCATGAACATCAATCCAATTGACAATGTTAGTTGGAACAAACCAGCTACAAATGGAATTTGGAAACGGTTCAACTTTGATAGTTGTGCTGAGAAAGGTAGCTTCTTAGCTTGCGCCATAACGTATGGCAAACGCATTCCAGTCAAAGTGTATCCATTCAAAGTTCCAAAGATTGAAACCAAGATACCAACTGTGATCAACTTACCACCCATTGGGCCAAAGATAACTGATGCAACGTCCATCGCCGCATTTTCATTTCCAGCCAAAGCACCAGTAGATAGCGTACGAACGAACACAAGGCTAACCAACATGTAGATAGCTGTAATTCCGATCAATCCACCCAAGATGGCACGTGGCAAGTCACGTGATGGGTTCTTCATTTCACCAGCGATGTTACCAACGTGGATCCATCCATCGTAGGCATACATCGTTGCTAGCAATCCAGCTCCAAGAGCTGTAATGAATCCACCAGTTCCTGCTCCCGCTTCAATTGGGAACAAGCTAACTTCAACATGACCAGGTTGCAACAATCCGAAGATAATGATTAATGCCAATGGCACTAACTTAAAGACCAATGTAATTGTTTGGAAGCTTCCAGCAACCTTTGATCCCAAGAAGTTAACCAATGTCACAAAAACTAACGCGGCAATTCCAACAGGCACAATCATGTTTGTTCCCAAGTGGAACAAGTTCACAACTTGTGTTCCAAAGATTACCCCTTTGGCTGCAATACTAGCTGGGAAGTAAATAATTACTTGTGCCCAACCTAGTAAGAAACTCCATAGCTTCCCATATGCACGTTCGATATAAACTAGCATTCCACCAGTTTCTGGAATTGCAGCAGCTAGTTCAGCACCCGTCAAACCGGCTGCGATACTAACTAAACCACCTAATAGCCATACCAACAATGTCATACTTGTTGACCCAGTTACTTCAGCGACGTTTGATGCTTTAAAGAAAACTCCTGCTCCGATAACAGTCCCCATGACTGTTGAAATGGCAGGAATTAGAGTCATCGTACGGTTCAATCCTTGCGGATTAGTCGTATTACTCATGTTTGTATCCTCTAATTCGTTTAAATTTATTTGTCTGATTACGCTGCTTAAACATCAGTCGTAATTTTGAGTACCGCTCATTATAGCACTTAAAAAAAACATAAATAAAATTATTTGTTAATATTCCTTACACCTTCAGTTTGCATTACGTAAACAATGCAATGTAACCCCCTGCTATAACTAGGGTTAGCGAGCCGCCTAATCGATTTCCCATCTGGGCAAATCCCATCAAATTTAATCGATTAGAGGCACTTAGGACGGCTAGATTACCTGTGCCACCCATTGAATTATTAACTAAACCTGCTACAACAGACGATTCCAACGGATATAGTCCCATTAAGTAGCCCAAGCACCCTGCCACGATGGTGATTGTCAAAACACTCACAACGACTAATAAGACTAACTTCCATGAAATAGTTGCAAAGACAACGTGTAAATCTAATTTGGTTAGTCCAACCCCTGCTAAGACAGCATGTGTTAGATTTTTGGTAATAATTTGGCTAAAGGCTACCGCCGCATCTTCATATTCTACTGACATTCGACCAGAAAATTTAATAATCATCACAACCACAATGATAAATGCATAACGATTAATCACTGGACATACGTAATGTAAAACCGTTCCAATCATATAGATGGTTAAAATAACCATCAAGCCAATTCCAAAATTTTGGGCATTCGCATTATCGACCAGCGTTTTCTCATGTAATCGATTAAAGTGGCGACGCAATAAATTACCCTGACCATCTAATTTTGTACCTTGCGCCCTGTTTGTAACCCAACCAGAAACAATAATGGCAAAAATATTTCCCAATATAACAGCCGGTAAAATTGTTGATAGATAATCACGGCTTGCACCAAAAGTTGATGCATATAGTTCAGACAAGGGAATTGCCCCAGCGCTAATACCACCGCCCATAATTGGGAAAGCAACATATAGCATGGCTTTGTTGATATCAAACCCAAGGACATAAGCCACAAAGGCTAGAATCAGTAACGTACTCATAATAGATAGAAAAGCGACTGGCAAAAAACGAATCGCAACTGGCCCAATCACATGGCGACTAATCCCTAAAATCGATCCAACAATCAATGAAATGATAAAAAAGTCGATAAATTTACTGTCACTTAACCATAGCTCAACTGAATCAACTAAATATGCCGGAATTGCGCCCGTCATCGCGAGTAACGATGTCCCTACTAACGTAAAGACCGCACCCCCACCTAGATATTGGTTAAAAAATGGAATACTTGACCCAATCGTATACAGCAAGTTTCCCGTCACAAATACCAAGAATAGATTGCCCAACAAATTAGTTGGATAAGCGCCTACATGAATCAAAAAAATCATTAAGCTAATCATAATGGCGTACATCAATAGACTAATACCATCAATTTTATAAGTTTTTAGTGTATTAGTTAATTTACTCAGTGCTACCATAGTTGCTACGACTCCTTTATTCACATCACTTATTTTTTATGGGCGAGATTTTAAGTACATCATCGTTCCCAAAACTTGGACAACTGCAATCACAATAGCTAATGGAATCAATGAGTCTGCGCCCATCAAACCAACTAATGGCGAAACTAATCCCCCCATTGCATAACGCATCAAACCTAGAATCCCAGATGCCGCTCCGGTTCCTGTTTGCACATGTTGCATCGCAATTGATGTTGTCAAACTGCTGACACCTCCAACTGGTGCCACAATTAAGAAGAATGCCAAACACATCAGTAAGACATGGTTAGATAACACGACATTCAACCAAACTAAACTACCACCCATCAATGAGATAATCACAAATACCCCTAAGGCATGATATTCGCCCATCTTAGCCGCTAATTTCGCTGAAATATGCGCCGCAATTAGAATCCCCAGCCCATTAATGGCATACACAATCGAAAATTGTAAAATGCTTAAATCATAGATGGTTTCCAAAACAAATGTTGACCCAGCAATGTAAGCGAACAAACCAGCCATCATAAATGCTTGGGTCCAGGCCATAAACATAAAGCCTTTGTTTGACCACAATGTCTTGAAGGTTTGCTTCGGTGTCATTTGTGCGTGACTATTATCAAATTCTGGGGCAGTTTCAGGTAAGCTGGTATAAATAGCAACCCATAATACTGCGCCTAAAACGGCCAACACAATAAATGTCATTTGCCAGTGTGATAACGCAATAATTACACCACCAATGACTGGTGCCACAATCGGAAAGACACCATTAATCATTTGATTTAATGCGACATTACGTGTTAATTGCAAGCCTTCAAACGAATCCGCAATCACTGCTAACGATAGAACAATCCCAGCGGATCCACCTAAACCTTGAATAAATCGGAATAAGATCACGCCATAAATATTCGGTGTCAAAATAATCCCCACCGTTGCTAAAGTGAAGATTCCCACACCAACCAAAAGGGCTCGTCGACGACCAACACGGTCAGACCATGGGCCAATAATAATTTGTCCAATTGCCAGTCCAATTAAGGATGCGGTAATCGTCAATTGAATCATCGTGGGCGTTGTATTTAGATTTTGTTGCATCTCTGGTAACCCAGGTAGATACAAATCTAAAGACAGTGGTCCAAATGCACTCAAGATTCCCAATAAAAATAATTGCAATGCTCCTAATTTTTGTCGTGCCACAAGCAGTGCCTCCTATTCCATTCTAAATGTTTACATTGTCTTTCATTATTTCACATTTACACCTTAAACAAAACCATCCATTGATTTTTCCTGTATTTCTCTTAAGCCTAGCGCCACATATTTGTTAGAAGTGTTTGACTTTGGTATACTCAACATAAATATTATAGAAACAGGAAGTCATCATGCGCCAACTTATTGATAAATATGCTCACATCATCTCATATCTTTTTTGGGGAGTCATGACGACCCTGATTAGTCTAGGTTCATACGCTCTGTTCTTGGCTGTTTGGGATATAAACTATCAAGTTAGTAATGTCCTATCTTGGATCATTTCTGTAACCTTTGCCTTCTTTGTGAATAAGTACTTTGTTTTCCACTCAAAGACTAGCGGATTCAAAACACTTCTTAAAGAAGGGATTAATTTCTACGGTGCCCGTCTAGGAACACTGGGAATGGAAATCGTGGTGCTTTGGATTGGGGTCAGCGTGTTAAACGGTGATGCTTATCTATGGAAGCTAATTGTTCAAGTCCTGATTTTGATTGCGAACTATCTGGCAAGTAAGTTAATTTTCAAAAAGAACGAAATGGACGCATAATCCTTTCGTCCCCCACGAAAAAATAAAAAGAAGGTGAACGCCTGTCGTTCACCTTCTTTTTTATGTCATTTTTATTTCGTCATGCTTATTTTGACAAATCAACCAAAATCTTAGCTTGTGACTTGTCTGTTGTTAGTGATTCGAATCCCTTAGTGACAATGTCATCCAAGACAATTTCGTCAGTAATAACTGGCGCAACATCTAGTAATCCTTGGCTAACCAAATCAACTGTTTGTTGGAATGATTCACGTGAGTAAGCAATCGTTGTTGTTAGCTTAACTCCTGAATTCATCAATTGCATTGGGTTGAATGAGATTGGCTTTGCAAAGATTGACACGATAACTGATGTTCCGCGTGGCTTTGTGCTGTCAATTGCTTGTTCAAATGTTGCTTGAACTCCGGCAACTTCGAATGATACGTCCGCACCACCTGGGATGATTTCCTTAATAGCGGCCACAGTATCTTCAACCTTGGCTGGGTTGATTACATCTGTTGCGCCCATTGCCAAGGCCTTTTCCAAACGAACATCTGATAGGTCCACAACCACAATCTTAGTGGCTCCAGCAGCCTTCGCTGCCGCAGCGACTAGTACACCAATTGGTCCTGAACCGAAGATAACAACCTTTTGTCCAAACTTCAAACCACCTTCTTTAACAGCTTGCACCGCTACGGCAGCTGGTTCGATTGTGGCGGCCAAACGAAGTGAGAAGTCTTCTGGTAATGGGTAGATGTTCACTTCAGGTACGTTAACCAATTCAGTGAATCCACCATCAGTACTCAATCCCAAGAAGCTGTAACCATCGTAAACATCAACATCATCTGCTGAATCCATGTGGGTAACAGTTGGGTTAACTGCGACATGATCTCCAACCTTAACCTTTGTCACATCTTTACCAACACGTTCTACCACACCTGAGAACTCGTGTCCCATTGTGATTGGTGCTTGTCCACCAGTCAATGCATCCATCTTTTCAACAGGAATGAAAACGGGTCCTTCCAAATATTCGTGCAAGTCACTTCCACAAATACCAGCATAGGCCACCTTAACGACAACTTCGTTGTCCTTCGTTGGCTTCAATTCTACGTCTTCTACTCGAACATCCTTTACACCATGCCATACTGCTGCTTTCATCATTAAGCCCCCCATTGACTTTGTCTTGTTTATATCTCTCTACACTTCATATTTTAAACTTTTAAAATCAAAAAGCAAGCATAAATGTTACTTTTTTCACATTCTTTTTATACGCCACCTTTTTTCACGAACAAAGCCCCTAAAAACAAAAGAACACCGTCAAACAGGACGATGTTCAGATTTTAAATTAAAAATAGATTGTTCAAAACAATATATGACGTCATCTAAATGATGATTAATTGTGTTTTAATTCACGATATAACCACCCTGATACGATCAATATTTAAAGTGATTCAACCGTTCAAAATCCCCTGCCTTTATAGCGTCAACGCCGTTTCCAAAGCAACCAACATCATATCCTTGAATGATGTTTGACGCTCTTCTGGTGATAGGGCTTCATCACGGTAAATATGGTCCGAAGCGGTTAAGACATCCAAGGCACGGAAATGTAATTTCGCACCTAGTAAGTAAAGACCAGCCGCTTCCATTTCTGTTCCCAATACGCCGTAATCCTTTAGCTTATTCATATCAATTTCATCGTTATAGAAACGATCTGCCGCAAAGATATTACCCACTTTAACTGGAACATTCAATTCCTTGGCCTTATGAAAAGCTGTGTCCAATAAGGCAAAGTCTGGCGTTGCTGACCAATAAATACCTGGTCCAAACGTTTGCGCAATGACCGCTGAATCAGTTGACGCACCAGATGCTAAAACAACATCCCCCAATTCGATATCATCAGCCATCGCACCAAATGAACCCACACGCATAATGTTCTTCACACCGTAGACGCTGACTAATTCATTCACATAAATAGACATAGATGGAATTCCCATTCCTGAACCTTGTACCGAAACGCGGTGTCCCTTGTAAGTTCCAGTGAATCCCAACATGCCACGAACATCATTCACTTGCACAACATCTTCCAAAAATGTGTCCGCAATATACTTGGCACGCAATGGATCTCCTGGCAACAAAACTGTTTCGGCGTAGTCACCTACGTTGGCGTTGATATGTGGTGTCATTTTGATATCCTCCCAATTATTTCCCGTTTGTTAGTTCCGTTAAAAATGATGTTCCGGCAGGCCCACCTGCTACACCAAAATTAGCGAGTATTGTTTGTCCCAAGTCCGCAAATGAATGCCGGACACCTAAGTCATGACCGACCACCATACTTGGTGAATAGGCCAACAAAGGTACTTGTTCACGCGTATGATCAGTCCCCTTAAAGCCAGGGTCGTTCCCATGATCAGCTGTAATCAACAACAAGTCATCCGCGTGAAGATGCTGCAAAACATCACCTAGTCGTGCATCAAACGCCATTAAGGCTTCCCCCATCCCTTGAGGGTCACGACGATGACCATACATGGCATCAAAATCAACTAAATTAGCAAAGACGAAACCACTAAAGTCCGTTGCCACCCATTTATCGACTTGATCCATCCCATCCATATTTGATTCAGTGTGTACCCCTTCAAGAATACCTTCACCAGAAAAAATATCATTTACTTTCCCAATACCAACCACTTGAACCCCTGCATCTGACAAGCGGTTCAAATCTGTTTGGCCTGTTGGCTTCAGCGTAAAGTCATGACGATTCGCTGTACGCTTAAACGATAGACTATCCGCTCCAATAAATGGTCGGGCAATAATTCGTCCAATCATATTAGGCGCTTGATTGACCAACTTTCGGGCGTATTCACAAATACGATATAACTCATCTAATGGCACCACATCTTCGTGGGCTGCAATTTGCAAGACAGAATCCCCAGACGTGTAAATAATTAACGCGCCTGTATCAACTGCTTCTTGTCCATAATCACGAATGACATCAGTCCCAGAATAGGGGCGATTAACCAATAAAGGTCGCCCTGAAAATGCGGCTAATTCATCCATAATTTCAGCTGGAAAACCATTCGGATAGGTTGCTAATTCCGTTTCAACCGGCAAGCCCATCATTTCCCAATGACCATCCATACTATCTTTTCCTGCTGATGTTTCTTGCATAACGCCAAAATCTCCAATTGGAGTCTCAACGGGTGCTACGCCCATAATTGGCGTAGGACGTGCAATATTCCCTAACCCTAATTTTTGTAAATTAGGTAATTTTAAATTTCCTTGAAAATGTGCCCCCACATGTCCAAGTGTATCTGATCCGACATCTCCATACTTCGCTGCATCGGGCGCAGCGCCAATTCCTACTGAATCTAACACAATACTAAAAACACGCTTATAAGCCATCGTTTACTCTCCCTTTTAACAGAAAACGTTCACATATAATTCTCAAGTCAGTGTAGCAACGCTACGTCTCGGCTTGCTTTTAATTTTGTTTCATTGGCTGTTTAATAATCGCCAGTATAATCTTCTTCATTCATAATCGCGACAGAAGCACTGACACCTAGACGACTTGCGCCAGCGTCAAGCATAGCTAATGCTTCTTCTCGTGTATGGATACCCCCAGAGGCTTTCACCCCTAAGTCAGGACCCACAGTTTCACGCATCACTTTAACATCCGCAATCTTAGCACCACCAGTTGAAAAACCAGTTGATGTCTTAACAAAGTCTGCACCACCATCACGTGTCGCTTGACTTGCCAACACAATTTCTTCTGGTGTTAACAAGGCTGTTTCAATGATGACCTTTAGAATAGCGTGACGGGCATGAGCTGCTTCAGCTAATTGATGAATTTCATCAGTTACCATGGCCACATTACCGGCCTTTAATTCACCAACATTAATCACCATGTCAACTTCAGTTGCGCCGTTTTCAATCGCATCAATTGTTTCCGCTACTTTAATTGCTGTTGTATTTGCTCCCAAAGGGAAACCAATCACTGTACAGGTGGCGACATCAGTTCCCTTTAATGCCTCCGCGACAGTTGCTACCCAATAAGGATTAATACAAACAGAAGCAAAACCATAGGTCTTTGCTTCTGCTGCAATTTCTAACACTTGTTCTCGTGTTGCATTGGCCTTCAATAGGGTGTGATCCATTGTGCCTGCTAGGTCAGTTAGTGTCATTGTCATAACGCAATCTCCTCATAAAATATTAAGTTATTTTGAGATTGCCCTAGCCCTCAAATTATCGACAGTCTCCGCGCCACACCACTGTCACCCGCTGCGGTATTTGCAACCGCTTACAACATTGATTTTAAAGACATGTTGGCTGTTTGTCAATTAAAAATAAAAACGCTTTCATTTCATCGACGAACCGGCAAACCATTGAAAAAATATCAGCTAGTCCAACCTAAATGGTATAGCAGAAAAAACAACTGAATATAAGTAATCTCCCCACCAACGTAAATCGTTTTTTCACAATATCAAACACCCTATTCTGGTATATCTATACCATTAAAAAAACCATAAAATAACACTATCTTTTTGTTTTGAAAGCGATTACATTAAGTGTGTATCAAATAGGAAAATATGTCTTGGTTCATTGTTTTTGCGGAGGAAACAGATATGAATGATAAAGTTACGCAGTTTTTAGAAAAGTATTTACAGCCTGTTGGGGTTAAGTTAGCGGCCAACAAACCATTAAATGCGATTCGTGATGGTATTGCCTTGAGCATGCCCCTGGTTATCGTTGGATCAATGGCTTTGTTGATTGCCAACGGATTCTCAATTGAACCCTTTAAAGAATGGTTAATTAGTACCGGTATCTTTGATTGGCTAGTTAAGATTGTGAATTCTAGTTTCGGTTTGATTGGTTTAGTCGCCTCATTTGGTATTGCTTACCGCTATGCTGAATCACATGGTACAGATGCCTTGTCAGCCGGAGTCTTGTCATTGGCAAGCTTCTTCTTGATTACACCTGATTTGATGGGTGGCGCTGAAGGCTTGCAGACAGGAATCGCCTACAGTTACCTAGGTGCTGGTGGTTTGTTCGCTGCTATCTTAGTCGCCTTAATCAGTACAGCCATCTTTAACTGGTTCGTGAGCCATAATATTCGAATTAAGATGCCTGACGGTGTGCCACCTGCTGTCTCAAACTCATTTGCGGCGTTGATTCCAGGTTTCGCTATCTTGGTCTTCTGGGGACTTGTTTATGCCGGAATGCAAATGACACCATTTGAAAACGTACACCAAATTCTACAAGTTTTGTTAGGACAACCATTGAGTGCCTTTGGTGGTTCATTGGCCGGTGCGATTGTCGTGACTATTTTGACATCACTACTATGGTTCATCGGAATCCACGGTGGTAACATCACTGGTGCTGTTATGAGTCCCATTTGGCTAGCCTTGATGGCTGAAAACTTGAGTGCTTACCAAGCAGATGCAAATGCAGTTATGCCACATATCGTGACACAACCATTTATGGACTTCTTCGTTTACCTTGGTGGTGGAGGTGCCACATTAGGATTAGTTTTGGCTATGTGGATCGTCGCTAAGTCTGCCCGTTACAAGACGCTTGAAAAATTGATTACACCACCTGGAATGTTCAATATTAATGAACCAACAATGTTCGGTGTGCCAGTTGTTTTGAATGTTAGCCTAATTATTCCATTCGTGATGGTACCGGTTGTAAATGCCATCATCACCTATACTGCAATGGCAACCGGTCTTGTCCATGCGACTGTCGGAGTGGTTGTTCCTTGGGTAACACCACCAATCATTTCTGGTTTCTTGGCTACTGGATCACACATCTCAGGAGCCCTACTACAAGTTGTTTTGATTATCATCGACGTACTACTTTACTTGCCATTCATGCGTAGTATTGACCGCGCTGAATACGCACAAGAATTAGCAGCCACAGAAAACTAACAAAAAGAGGAATTCGATATGCATGAATTAGGTATCTCGATTTATCCATCGCAGTCATCTTTTGCTGACATGCGTGATTATTTAAACACCGCTCATGATTTAGGTTACAGCCGTATCTTCACCTCACTCTTAGAAGTTACCGGCGATACGCAAGAAGTGGTCGACAAGTTTAAGCAAATTATTGCCCACGGGAATGACTTACACATGGCCACAACCATTGATATCAATCCCCGTTTGTTTGATCAACTAGGCATCACCTACGATGACTTAAGTTTCTTTCACGAACTTGGTGTCGCTGCGATTCGTTTGGATGAAGGCTTTACTGGCTATGAAGAAGCCAAGATGACCTACAATCCATACAACATTAAAATTGAAACGAATATTTCACGTGGCCAACACTACATTGATATGGTCTGGGACTTTGGGCCTAATCCACGTAATTTAATCGGATCACATAATTTCTACCCACAAGTTCGAACAGGATTAGAGCAAGGCTACTTTGTGGAGACGACATTACGCTACAAGCAATACAATCTAGAAACATCAGCCTTTATTGATGGTGATACTGGAAAATTAGGCCCTTGGCCAACGTCTGACAAAATGGTTTCAATGGAAGCACAACGTCAAATGTCACCAAGCAGCCAGGTCCAACTACTGAAGCAATTAAATGTGATTGATAATTTGTTCATTAGTAGTTCATTACTAGATGCCACTGAATTAGCGGCGATCCGTGATGCGTATCTAACGCCCTATCCTGTTTTGGAAGTCACTCTAGCCGATGACATTTCGCAACTCGAAAAGAAAATTGTGCTTGATGAAATACATCTCTATCGTGGGGATTATTCAGGTTACATGATTCGTTCAACTCAGCCTCGTATTACCTACGCTGCAGAATCAGTGCCTGCCCACAACACCCTTGATATTCATGCTGGTGATATCATCGTCGGTAACGATGGCTTCGGACAATACAAAGGTGAAATGCAAATCGCACTAAAAGACTGGGAAAATGACGGTCGCGTCAACATCGTAGGGCATGTGTCCACTGAGAACCTACCCGTTCTGGCAAGCATTAAGCCTGGCAAACATTTACTCTTACTCAACAATAAAGGAGCCTTATCATGGCAGAAAAAGTTATTATGTTAGCGTGTGCTGCGGGGATGTCTACATCACTGATGGTACAAAAGATTCAAGAAGCTGCGACGGCTGAAGGTAAAGATTATGAAGTGTTTGCCAAATCAACCGCTGATGTCGAACAACAATTAAACTCTGATAAGATCCCAAATGTTGTTTTACTTGGCCCTCAAGTGTCTTACCTAAAAAATGACATCAAGACAAAGACAGATGCCAAAGGAATTCCCATGGACGTCATGCCGATGATGGACTACGGCATGATGAATGGTGTCAATATTTTGAAGTTTGCTGAAGATCTAATGGAGAATTAATCATGGATGAAAAGTATATGCAAGTTGTGATGGGAATCATCATGCATGCTGGTAATGCCAAAGGGTTAGCTCATGAAGCCCTATCCGCGGCTAAAAGTAGTGACATGCCAGCTGCCCATGAATTTATGAAGCAAGCAGATGCTGCGCTATCTGAAGCTCATAACGTTCAAACTGACCTACTAACCAAAGAAGCACAAGGTCAACACACTGAGGTTAATCTATACATGGTCCATGCCCAAGACCACTTGATGAACGCCATTACGTACAAGGATCTCGTCCAAGAATTTATTGAACTATACGAAACACGATTATAAACAAATAAGCCCGACACAAAACTCTCTCCTTTGTGTCGGGCATTTATTTAGTTATTCCTTATTTATTTCGGTATGATTAGCTGTTTACCATCATGTGCAACAATCGTTAAAGGTAATTTAAAGGCGTTTGACAGTACTCTTTCATCCAATAAGTCTACCACTGGCCCCGTCATTAATTTTTTATCGTCATTGAGCAACCATATATTTTGACTATAGTGAAAGGCTTGCGTTAAATCATGCAAGACCATCAAAACGGTAAACCCCCGTTTCTTTTGCAACGTCGTTAACGCGTTTAAAAATAATTGTTGGTAATGTAGATCTAGATAAGTTGTTGGCTCATCCAATAAGAGTAATGTTGGCGCTTGATGCAGGACATAACCCAACCACACCAACTGTCGTTGCCCACCTGATAAATGATGGACATGGTCATTTAATAAATCAGTTAGTTGTAATAAGGCTAATATTTCATCATCCAACGCTCCACGCTTAATCGTCAGTAATTCACGCACGGTTAATGGTTCAAACAATTCATTCGTTTGCGCCAATAAAGCCAGATTATCGGGGATGTTCGTTATTACCCCCATATCCGGTTTAATGGATTGCGTCACAAGTTTTAAGAGTGTTGATTTACCAATCCCATTAGGTCCAATTAGGGTCGTAATTTGATGTGGGATTAACGTCGCATTAACGTCGTTGAAGATTGTTTTGCCATCGATTGTGTACGACACATTTTGTAATTGCATCATCTTAAGATCCTCGCTTCATTAGGAGCACGATGAATAATGGACCACTAATCGCCAACAATACTGCACTAGCTGGCAATTCGGTTGGCGCCATAACTGTTCGCGCCAGTGTATCCGCGTTTAACAGCAATAGGCTACCCCATAAACTCGTCGGGATAAGTAGGCTTTGCGCTTTTGCGTCCGGAAAGAATGTCCGTGATAACTGCGGTAAAATTGCACCAAAAAAGAAGACAACTCCCAATAAACTAGTAACAACCCCGCTCCAAAGACCAACAATGCCCAACACAAGATAAACGAGCTTGTGTTCGGGGATATTAAGCAAACGTAATTGCTCTGTTGATAGTGCAAAATACTTTAAATTAGGCCAAATCATGATAAGGACTATCAATCCCAATAGCAACAAGACGAACAATTGTCCGACTTGTGACCAGGTCACTGTACTCAATGATGGTAACGGTACACCAAAGCCATCCGTTGTTAATTGCGTCAACGATTGAAATGTCATTGCCGTAGCAATCCCAACTAAGATAAGACGTAAAGCTGAACTTTGTTTTGGCGTGTACATTCGCCAAATAAAAAGTAATCCGATACCAAAAATACCAGAAATCAGAACATTCGCCTTCGTTAAAATTGGTAACAAAACAATTAGACACATCGTCAAAAATTGTGAACCATTCATGATTCCAATAATTGATGCATCCACTAGACGATTACGTAAAACAAGCTGCAATAAAATACTACTCATGCCAATCATCGCACCACCTAAGATGGCCACAATAACTCGCGGTAACCGATAATTAATCAACATCTGCCAAACGTCAGCTTGTCCTTGTAGTAAGGCAGTCGGTGATAAATACGTGCTTCCTAACAATAAAGCCGCCCCGATACTCATTAAAAGGGCGGCTGTCAGGATGCCATTATATGCTTGACGCATAAGCTGGTCTCCTTCTTAATTTTTTTGTGTTTCTGCTAACCAATCTTGAATTTGTTTAAATGCTTTTGGCGCATTCATATTTGCCGTCATACTAAATGTTGGTTCTTTGGCTTGATAGACATGTTGCTCTTTGACTGCTTTAATTGTCTGCCAATTAGCTGATTTAAATTCTGCTTGGAAACTCTCGAAGACAGAATCCTCCATCGCATGGGCCATCGTAATAATAACATCAGGTTGTTCTGTCGCAATTTGTTCGATGTTTGGTTGCACATAATCACTCTTTGCTTGGCTAGTTGTGATGACATTTCCACCAGCTCGTTCAATCAAATCACCGACGTAACTATACTTGGTCCCCGCTAAGAATGATCCACCGGGCATCCCCATTAACAAGAGCACCTTCGGATGGTGCTGTGTTGTTGTGTCTTTTAAATCAAGTTTAGCTTTTAATCTTTTTGCTTCAGCAGTCTTACCATAGGTTTCCCCTAGGTAAGTCAGACTATCTTGTAAGTCACCGACCGTCTTAAAATCTAGGATTTCAGTCCGAATATGATCACTCGTTAACTTTTGTTGATAATCATCGACTAAAGCCGCATCCACATACACTGCATCTGGTTTTAACGATGCAATTTTTTCAATGTTTGGTGAAATATGATTTCCCACTTGTGGTAAATCTTGATAACAGTTCGGAACATTTTGTTTCGCCCCCGGTGTCGCAACACCAACCACTTGGTCGATACCTAATTGGTCAAAGACTTGTGTTTGCGCATTGGTAGTCGTGACCACCCGATTAAGAGTCGTCCTGTCACTTTCATCGTTAGTCACTAAGATCAACCATACCCAACCACCAATCAAAATCAACAATAAAATCAAACACATAGATAATAGTCGTATTTGTATTTTTGACATCTTACTTCTTCCTTGATGTGTACCAAATAACACCAACGGCCACTAAAATCCCGCCTAATAAACCACCAACAGTCGTGATAACCATTTGCTTTACAAGCTTCCCATTATCATTTTGTTTTTTAACTGGCTTACTTTCAGATTTTTCTTTCGTAGCGTGTTCGGTTGAGGCGACACTCTCAGCGCTGGTCCGTTCACTTGTCTTCACAGCTGATTGTTCAGTTTCACTTTTACTGTCCACGTTAGTTGTTTCTGTATTTTGCTTCACTGATTCTGCCTGTGCCGTTACTGTTTTTGTATCTAGCACGATGCTGTCCGCAGCTAATTGCAAGCCAACATTGTAGGTGTGGTGATAATTGATATTATCAACATCAACCTTGATAACGGCCGCATGACGCTCAGTGACTGCATTTGTCTGGTAAGAATACGTAATCGTCTGTGTATCGCCATTATCCGTTTTTGAAACATTTGCAGGCGCACCATCAATACTGATAATTTGAACTGGATAATTGCCCAGATTCTTATTTGTCGTGACCGTTGAAGTCACAGTGTATAAACCATCCCCGTTTGATGTAACACTCGCCGAGTTTGAAAAATACGATGCCGCATAAGAGGTATCATTGGTCCCATCTTTTAGAACAGACAAAGGCACAGTTTGCTCAGCAGCATTCATAGATAGCGGCATCATCAATAACATCCCCAATGATACCAAAAGCCCCATCATAATTTTTTTCGTGATATGCATGCCTTTACCTACCCTTTAAAAATGATCCAACCAAGCGTTGTCGCAATGAAACCTAACAGAACGGAAATAATTCCGCCAATGACAAGCACCATATTATTCATGTGGTTTGATTCTGCATCATTCGGTTGTGATTCTTGACTAGCGTTGTCAGCGGCCAAATTAAGCCCTTTATCTAACTTATCGTTGTCTTTAGACTTAGCTTTTGTATCTGTCCCTGACTTGTCAGCAGCACTGTTATCATCGTTTGCTGTCTTTTCTTGATCCGTTAATTGGCGGGTTACTGGTTGTAACATTTGTGGCACAGGTGTCCCAACCGTGTTAGTTCCATTTGTTCCTAAGGCAGTCACATGATTACTTGTGCTTGCAACACCACTAAACCCTGGCGTTAAACGTAGTGAGAATGGTTGTGATTCCTTAATAATACCTGGTACGTCGACGTCCACGTGACCAGTAATCACTGAATCCAACATTGATGTAGGCAATGTGACTGTGTACCCATTACCCGAACGTACCGTTGCTTGTCCTGCAAGTGTTAGGCGCGTAATCATGTTTGCTGAGTTAGCCCCATTCGCAAAAATCGTAATCGTCGCTTGATCACCATTAATCACAACGTGAGCCACATTCAACATGTAATCAGCCATCACAGAGCTTTGGCTGGTCCCTTGCTTTAGGAATTGTGCTGTGTAGTTGTATTGACTGTTATTGTTACGGGAAACATTCTTCATCCCTACAATACGCCCATTTTCAGCATTTGATCCCTTAGACTTTGATTCCACATGCTTTACTTTTGTGTCAGACTTTCCAGTTGGTTGTTTCTTATCCACATGCTTACTTACTTGACGTCCATCTAAACGTAGTGTGAATGGTTGATTTTCATTGAATTCACCCATACCAGGAATGAAGGTTGAAACACCCACAAAGCCAGCCAATTCGATTGACGCCTTAGTTTGCAATTTTTCTTTACCTAAATTGAAATAGAATTTATTACCATCACGTTTGAAGTAGTTCTTACCATTCAGTGATAGATTCTTAATCATTTCAGCTGACTTACTATCAGCCGCACTAATCACAACATATTGTTGTCCATCTTGGTAATACATTTCGGCTTTATTTGTCATATATTGTGCCATGACAGATTTTTGAGCCGTTCCTTCTTTCAAATAATGCGCCTTATAAGTAACGACTTCTTGCTTGTTTACAGATGTATTCGGCTTTTTATTAGATCCATCATTTTTTGATGCACCATTTTTATCCTTATTCCCATCTGGTTGCTTATTTTGATCAGGCTTCTTGTTTCCATCTGGTTGCTTGTTATCGGTATCTGGCTTTTTATTACCATCAGTTCCATTATCTTTACCAGAGTCTTTATCATCGGTGTTTGTATTCCCACCATTGATCTTAAAGAACACATCATATTTATGGTCATACTTCATCACATCAGGATTAATCTTAACGTGCATGTTTTCTTTAAATGGCTTACCAGCAAGTTCTTCATCCCCTACTTGGAAGCGGTATTCCAAAGTATAACTTTCACCAATTAGTTTGGTTGATACCTTTTCACCCTTTAAGAAGGTAATACTTTCTGCACCATATGACTTAGGAACCACGACTTTGATCAGTAATGCTTTTTTCCCATTCTCTTGTGTTTCAATCAATGCATCAGATTGCACAAAGTTACTAGCAACAGATGTCAAATTGCTTCCATCACCTTTAAATACTGAGATATTAACAGGTAATTTTTCTGGTGTCTTATCTGCTTCTTTAGGTTTGATTGGTTGTGAGATAGTTCCTGAAAAACGTACCAGACTATCGTTAGCATCACCTGCCCAAGCCATGTAGACGGCTTCATCTTTATCAACGTTGATATCACTTAATTTGATACCGCCATCAACCATTTGTAATTGCCCATCAGATTGTAATGTTACAGGTAATCCATTCCCTAGACGTGATTTCACAACGATTGGGACAAGATCGATACCCTTTTGCTCATTCACAGCCATGGCTGGTAAGGTCACAGATTGATACTTAGCATTCACCCAAGTTAGTTGTGACAGATTTTGTAATGGGCTTAAATCAAAGATTTGATTACGTAACATTGTCAAAGAACTCAAATTAGGCATGTTCTTTAACACTGAGATATCTGACACCCTGTTGTTTGAGAAACCTAACGTTTGTAAATTAGTTAATCCAGCTAATGGCGCTAATGACGTCACACCATCTTTACTGAAATCCAAGGTCGTCAGATTCGTCAATTGACTTAGACTGCTTAGATCTGAAATTTGGTCATTAAAGTCAATCGCCAAACTTTCCATGTCTTTCATACCCGCAAAAACAGTCATTTGCTCATTTGATAGACCCATTTGTGAGAAGTTACCTTTTTTCAACTTCGTCAGAGTCTTCAAAGAACTAATATCTGAACTACGGTTATTTCCAACATGTAAACGTTCTAGATTAGTCAGATGGGAAATCGGTTCAAAATCTGTGATTTGATTTGAATTCACTTCCAAGCCAGTTAACCTAACCATATTTTTGACGCCACTGACATCCGTCAATTTATTACCAGCTACCCCTAGGAAGCGTAGATTCGTCAATTGGCTCAAATCTGGTAGCTGCGTTAATTTGTTGTTTTGCATCTCTAAGGTTTCTAGAGTTGTTAAATGACTAATTGCGGCCATTTTTTGTGGCTCTAATCCATAATCATTACCAACTAGATTTAATTCCTTAATTGCTGTTGTCTTTAAAGGCGCAAGGTCAGGGATATCCTTAGTTTTATTAAATCGTAAACTCAAAAATGATAAGTTATGTACTTGTCCTAATGGCTCCAAGCTGCTGATTGCATTTCCTGTTAAATCAAGCCACTTCAGGTTTTTTGCTTCCTCTAATCCACTTAGATCCGTTACGCCAGAATATGTTAAGTTCAAGCTTTCAATTTTCAACAAATTGTTTTTTGTAAGTGGTACATCAGGCCCTAAGCTCTTTTGTAGTTCATTACGTAAATTGTCATCTGGAATAGATACGGCTATGTCTTGATTAATTTCGTCCGCATGCCCTTGTATAGTCGTTGCATCAAAAATCATTTCCCCACTAACCCCAAAGAGCATTGTACTCATGATTGTTATTGCCAGTTGTTTTTTCATACTTCCCCCTAATAATTCACTAAACGAATTTAGCGTATGTTCTCTGTACACACGATATGTAACGCGATAAGTCCGAATATAATGTCATCAAAAATGATTTATTTTTCATTGTGCATGAATACGTCACATTTCATTTTATGACCGTCGTATTTATTTAGTTCATGCCCATATTGCACATCAAAAAGACTAACATCCCCGAAATAGTTCTATAATTCACAATATAACAAGTACACTTTACACCCTAATCCATATAAATAAAAGCTTTTTTGTAAGTGGACAATTACCGCTAAACAATAGTGACACCGTGTCACTTCTGCATCTTCAATCCCTTTATCCATTGCCAGATATATCAACACCTTTTAATTATGATATATAATCCATTGAATTTTTTATAAAAAATTCACAAACTAACAACATTAAAACTTAACACTTTCTTAATATATTTATTTTGCATTCAAATAAGATAGTTTCCTAAAAAAACGTCAACATGCAGATTATATTCACAAACAAAACAAAAAATAGACCTCAGCGGAAAGTGTCTTTACACTTCACTCCGAGGTCTATTCCAGAATTAATATTGAACTGATTACTTCTTATCTTGAATGATTAATAAGTCATTCTCACCAATGTAAATTGATGTTTTATCACCAGTCTTGTTGTCCACAACAGTTACATTGCGTCCTTCATGATCAAAACCGAAGTTACCAGTCATTTCAAACGTTTGTTCACCCTTGTAGTTTTGAATAATCAAATGGCGTTCTTGATTTGGGTTATATTCTAGCGCCATTTCTTTGGCTTTCTTATTGTATGACGCTGAATTTTTGTAATTATGAACATATGAAGAGACACTTAATGCCCCCACCACTAACAAACCAATAATACCTAAAGCTCCGACTAAGTTAGCCATACGTTCTTTCTTCTTGTTTCCACGTCCTAATAAGAACATTAAAACACCAACTAATAAAATCACAACTGGTAATGCCCATAGCGCTAACCAAAGATAGTTTGATAGCGGCGTAGGTTGAATATAAAACATATAATCCCTCTTTCTAAATCCCCATTAATATTAACGTGTCTTGTACTTAGCTAGCACACTGCACTACGTCTCTAATCATCATACCTTATTTAGGGACTATTTATATAGACCTGTACCTAAAATACCACTCAGACCATCACACAGCCTTTTTCAGCGATAAAAAAAGCCGTTACTATTTCTAGTAACGACCCTCTGCCTGACTGAATGAGACATCACACCTATTTAATGTACAATGCCTCGCCAAGTACGCACAAACCAATTAGCTTTACTAACATCTTCATCTGACTGTAAATCAATCTGATCAAACTCTGTCAGTAAGCTATCATTATCTGAAAAATTCCATGAGGCATGTCCGACATTTTGCCCAGCCTTGTATGGGACTTCACTCGTCAAATTGGCATCCTTTAACACAGGCTCTGTTTCTTTTTTACCAAGCAAGTAGGCTTTTTCGGTTCCTACCGAAACACTAACACTACCTGTTTCTGCATTTTTATCAGGAACATCAGCTAACCTCGTCCCCTTTTGAATTGTTTTGGCATCCAATGAATCATAGGCTTGTTCCCATAGCTCCTTTGAACTCGTAAACACTTCCTCTTCATCCACGTCTACAGGTGCATTCAACACAACAGACAACACAGGAACGCCCTTAATCGTTGTTGTGCTAACTAAACTCTTACCTGAATCAGGTAATGATCCTGTCTTTAGTCCTTTAACTGTGTAGTCAGTATCTGACAATAACTTATTCGTATTCTCCAATGTTTCAGCGTCTTCGCTGCCCTTTGGGAATTTGGCAGAAGTTTGACTTGTCAGGTCTAAAATCTCTGGATAATCATGTAATAGATGTCCCGCAACCACTGCAGTTTCGCGTGCAGACAAACTATTTGCATCATCTTCCACGAATCCCGTCGGTTCAAACGGCCCTAACGCACCAACTGGCAATCCAGTTGAAGACGACCAATTTGCATCTTTGATGCCCCAACTCGCTAATTTCTTATTCGCCATCGTATTATATTTAGCAACATCACCCGCCACCAAATCAGCCAGAATAACCGTCGCACTATTACTTGAAGGTAACATCATCGCATTCATGATGTCCTTCACCGTGTATTTTTCATCTTTATGTAATGGTACGTTAGATACTTCTAAATCTTGACTATATTCTAGTAATTTAGGATTGAGTTCAATCTGTTGATCCCAACTTAAATCACCTTTTGAGACAGCTTCTTCAATAAAGTACGCTACTAACATTTTTGATAGCGATGCAATCGGAAGACGTTCTTCACCATTTTTATCCGCAAGCACACGGCCAGTATTTAAATCTACTAACAACGCTGCTTGGCTTTCTATGTCTGGTGTAAAAACTGCAGCACTAACTGAGATTGATCCTAATACCATCCAAAAAGCAAATAAACTCACGAGTCTCTTTTTGAATCTTTTCATTATATTTTCCATCCTAATCTTTCAAATCCTATACGATTATACACGTTTATCAGCGGATTAGGTGGCTTATTACTTACTTTCCGTTTATTCCCACGGAAGAGCCCTCAGGTGCCACAATATCATCATTATTTTTAATCAATTCATTCCAAATCGTTCATATGGGACATTTACCAGACCTTAGTAGTACTTTCTTTATATTCATCATTTAAGCATTATTTTTTATATTTGTGGACTGATTAGTACCAATATAGCAACAAAAAAGCCTCTACCACATAAGTGGTAAAGGCTTCCCATCAAATAGAAATTACTTTCCGATGATTTCGTTGTACTCTTCACGAGAGATAACAGATACTTGGCGCTTGTCACGGCCCATACGACCGAACTTAACCACACCATCTGTCAAAGCGAACAATGTGTCGTCGCTTCCACGTCCAACGTTTACACCTGGGTAGATGTGAGTTCCACGTTGACGGTAGATGATTGATCCTGCGTTGATGCTTTGTCCATCAGCGCGCTTTGTTCCTAGACGACGCCCAGCTGAGTCACGACCGTTGGCAGATGATCCACCACCCTTGTGCTTTGAGTGCATCGTCAAGTTGTTCAAATTCAATTGCATTTGCATGATTTAAATCCTCCTTAGATGCCTAGGCGATAGTGTCAATGACAACCTTAGTGTAAGGTTGACGGTGACCTTGCTTAGAATGTGAGTGTTTCTTTGGCTTGTACTTGAAAGTGATAACCTTCTTTTCCTTACCTTGCTTCTCAACAGTTCCTGAAACTGAAACGCCTTCAACGTAAGGTGCTCCGAATTGACCGTCAATGAAAACGACCTTATCGAAAGTAACCTTTTCGCCTGCTTCAGCGTCCAACTTTTCGATGTAAATTACATCACCAGCGGCAACCTTGTATTGCTTACCACCAGTCTCAATGATTGCATATTCTGCCATGAGTCTGTAGACCTCCATTTTTTATTGATGTCATTTCTGACTAACTTAGACTCATCGTGCCCGCGGGGAAACCCCTCTTAATACAGACGACGAATGGTTGAAATTTGTGAGTTCCACAAACACAACGTTGTTTATTATAAACCAATTTACAGATTAATGCAATCTTTCTCATATATAGGTAAGCTTTTTACCTAAAACAAAAACCATTCCCTAAGAAATGGCTTTGCATCAGTATCTCTTACTGTCTAGTGAACAGCATCTTGTTCTTCGCGTGCAATCACTTTACGTTCATTCATTGACAAGAATGTCAACAATAGAACAGCTGCGGCTGCGGCTGTAAATAGGACGTAATTTGATGCTTGCCAACCGTAGATTGATACCAAGATACCAATCAAGGCAGTTGCTAATGTTTCCCCAACCATGTATTGGAAGAATCCCATAAATCCAGTTGATGATCCAACCGCGAACTTAGGCACAGCTTCGTTAACCATCAATCCAACCAATGTTAATGGTGCGTAAATCAATGTTCCCATGATAAACAAGGCAATGATGATGTATGTGTGGTTCATTGTTGTAAAGTAAACGAACAAACATCCAGCTAGTCCAACCACACACGCCAAACTAACAAGGGCGCGACGACCCTTCAAAAAATCAGAAACCATTCCCAAGATAATAACCCCTGGTACAGCAGCTAATTCAAACATTCCAATCAACCACTTGGCTTGATTAGGATCAAATCCCTTTTCATCACGCAAGTAAGTTGGAATCCATGACATGATTCCAAAACGAATCAAGTACATTGACATTGATGTTAGTGTAATCGCCCAAACAATCTTGTTTGTTAGGATGTACTTCTTGAAAATTTGTGGAATTGTCAACGTTGTTGTTTCTGATTCAACAACCTTACCATCAGCAATAACTTCATCCCCTGCGTATTCACTAATGCTTGGCAATCCAACTGATGTTGGACGGTCAGATCCAACAATCAAGATGAAGGCTGCGATCAATAGTGATACAAATGATGCTGTGTAGAAGACGGCTGGCAATGAACCAGCAAACAAGAAGGCAGACAATTGAACAATAGCCACACAGACAAAGGCTCCAGCATTGTGCGCTGATGACCAAATTGAGTAGATTGTTCCACGATTCTTACGACCCCACCATAGTTGTACTAACTTTTGACAGGCAGCGGCTCCCATTCCTTGTGTAATTGAAATCATCAACATCAATCCAACCATGATGTAGAAGTTTCCAGTTGAACCCAAGAAAATGTTTAGGATTGATGACAAAATCAATCCAGTGGCTAGGTATCGATTAGGATTACTCTTATCACTCAACGCTCCCATGAAAAGCTTAGAGAATCCATATCCCACACCGAAGGTTGATAGAATCAACCCCATTTGTGCCAATGATAGGTTGTATGTTTCCATAATTGCTGTTTGTTCTGTGGTAAAGATCAAACGGATAACATAGTAACCAATGTACCCAATACATGTGGCCAGCAACACACCTAATTGATGCTTGCGGTATGACCCTGCCACCTTATCCGGCGCAACCTTAACCGCAGCATCTGGTGCTGGCTTCAAAAAATTAAACATATACTCATTCCCTCCAATTTTTGACTACCTCATTTGTAACCGTTTACATTATCACGCTATAAATGGTATACGTCAAGAAAATAATCTTAAGTTTTATTATATTTTTTAAAATCTAAAAATATATCATGTTGTTAACAAAAACATGCAATACCTTTACAAACACAGCTACAGCAAGTCTTACCCTCATTTCCTGGTCCATAAACTCATGTCAGGTTTCTTTTTATTTACTGTTCCCACAGGCGTCCATTATCATGCCATTGACCAATCATTT
Organism: Weissella tructae; assembly: GCF_000732905.1. Classification (NCBI taxonomy): domain Bacteria; kingdom Bacillati; phylum Bacillota; class Bacilli; order Lactobacillales; family Lactobacillaceae; genus Weissella; species Weissella tructae. The sequence continues at coordinate 1,077,921 of NZ_CP007588.1, forward strand.
TGTTCTCATGCAAGGCAGAAATGAATTTTTTTAGTCGTTTTGTATAGACTTCTGGCGTATCGCTAACACTTTGAATTGTATCAATACGAATACGTGTATAGAGCTCAGGTAAAGCGGTATAGTTTTGATACACTTCATCATCCGCGGTAATAGCTGTCCAAATATCATCATTGATCTGAAATGCTTGTACATCCATCTCAGGCAGAACCTTTCGCCCAGCATCAGTCATCAATCCTAGTTTTTCTAACCGTCGTACCCGCTCTTTATTCAATTCAGTCCAGTTACTACGCTTTGATCGTGGTGATAAACGTTGCACGGTTTGTGTATCACTCAATTTCTTTTTCGTGCTATCTACCCAGCCATAACAAAGGGCGGCTTCTACTGCATCTAAATACTGTAACTTGTCCGTTTCCGGCTTAATACTAACTGTCACCCAACAGACTGTTTCTGATTCAGCATGGTCCGCCAACCAAGTCAAAAGTTCACTTTGATTTTTAACAGTTAATAAATTTTCAATTTCCATATTTCCCAACTTTCTATTGATATTGTATTTTTTCAAAACGTCAGTTGATAACAAAAAACCACCATCAAAATTGATAGTGGTTTCAAGGCATTTGAATATTTGCATCGATGTACCTGGTGGGGTTCGAACCCACAATCGCTCGGGTAGAAACCGAGTGCATTATCCAGTTATGCTACAGGTACTCCTTAGAATGCATGTGTAAAACACTGCCTTTCCATTGTAGCCTGATTTCATATGGGATACAAGTTAATCATTATCCATTTGTAGCGTTTTACATACCGCTAGATGTAGATCTTCTGGCATGATCTGCAATTCAACTAGACCCAGCTTCAAAAATGAACGCCATGCATGTGAAAAATCACTCTGACGCTTTTGATGATAGCTATTTAGTAACATCGTTTTGATGCCCATAAATTGGTGGCCTAATTGACGTTGTGGGAAACGTGAAAACTTCGCTAAGTCTTCATCTTCCATCACCATCAAATGCGTCCATTGCATTTGATTTGCTGCTTCTAAGAATAATGCCATTGCATCAGCATAAGCCTGAATGGTATCAGTTTCTGATACCTCACCAGTCGTTGTAGATGCAATTGTGGGTTGATATGCCCCCACCTTAGTCATTAACTGACTAAGTGCTACATCTAGGTTCAAATACACGTTCAACGGCACGTCATCGCGTTTTACAGGCATTTCCCACTCATAGCTCATATCAGCATGCAAAGTTCTTGCAGCACGTAAATACGCGGCAAAATCTAAACTTGTCATCTATTAGTCCTTCTTAGGGTGCAGAATTTCAACAACAACCTTATCCGCTTCAACTTCAGGCATCACTTCGGCGACACTTGGGTTTTGCGCAACAGAGAACAAACGACTAATGTCATGTCCCAATCCAGTTTGCTCAGCGAACAATTCTTCATCATACGCTAGTTCAAATTCTTGACGTTGACCCATGTACCAAGCTGCCAAAAAGTCATTTTCTAGGAACAAGTCCATAATTGAAACGGCATCTTCGCCATCCAACACTTGGATTGACCATAGCTTTTCTTCCCCAGTTTGGAACAGACGTAATTCAACGTTATCCGCTAGGACCATCACAGCTTCATTACCCACACGTTGCAAAACGTACGGTGTCGCTGCTGATTGGACAAATAAGTTATCCAAAACGGCTGCTGTGTTTTCTGTTTGCATGACACCATAAACATATTCGTTCGCTGTTTCCAAGACATTGTAGTCTACTGCGTAACCTAATGTTTCTTCCATGTAGCGCGCCCAGTCTAATAGCATCTTTGTGAAGATCGTACGATCCTTAGCATCCCCCAACTTATCAATCAATAAGTCAGCCAATGCATGGGCGTTGAACTTAATTTCACGACGTTCTAATGACCAGTAGAACAAACGCAATCCTGTACGTACTTCAGTAAATGCTGTTCCTCCACGTTCACCTTCATTTGGCACAAATGCAAATGCAGCTGTTGCGCCAAAGCCAGGGAATGTCAAATGCATCTCTTCGTGTGCTTCGGGCAAAATCATGTCGTAACCTTCAATACCTGCTAATGACATGAAGCGGCTCAAAGCTACCAAATACCAATCAGCGTGTGAGTATTGACGTGGCACTGTCACCCACACCGTTTCTAGCTTAGTTTGTGTTAAAAATTCAGCTAGTGTTTGTAGTTCTTCAGGTTGGTGCTTAACAGTTAAATCGCGTGCCGCTGTATTAAAGTGATTAATTAGCGCTAAATCCGCATCAATACTATCTTCGTATTGAATCAAGCGGTCTTGTAAACGATCTGTCATGTTAGTTACCTCCTTCTGAACGTAGGGCCTTCAAATAGTCACCATATAATGTGTTGATTGCCGTTTCAAATTGTGCGAAATCACCAAAAGTATCATCAATTGCACGTTGTTCATACAACAGAATTGTATCTTCCTTTGAGTATTCCAAAATCTTCGCATTGTTTTCAGCAATTACTGCTGGCACTTCATCAGCCTTGGCATCCAAAGCATCTAACTTAGCCAATTCTTCAATCACTTCTTCACGTTCGTCAGCGTTACCACGACCTAAGAAGAAGCCATTCTTTTCGCCCATATCTTCTAGCTTACGTTCTAATTCACGACGTTCAGCATTACGTGTTTCTTGTGAATCTAGCAACTTTTGGTGAATTTCATTTGTCTTTGTTGTTTCTTCGATTGATGCTGCATGGTAACGTTCATCGTTTGCGGCCATTTCAACGGCACGGCTCAACATACCATAGGCTTCATCATCAAAGATAAAGTTTACTGCCAACGGATCTAGAATTCCAAAACGACGGCGTCCCCACCAGTTACCGAAATACATTTCAAATACACCTAGATGTGTTTCTTCATAATAGAAGAAAGGGAATTTTTCAGACAAGTAAGCAATTAACTTCGTTGCCAAATAGTGTCCCATATCGTGGTGCATGTTGTTTACCAACCAAGGCAAATCAGCATCATATTCTGTCACTTCCACATTGTTCAATTCTAATTCAAAGCGACGTTGGTCTAGTAATTCGTATACCTTCAAGTCATCCTCTGCAGCAATTGCTGCTTGGACAGCTTGAATATAGTTGATTTTAGTATTAAATTTTTGGTTGATGATAGCATCGTTGTTCGCTACCTCAGACGTTAAGTACGGAATCTTTTCCATGTCCATTCCCTCCTTCACAAGGGTCATATTCTATTTTCAAACTAATACTATCATAGCAGAAAAAACAAAAAACAGGCTTATCTTTATCGGGAGATAGGCCTGTCTTTAGACTTTCATATAACTTACTTTACATTTATTTTAGTATTGGTCCAAATACGTATCCAATTCCCATTGGGAAACAGCTTGACGGAAGGCCTTGTATTCCAAGCGCTTAGCATCTGCAAATGTACGCGCCATGTATGGTCCAATCGCATCTAACATGACAGTATCTTCTTCAAAACTCATCACCGCATCCAACAATGTATCTGGCAAATCAGTAATTCCCGCCTTGCGACGTTCTGATTCATCCATCAAGTAGATGTTTTGGTCAACTGAATCACGTGGTTCAATATCACGGCGAACACCATCTAGTCCTGCACCCAAAACGGCTGCAAAGGCCAAATATGGGTTAGCTGTTGGATCAACTGTACGTAATTCTAGACGTGTTGATTGTCCACGAGAAGCTGGTACACGCACCATTGGTGAACGGTTTGAACCAGACCAAGCAACATAAACTGGCGCTTCAAATCCTGGTGTCAAACGCTTGTATGAATTAACCGTTGGATTCGTAATGGCTGTGTAGTTCGCAGCGTGTTCTAGCAATCCACCTAAGAATGCATAGGCAGTCGCTGATAGTCCATCGGCACCTTGTGCATCAAAGAAGACATTCTTACCTTCCTTGAACAAAGACATGTTAACGTGCATACCGTTTCCGTTAATACCCGCCACTGGCTTTGGCATAAAGGTTGCGTACAAACCATGCTTACGTGCAATTGTCTTAACAATCAACTTAAATGTTTGGATGTTATCCGCTGCATCTAACGCATCGGCATACTTGAAGTCCACTTCATGTTGTCCAGGTGCCACTTCGTGATGGGCCGCTTCCACTTCAAATCCCATCTTTTCCATTTCTAGCACAATTTCACGACGTGTGTCTTCACCCATGTCAAGTGGTGCCAAGTCAAAGTAACCACCCTTGTCATTCAATTGTGTTGTTGGGTTTCCGTATTCATCCAGCTTGAACAAGAAGAATTCTGGTTCTGTTCCCAAATTAAAATCATCAAAACCAGCATCATTCATTTCACGCAATACACGCTTCAAATTATTACGAGGATCACCTGCGAATGGTTCACCATCAACAGTGTAAATATCACAGATCAGACGTCCAACCTTACCACCACGACTGTCTGTCGCCCATGGGAAGATTAAGAAAGTTGATACATCTGGATACAAGTACATGTCTGATTCTTCAATACGAACGAATCCATCGATTGAAGATCCATCAAACATCATCTTGTTATCTAGAACTTTTTCCAATTGTGACACAGGAACTTCCACATTCTTGATTGTTCCAAAAACGTCCGAGAATTGTAGACGCAAAAATTCTACGTTCTCACTCGCAATAATTTCTCGGATGTCATCCTTCGTATAATTCTTACGTACCATAATTTCTCCCCTTTAATTCACAACATCATCACATTCTATTTATCTACTAAAATTGTGCACGATCTGAAAAGCGTCCAATAGATAGCATTTCATCAGCCAAGAAGCGTCGTAGCTCTTGTTCTGATTTATGGGCTTCTTTTTGCTTTTGCTTGTGCTCAACGGCGCGGATTTCTGCAATGCTATATCCAGCATCCATGTAATCTGCAATTTCAATTAGACGATCAATGTCGTCTAATGAATAACGTCGTTGCTTACCCGCGCCACGCGAAGGCTCGATAAGCGCTTGTTGGTCATAATAACGGATTTGACGATCCGATAGACCAGTTAACTCACGCACAGCACTAATCGTTAAGACTGCTAAGTCTCGTCGTAATGTTCGTTCACTCATCATGCCTACCTCCTATACATAAGTATTTTAGCATTAAATGAAAAACGACCAAGGGAGAATGTTATTTATTCTGACACGAAATCTGTAACTTCTTCTAGTATAACGTTTAACGTGTCAGGTTTTTGAACTAAGTCCTGCCAATGAATGTCTGTAAATTGATTATTGAACCAAGTTAGTTGTCGTTTTGCATAACGTCGTGATGCCATTTTCAACATTTCACTCGCATCATCTAACGACATGACACCTTCATGGTAGCCAAATAATTCTTTATATCCAATTGCTTTACGGGCTGTTGCGTCTTCTGACAAATCGTAGACACGGGATACCTCAGCCATCAAACCTTCTTCTAACATCATATCTACACGCTTATTGATACGTTCGTATAAAATATCACGGTCCGTGTTCAAACCAATGATATACGCATCATATTGACGCTTAGGTTCTGGCTGAAGACTTGAGAATGGAACACCCATTTGTTGACTAATCAATAAAGCACGCTTTAAGCGACGAATTTGGCCTGGTAAAATACGTTCCGCGCTCACCGTATCTACGGCTTGCAATGCTTCACGTAATCCCTCTTCACCATGTCGTTGCACTTGATCATCCCAGTAGGCTTCAAATGCTGCATCGGGACGTTCCTCAATTTGTGATAACGGACGGTCGCCCAATAAAGCCTGCACATAAAATCCAGTCCCACCAACCAAGATAGGCACCTTACCACGGTTTGTAATATCTGTAATCGCCGCTTGCGCCATTTCGACAAATTTAGCCGCTGAATAATGTTCTTCTGGATTGGCAATGTCAATTAAATGGTGTGGCGCTTGGGCTTGTTCTTCATGTGTGGCTTTAGCCGTTCCAATATTTAGCTCACGATAAATTTGCATTGAATCACCTGATACAATTTCACCATTGACTGCTTTAGCGATTTCTAATGAGAGACTTGTTTTACCGACTGCGGTTGGTCCGACAATCACAATTAATTTTTGCATATCTTATCCTTTTATATTATTTCATTCAAAATTATTATGTGAATATGTTAAAATGAGATATTACATCATAACGGAGGATTAACACATGAACAATTTTGGTAAGGGTGTTTTAGCTGGAGTCGTGGGAACAGTGGCAGCTGCCATTGCGGCTGGTGTAGCTTTTCATGAAACTGCTGTAAAGCCAGTTGAAGAAATCGAAGCAAAGTTCGACGAAACAGAATTCAAGTCAGCTCGCAAGGCTGCACATTCACACGGATCTCGCTACTAATCTAGCATCCATCTTAACATAAAACGGAGACAGCACTTCATGTGCCGTCTCCGTTTTTTTATGATTTTATTTTATACTGCGATATCTAACTGATATACCAGCACTTAGATTAAACCAAGTTAGACTTTGTACGTCCTGTGTAGGCCGTAAATCCACCCTTTAGAATGTAAATATCTGAATATCCATCATTCTTCAAATCCTTAGCTAAACGAGCAGCTTGTTGCACATTACTGTCGTACAAAAAGACTGGCTTGTCCTTACGCAACGCAGCGTGGTTTTCCTTCAACATTGGGTAAGCGATGTTACGTGCTCCCAACACATGCTTTACCTTAAATGCTGCAGCATCACGCAAGTCAACAACTTGTTGTCCACGACCTTGTTCTTCAAAGTCAGCAGATTCCAACAAAGTTGCATTGTTCTTTACCAAAGAACGCATGCGGAAGTAGTTAAATCCTACCCAAATGGCGATAGAAATAAATAATGCTAATAAAATATTCAAGAACATGATAGTCCCCTTTCCCAGTAGCCAAGACTACCTTATAACCCTTATTAATAAAAAAGCGCCCGAAGGCACTTAATCAAATTAGTCGTTTGCGTTTTGAGCAGCTGCAGTTTGCAAAGCCAATGAAGCAGCTCCGTATGCACCAGCATCATTTCCCAATTGTGCCAAACGTAGTTCAGTCACATCACGAGTTGTCTTAAATGCGAAGTTTGCAAATTCCTTTTGTACACGTTCTAGCAAGAATGTTCCTGCTGCTGAAACACCACCACCGATAACAATCTTTGATGGGTTCAATGTGTTAGCCAAGTTAGCAGTTGCCAATCCAAGGTAGTAAGCAACCTTGTCCACAACTTCGTTAGCCAAGAAATCATTTTCCTTTGCCAAGTCAAAGACAATCTTTGATGTTACTTCATCACCATCATCAAGCATCTTCTTTAGCTTTGAGTCACCCATGTAGGCGTCTGCAAGATCGTGGGCCAAGTGAACAACACCAGTAGCTGATGCATATTGTTCCAAACATCCTTGGTTTCCACAAGTACATTGGTAACCGTATGGTTCAACCACAACGTGTCCAACTTCACCAGCAGCTCCGGCTGTTCCATGAATCAACTTACCTTCATGAATCAATCCACCACCGACACCAGTTCCAAGTGTCAAGAAGGCAACTTCTGGTTCGTTGTCTCCGGCACCACGCCATTGTTCACCCAATGCAGCTGAGTTAGCGTCATTGTCAATTGTTACTGTGAAACCAGTTCCAGCTTCAATTTCGGCACGAACGGCACGAGGTTCGCGCCAGTTTAGGTTAAAGGCGCCTTGAACAGTTCCATCTTCTTGGTTAACTGTTCCAGGTGTTCCCATTCCAATTCCAATCACACGTTCCTTGTCCAATTGGTACAAGTCCAAATGGTGGTTTACTGATGCGATAACATCTGGCACGATGTGGTTTCCATCATCCAAAATGTTTGTCTTGATTGACCACTTTTGTTGGATTTCTCCATCTGCAGTCATAATCGCAAACTTTACTGTTGTTCCACCTAAATCAATTCCAATTAACTTATCTTTAACCATGTCCATACCCTCATTGCATTTTATGTAATCCCTTAACCGATGTAAGGGTTTTCTTGTTTAACCACAAGGGTCATTATATCTTAAAAAACCGTGAAATAAAAGGGCTTTCATTATTATTTTCACACTTTAGTAAGTAAGTTATTAATATTCTTGTCTTTTTGTCTCAGATTCATGTTCATGTTGCAAAACCAACTTAATTTGGGCATATTCTTTGGGTTGAATCAACCAGCTCGCGCCATATTGTCAATTTCAATTGCAGCTAATTCGATGTCCCACAATCGATTTCCCAAGTGGACATAAATGTCATAACGCTTCAAAAGGTTCAAAACATCTAAAAATGTTTTCATTTGTGTTTCTTGCATCTTATCTATACCTCATTATGAAAATGTTGTTAAGCGCGTAAATGCCCCGGTTAATAAGATCAAAAACACCGTAATAATCATTAGTAACGCGATTATACGTGTCATTGTTGTATTTTTGAAGGTCATCTTGGCATAACGGCTTTGTAATAGATTACCCGTAACAGCTAACCCAACAATAAATCCACCGACATGGCCCCAAATACCAATTGTCGGGTCAAACAAACTAAACAACAGGTTCATGGCCACGAAGATTAACATTGTTTGCATTTGTTGTACCCATGCACCACGACGCTTTTCTTGTAAGCCTAAGTAAATCACAGCCCCTACCATGGCAAACGCACCACTGGATGCACCAATATAGATAACATTTAATGAGCCTAATGTAATGGATAATAGACTACCACCCAAAACTCCCAAGATAAAAATTGTCGCCAATTGAATAGACCCTAGGGTTGTTTCTAAAATCTTACCAATAAAGTAGATCACAACCGTATTCATTAAAATATGCATCAATGATGCATGGATGAAGCCAGCGGTTAGAAGACGCCACCATTCACCGTCGACCCCGACACCTACCGTTACTAATCCACCAAAGTCATATAGCGTTGAAAGACCGATAGTTAATCCACCAGAAACGACGACTTCAGCAATATAAATCCCAACCAACAACAAACATAAACCAATTGTCACCGGTTGTTGCTTAGCCTCTCTCATAAAATTATGCATGTCTTTCTCCTATTCTCACGATTGTATCTACTGACACATCAAATGGTTCTACGTGCCAATTTGGGGCTACAGTGATCAACTCAGTCGCCGCAATCCCCATAGTTGATATTTCTTTATGTTCCGCTAAGAACCGATCATAGTAACCACCACCAAAGCCAACACGGTCTCCTTGCTCACTAAAAGCAATTCCCGGCACCATAATCAAATCTAATTCAGTTACATCTATTAAGACATCCCCGATTGGCTCAAGCATGCCAAAACGGTGTTTTTCATACTGCGTCGTCTCATCAATCTGAATAAATTTCAACTGATGATTAGGCGCAACACGTGGTAGATACACTTTCTTCTTTTGTAACAATGCGGTCTGAATCAATAACTCGGTTGGTAATTCATTTGATTGCGATAATGTTAACGCGATATGCTCAGCATTTTGCCAAACGTTTGTTGCGGTCACTTGTCTAACGACAAATTGCATTAGCGTTGCACGTTCCTCGCTTGTCTGGTTAGCATAGTACGTTAACCCATTTTCTCTTATTTCTGCTTTGGTCTTCATACGCGTATTATCCCTCTTCACTGTACAAAAAAACTGAATCATTTCTGATTCAGTTTAACATACTACACACTAATCAGTGGATTATCTCCAAGGTTAGTATCTATTTATCAGCGTCTTTTTTCTTATCTTCACCCTTTACAGGGTTAACTTTTACGTGCTTCCAGAAAGAATCTAGAATTTCGTTCGCAATCGTTTGATTAACAATTGTTTCCATTTCCGCTGGCACACCAGGGATTACAGCGGCAATAGCCACGTCCTCACCAGGGACAAAAGCAACGATTGAATACGTCAACGTACTTGCACCGTTTGTAAATGTTTCGGCCGTTCCAGTCTTCGCATAAACCGTTGGCTTTTGCTTTTGCAAAGGACGTCCTGTCAAAAACTTACTATTTCCATTTACAACTTTTTCCATACCATCCCAGATAACCGCACGTTCTGCAGCAGTCCAGTTAATTGTTCCTAGCACTTCTGGGTCAACTGTTGTCGCAACACGATCTTGACGACCGTTTTCACGATGTTGAATTTCTTGAACAACGTGTGGACGCATACGGTATCCACCATTAGCGATGGTAGATACATATTGCGCTAATTGCATCGTTGTATAAGTGTCATACTGACCGAAAGATTCGTCCAACGCATTACCAATACGCTCACGGCTTGCTTCACCACGAACCCCAGCTGTTTCACCAGGCAAATCGATCCCTGTTTTAACACCCAATCCAAACGCATTAAATCCTTGACGCATCGTTGTAAAGATTTCTGGATCCAAACCTCCCAGGTTCATCCCTGGTGAGTAATTCAAACCACCCATCTTTAGCATCAATTGCATCACGTATGAGTTGGATGACACCATCAAAGCATCTGATCCACTCAATGGAATTGAGTTTTCACCCTTCTTGTTAAACCAAGAAGTCTTAGATGCCGTACCGGCAATATCAATCGGCGTATCAACGAACACATTGTTTTCTGGCGTAATCGTCTTCGTTAACAATCCTTGCGTAATCAACGCCGGCTTAACAACAGACCCCACAACGGCTGAACTATTAATCGTCGCCATCGCATCATCTTGTGACTTACCGTCTGAATTCGTAATTCCATTCATCGCGTAAATCCCACCAGTTGTCGGATTCATTACAACAGAATACGCACCTTGGGTTGTTCCACCCGGCATATTGTCACGTAAGATTTTTTGGACATCAGCTTGGAATTTAGAATTAATCGTCAAGGTCATGTTATCCCCAGATTGTCCGCTAAAGCGCACCTTTTCGACTGGTTCTCCATCTTTAACTGATAATTCAACTTCACGTTTTGTTCCACGCAGTGCATCTTCATAGCGCATTTCTAAGTTAGAAGTTCCAACTGAGTCATCTCGTGAATAACCTTCCGTCAACATTTGATTAATGCGATCTTCTGGCAATCCAGTTGTTGATGTTGAAACACGCCCAAGAATTGAAGCCATCAAGTCATCGTCCTTAACTCCTTGACGCTTGTAGTACAAACCAACACGTACGCCAGGCAATTCAGCTTGACGTTCTCCAATGCTGGCGATTTCTTGGTCTGTGACTCCTTCTTCCTTTAGGTAAACCGTTGACAAAGCATACGCATTCATCATCTTTTGGAAAATCATTGCCTTATTCTTTTCATCATCAGACAATTGCACGATGTCATTATGGTCATTGACGTATGTCGTCAAATCTTTCACATATTGGTCAGTTCCTGGTGCACGCTTAGTGCCACTCAATTCCTTAACCTTCTTTGCATTATCTGGATTATTTAGGTAATAAAGATTCATATTCGTTTGAGACAAACGCTTTGTATCAATCTTAATCAATGCTCCTACCGAATTAGCCAAGTCATACATTTGCTTTTCATTAATCAGCTTTGGCTTTGTAAAGGTAATCGCCTGACTTCCTTCGTTAGACACTAACTTACGGCCAGTACTGTCGAAAATCATCCCACGTTGAACACCAATTTGCTCAACACTAACTTCCGCACTGTTTACTTCATTTTTATACATGGCACTATTGGTAATCTGTAAATTCGCTAGACGGATCGCTAACAAACCAAGCATCACAATAACAATTCCCATCAGAATATTTAATCGTGTTGGAATACGTGATGAGGCTTGTCGCTTTGATCGTCCACCGCGTCGTTTTGGTGCTTGCATGGTGTAACCCCTTTAATTTGTTCTTCTTGTAATGTTGCTATTGTAGCATAATTCGCGCATTATTTTGCCGTTCGCAATTAATTCTTACTATAAATATCATTTCCAGATGTGTTTTAATGGTACTAGTGATTATTTTGTAGGAGGAATAGATTTTGGCATTTTTTAATCCAGCCCGCTGGCAACATAAAACAAGACTATTATGGCTCAGTTTTTTGTTGCCAGTCGTTTTTATGACTTTCTATTTTGCCTATCGTCAAATGGCACCGTTTGGTGATAGCACCATCTTAACAGTCGATTTAGGTCAACAATACATAGACTTTTTCGAAGCCTTTCGTACGGCCATATTACATGACCCAACTCAGATATTCTTTAACTTTAGTAAAGGATTAGGCGGAGAAATGTATGGTGATTGGGCCTATTATTTATTAAGCCCCACTAACTTCATTCTGTTATTATTCCCAAATGCTTATTTACCGGCTGGTATTCTCTGGCTCACAGTTTTTAAGTATGGACTAGTTAGCTTAAGTTTTAGTTATGCGATCTATAAATTAGGTTGGCAAAAATCATACGCAGTTCCAGTGTTTGGATTTGCGTATGCACAATCCGGTTGGTTTGTTGCCAATCAGTTAAATCTATTGTGGCTAGATGCCGCCATTCTGTTACCGCTCATTATATTAGGGATTGAATACCTTTTCGATGGTAAACGTTGCTGGCGTTATGTTTTGCCACTGACCCTATGTTTCATTAGCAACTACTACATGGCCTACATGGTCGGCTTGTTTATTGTGACCTATGCGATTTGGCGTCTGTTTATCCAACCTATCTCATGGAAAAAACGACTAAAACTAGTTGGTAAAATAACAGGCTATACGCTCATTGCAATTGGCCTAGCAACCATGTTTTGGTTACCAACAGCGTATACATTGATGGCTAGTAAAGGGCAATACATGTTACAGAATTTAACATGGACCTTTCAATATTTCCCACCTGACTTTCTTGCTAAGTTTTTCGGCGGAACATTCAACTTTGATCAGATGCCAACTGGATTACCCAACATCTTTGTCGGAAGTATCCCACTGATTACTTTCTGGGCATGTCTAACAACCCGTAAGATACGTTGGCAAGCCAAACTTGCGACAATCATCGTGACAAGCTTCCTAATTATTTCAATGATGTTCGCCCCCTTGGATTTAATGTGGCATGGTTTTCAATATCCAGTTTGGTATCCTTATCGTTTTTCATTTGTTTTTTGTTTCTGGCTTTTGTGGTTATGTGCCGCAACATGGCAACCACATTTCCGTTTAAGCATCAAACAAAGCGTTAGTTTATTTACGCTTGCGATTATCGCTTGGCTTTGGTTAGCCGTACGATATGAGGCATTGAATTTCCTAAACCTTTCACAGCTTATTATTGGTGTCGCCTTTTTCTTGATATTCTTAGTCTGCTTTACAATTCCATTTAAGCAGCTCTATTGGTCAGTACTAGTTGGTATCTTAGTCCTTGTTGAAATGGGCTCAAGTACCATTCTAACCTTGAACAATTTTTCATATCTGTCAAACAGCGAATATCAAACTTATATCAAAAATCTAAATAGCATCACGAAAGATTTACCGAATGAAAAGCATGATTTTTATCGTGTGGCACAGAGTTTTTACCGCACTAAAGGTGATCCCTTACAGGGACACTACTATGGTGCATCTACTTTTTCATCTGGTTTAGAACATCAACAAAGTACGTTCATGTCTTTGATTGGTCAACCAGAAGGTGATAATTATATTACGTATACAAGTGGCACCTTGGTCACTGACAGCTGGTTAAGCATGCGTTATTTGTTACAAAGTAACGGTGTCGAAAAAAACACGCCGGGTACCCCAGCCGCTGATGAAATTTTCCCTCGCTATGATACAAATGGCTTGTATGATTTATTTGCGACAAATACACATACACTCTTATCAGAAAATCCATTTGCCTTACCACTTGGTTTTATGACACCTGAAAATTTGGAACATCTACAATTAGAGCCAAATACACCATTGCTTAATCAAAATACGTTATGGCAAACAGCGACGACACAAAGCAAACCATTGTTCACTAAGATGGATTTCTCAAGTGCCGTTAGTCATAACACAACAACTCCAACACAAGTCACCAACGCTAGTTTCTCGCGTACAGATGAAAATAAAGGCGCTTCATTAGAGTTAAGTTTCGTCCCTTCCACTAATGACCCTTATTATCTAACGTTGGGAAATAGCGTTAACGCTGACACAACACGAATTACGGTGAACGGAACGGCGATGGGTAACATTCCAAATCACCGTCACACCATCGTTCTGCCTTTGCCAGCTGGTAAAGTTGGTAAAGTGCAAACAATCAAATTTGCCTTTAATGAACCTGATTTGTGGTTACAAAACGTGTCTTTGTATCGTTTGAACATGCCTGTATTTAAAGATGGTATCCAAGAATTAAAGCAACGACCACTACAACTGACAACCTTTTCAGATACGTCAATCACCGGTAAGGTGACTGCAACGGTAGATCAACCCTATCTAACAACAACGATTCCGTATAGTAAGGGGTGGCGTGCTACTGTTGATGGGAAAGATTATCCAATCGATCCCACGCTAGATTTCTTCATCGGCTTATCATTAGAGCCAGGTGAACACGACATTGCATTCAGTTACCGTCCACCTTGGCTTATGATTGGGACTTTGATTTCCGCACTAACTTTCCTGATTGCGCTTACAATCTATATGTATCAACGTCGCTCTAAAAAGAACTGACTTTACAGACCACGGACAACATGGTACTCTATCATGTGAAACCATACGAGTTATGAGTAAATTTTATTTATAGGGACAAGGACACACGCATGAGCGCAGATAAAGAATATCCAATGACGGCCGACGGCCAACAAAAACTGGAAGATGAACTAAACACGTTGATTATGGAAACACGTGCCGAAATTACAGGCCGTATCCAAAACGCCCGAAGCTTTGGAGATCTTTCTGAAAACTCAGAATACCAATCAGCTAAGGATGAACAAGCATTCGTTGAAGGTCGTATCAAAACACTACAACACATGCTAGATAACGCGGTTATCATCGACTCATCTGAAGTCGCATCTGATGAAGTATCTGTTGGTAAGGTTGTAACATTCAAGGAACTTCCTAACGAAGACCCTGAAACATACAGCATTGTGGGAGCCGTTGAAGCAGATCCAACTGAAGGTAAGATTTCTAACGAATCACCTATTGCAAAGGCTTTACTAGGTCACGTAATCGGAGATCAAGTTGAAGTACCACTACCAAATGGTATTGTTATCAGCGTTGAAATTCTAGCTGTGGAAGCAGCTTAATTTGAAAAGACCACTACATACGTGTAGTGGTCTTTTTTATTTTCCTATATTCAGAAACAATCATAATACATAAAAACAGGCCATGAACATAACGTTCATAGCCTGTTTTTTAATTGCTAAAATTCAAGAAACCAGATATTTATTCTGGCTTATCAAGTAATCCGATTTCATCGTTATCAGCTTGAACTGAGTCAGTCAAACCAAGATGTGCGTTGTAATCATGAGAATAGTAAATCTTACCATCCTTCAAGTTCGCAACAAAGTATAGGTAATCTTGATCACGATCCTTAGGATTCAAAACGGCTGCAACAGCGTTAACACTTGGATTGTTCATTGGACCTGGTCCAAATCCAGCGTGAACATAGTTGTTATATGCATCCTTAGTTTGAACATCCTTAATGCTCAAGTTAGCACGCTTTGTCTTCAAGGCATACTTAGTAGAAACGTCAGATTGCAATGGCATATCAATATCCAAACGGTTCAAGAAGACACCTGCAATCTTACCACGACTTTCCTTATCAACACCTTCACGTTCAACCAATGACGCAAGCGTCAACACTTCATGGACAGTCATTCCTGACTTTTCAATGTCCTTGAAGTAAGGCTTCAACGCGATGTATTCTTGACGAACCATCATGGTAACCAAATCTTCAACGGTTTCAGCATCTTGCCAGTTGTACGTTGCTGGATATAGGTATCCTTCCAAAAGATAACGAACACCCTTTGCTTTCGCAGCAGAATCCAACAATCCAGGATAATCAGCCTTCAACTTGTTAAACAATTCTTTGTCATTAACAGCTTTTAGGAAGCTCTTTTCACTAAAGTTTGTCTTTTCACCAACTTGCTTGGCAACGTCATCAATGATTTCACCTTCACGCACCAAAATAACATTCTTGTTATTTGATGGGACTGATGATCCACCTAAACGTAGTGCCAAAACAATGTCCTTAACAGGCATTGCTGGTGATAGTTGGTAGTATCCTGCCTTCAAATCTGTGTAGTTTTCGCTACTTACGTAGTTTACAAAAGCACGTTCTGAACGTAGCACACCAGCTTCTTTTAATGCTGAAGCCATTTGTTTAGGTGATGATCCTTCTTTGATACGCACTTCGCGTGTCTTATCATCTTTCGTATTTAATGCTGAGTAGTCTTTCTTATCATTTTGGATACCGTTAAAAATTGATCCTCCAACAATGAAAATAAGAACCACTACAAGCAATACCTTCATCCATCGAGGTATTTTTGCTAGAAACTTAATCATTAAACTTACTCCTCAAATATACGTAACACACTCTTTTTTTACGAGACTATTATCCCGAATTTTAGCGGATTTCAGCAGAAAACGCAACATGCAAGGCATCTGAAATGTTAGTAATCGCTGTATTAATCTCTTCGTCAACTAATGTATGTGCAGCATTTTCAAAACGCAATGAGTAAGCAACTGACTTTTTGTCATCGGCAACATTACTTCCTGTATATACGTCAAATACAGTTACATTCTTTAAGTCATTTCCACCATTTTCACGGATAACGGTAATCAAATCAGCAGAAGCAACATCACGATCCACCATAATTGCTAAGTCACGAGAAATAGCTGGGAAACGAGAGACCACATTGTATTGTGTGCCCATCTCATGGTGTTGTGCAATCTTTTCCATATCCATTTCGAAGGCGAATGTTTGGTTAACCTTGTAAGCCTTGGCAGTAACCGGGTGTACTTCCCCAATGAATCCAACAACATCGTCGTTGATGATAATGTCAGCTGTACGTCCTGGATGCATATCAACACGATCAGTATTTGGTACAAAACGTGCTGTTAGTCCCCAGTTTGCAATCAATTGTTCAACAATTCCCTTCAACGTAAAGAAATCAGCCAATTGTGCTGCTTGGTCCCAGTTACGTGCATGGAAGTTACCTGTTAACACACCAGCAACGTGTTCTGTTTCCAATGGTTGTTGATCATCCCCTTGCGCTGCAAAGACACGTCCTTGTTCGTACAAGGCTAAGTCGTTTTGGTTACGGGCAGTGTTGTATGCCACGTCATCCAACAAACTTGTCAACAAGCTACCACGTGTTGCACGACGGTCTTGTGACATTGGGTAACTTAGTTCCACTGGCGTACTTGGTGTCAACGTAAATTGGGTTGCCTTTTCTGGTGTTGTTAGCACGTATGAAATGGCTTGGTTCAATCCAAGACCTTCCAAAGTATGACGTGTGGCACGTAACAAACTTTGTGTTGGTGTTAGTTGCCCAGGTGTTGTTTCACCAGTTGGTAGTGTAGCTGGCAAATTGTCGTAACCATACAAACGCGCAACTTCTTCAATCAAGTCAGCTTGGATTGTAATATCCCAACGACGTGCTGGTACAGTCACTGTGAATACTGAGTCTGCTTCAACAAATTCAAAACCAAGACGTGCAAAGATTGCAGCGACTTCAGCTGTTTGAATGTCTGTTCCAAGTACATGGTTAATATCAGCGACACTCACTGTTACTTCTTCAGCGACATATGGTGTGTCTTGTGCAATTACTTGCCCAGCTAACACTTCACCACCAGCAATTTCAGCAATCAATGCTGCTGCATGATCCAAAGCTTGGAAAGTCATGGTCATGTCAACACCACGTTCAAAACGTTGTGATGCTTCTGAATGCAAGTTTTGGTCACGAGCTGCGTGACGAATCGCCTTAGATTCAAATACAGCGGCTTCCAAAACAACATCGCGTGTTTCTGCAGTAACTTCAGTAGATTGTCCACCCATCACTCCAGCAAACATCAATGCTTCATCACCAGATGCGATCACTAGGTCTCCTGCCGCTGTTTCACGGTCTTGACCATCTAGTGTTGTAATCTTTTCTCCAGCAACGGCTTCACGAACATGAAGCGTTGGTTCTGGCAAGTTTTGGTAATCAAAGGCATGCAAAGGTTGTCCGTATGTAAGCAACATCAAGTTAGTCACGTCGACAACGTTAGAGATTGGGCGAATTCCCATCTTCCACAAACGTTGTTGCAACCAAAGTGGTGAATCACCAACTGTTACATTCTTAACCACACGCACACCATACTTAGGTGCCAATGCAGCGTCCGCTGATACCTTAATCATGTCGGCCGCTGCTTCAGTTGTTTCAGTCAAATCAAATGTTGGTAGTGTTAGTTCTTCATCTAGAATCGCTGCAACTTCCCAAGCAGTTCCGTTCATTGACAACATGTCGGCACGGTTTGGTGTAATTCCCAATTCGATCACATGATCATCAAATCCAAGCACTTCTAAGGCGTTATCTCCAGCATTCAACTTTGCTGAATCTTCGTCTGAAAAGACCCAAATTCCTGCATCAAATGCCTTTGGTGATACCTTTTCTTCCAATCCCAATTCTTGCAACGCTGTCAACATACCATTAGACGGAACGCCACGTAGCTTTCCCTTCTTGATCTTGACACCATCAGCAATCACTGACTTGTGCTTTGCCAAAATAACGGTTTGACCAGCTGCCACATTAGGTGCACCTGTTACAACTTGAACCGGTTCGTCTTCACCAGCATCTAATTGTGTCACAACCAAGTGGTCTGAATCTTCGTGCGGTGCTACAGAAAGAACCTTTGCAATCACGATATTCTTCATATCACCTTGCAAATCAATTTGTTCTTCCACTTCTACCGCAGTACGTGAAATCTTTTCTGCCAATTCATTTACTGGCAATGAAATAGGCAAGTATTCTTTTAGCCAATCAACTGAAATATTCATTGATAATTACCCCTTTTGGTCAAATTGCGTTAGGAAACGAACATCATTCAAGTAGAAGTTACGGATGTCTTCAACACCATACTTAAGCATCGCAAAACGATCTGGTCCCATTCCGAACGCAAATCCACCGTAAACTTCAGGATCTACACCAGCCATACGTAGCACGTTTGGATGTACCATACCGGCTCCTAGCACTTCAATCCATTCGATGTCTTCAGGCTTTGTATCTGGTGTCACAGGTCCCCATGACACGTCAACTTCAACTGATGGTTCTGTAAATGGGAAATATGATGGACGCAAACGAATGTCGTGATCCGCACCAAATAGTTGGTGCGCAACCGCTAGCAAAGTCCCCTTCAAATCACCCATTGTAATGTGCTTATCAATGACAAGACCTTCAAATTGGTGGAATTGGTGTGAATGCGTTGCATCGTCTGTATCACGACGGTATACACGTCCAGGTGAAACCATCTTTAATGGTCCCTTAGCAAAGTCATGTGTTTCAAGCGCACGCGCTTGCACTGGTGATGTTTGTGTACGCATCAACAAATTCTCTGTAATGTAGAAAGTGTCTTGCATGTCACGAGCAGGGTGATCCTTAGGTAGGTTCATCATTTCAAAGTTGTACTTATCTTGTTCAACTTCAGGCCCTTCCATAACTTGGTAACCCATCCCCATGAATTGGTCTTCCAATTCTTCGATGATTTGTTGCAACACGTGTGGTTGCCCTTGTACAACAGGCTTACCTGGCAATGTCACATCCAATGTTTCATTCGCTAGCTTAGCGTTCAACGCTGCCGCTTCTAATGTTGATTGTGCTTGTGAAATTGCTTCTGTAAGTGTGTCACGTACTTCGTTAGCTAGTGCCCCAACGACTGGACGTTCTTCCGCAGTTAGATCCTTCATACCACGCAACACTTCTGTTAGTGGCCCCTTCTTACCTAGCCACTTCACACGGACATCATTCAATGCCTTTGTAATGTCTGTCTCTTCAATTTCTGCCAAAGCTTGCGCTTTTAATGCTTGTAAGTCTTCTTGTAAACTCATGTTAGGACTCCTTCTTGTAAAATAAAAAAAGCGCCCCTTCGATGCGAACATCGAAGGGACGTTGATTAACGTGGTACCACCCAAAATTTAGTCTTAATCTGCATTAAGACCCTTTGAAGTCAGTTAACGGTGACTATCCGGATACCCCTTATCAAGGTATCAGCTCCTGACTGAATGACAATTTATCCTCTGCATTGGGCTTCCACTTCCCCCAACTCGCTGGCCACGGTGTTAAATTGTCCGGTCATTCCTAGCTGTTACCCTTAATATTACTAAATTTAATGGCTATGACGCAAGCCTTTTCTAGTCTTCTTCAGGTAGATCTTGCCATTCATTTGACCAGTCATGAATTGATGCCATCATGGCGCGCATCGCTTCACCCTTTTCAGTCAATGTGTATTCAATCAACGCTGAATCTTCATATGTTAGACGGTTAATAATACCAGCCGCCTCTAATTCCTTTAAGCGTTCAACCAAGACACGGTCAGAACACTTTTCGACCATCTTAGCTAAATCCTTAAAACGCATTGTCCCATTGTTTAACAATGATTCAATAATCAATCCATTCCATTTCCGACCCAATAGGTCAAATGTCGCAATAAACTTACAACACAACTTTTCATTTACAGCGGGCATTTTTGCATCGGCCATGTTACATCCTCCATTACTTTCAATCGTAATTATGTTTAATTTTGTTAATAACCTTTCACAATTTTAGACTCATTATGATTTAATTACTAGCAAAATATTTCATTCTCACTAAATTTTTATTTTTTCACTTATTTTAGTATAGCGCTTTTTAGACCAAATTGCATTTTTCTTTTCAAACAATATACAAATTGTCATAAAAAAAGCGAGTACATCGATTTTTACAACCGAGTACTCGCAAATTTATTTACTTTACCAATTCAGCATAAACCGCATCATCCAATACAACATCAATCTCTCCGATGTATTCTAATGGGTCTGCTTTCACAAATGTATGCTTGAAAACATACAACGGATCGTTGGTCGTTGCTTCTTCAATACCACCCATATCGTACAAGGCAATATTTTCATCTAATGCCCATTGAATCATGGCAGATTGTACCGCGTATGGTGCATAGTAAACATTGCCATCCATTGAACCTGCATACATGTACCAAATCTTGTTTCCGTACTTAAAGGCGATTCCAGTAGATAGTAATTCACCTTCACGCTTAGCCATAAAGATACGCATTGTGTCTTCAGAGAAAGCAGCTTGCATACGTACAAAGTAATCCTTTGGACGATATGAAATTTCATGACGCTTAGCCATAATCTCATATGTTGTATAGAAAGCATCCAATGCTTCTTCATCATTGCCCCATGACACTTCAACCCCATCACGGAAAGGACGCTTTAGCTTACTCTTTGTCTTTGAAGGATACAAATCTAATGTTTCATTTGCATCTGGGAAATCATTTAGATTAATCACCATGTTCAAACGTGGTTGAATCGTTGCGTGCATCCCTGCATCAGCCACATTACGATTACGCATTGTGTAACCTGCGGCAATTAGCTCAGCATTCAATTCATCTGAAAAATCAATTTCTGGGTCCATACGTAGGACGTACGCATCATCCAAGACAGTTTTTGCTTCTGCAACCAAGCTGTTCAAAACGGCTACGTCAAATCCACCAGCGATAACTGGTCCTTTTGACGCATACGCAAACTTCTTACCAGCTGGTGTATCAGTTAGCAACATTGTCATCGCCCCAATAATTTCACCTGCCGCATTTTCAACAAACACTTCACGTGATTCCCAGTTATTTTTCACTTGTCCCCAAGCCAAATCTTGCGTTACACGCCCTTCTGACGTTGATTGCATAAACGTCGTGTAGCGTGATACTTCCGCAACGTTTTGACGATCTAAAATTGGCATTTTGACATCCTCTTTCTTTAACAGTCTCTCGATTATCTCTTTAACGTATTATAGCATATGCAACATGCCGTTTTTGGCGTATAATGCAATTTATGGAAACTATTAAATCAGCTCAAAATAGCCGAGTGAAAACATGGCAAAAGTTACAAACAAAGAAGGGTCGTCAAACGACTCAAACTTACCTACTCGATGGTTGGCACTTAGTGCAAGAAGCAATCGAAAACAATGGGCGCCTACGCGCTCTAATTGGTACAGCCGAACAATTGTCAGCACACGCTGATGATATTCCTCACGGAGTACCTGTTTTTGAAATCACTGCTGATATCGCTAAGAAGTTGTCTGACCTAGTTACACCGCAAGGTATCTTCGCTGAAGTATCATTGCCTACAAGCAACCGCGAACCACAATACATCCACGAAGGGGCTTGGTTGTTCCTAGACGGAATCCAAGATCCTGGTAACGTTGGAACAATGGTTCGTACTGCAGACGCAGCCGGATTCACTGGTGTTGTCTTTGGAGAAGGTTCAGTAGATCCTTACTCTCCTAAGGCTGTTCGTGCCATGCAAGGTAGCCAATTCCACCTAGAACTTGCAAGTGGAGATTTGGTTAACTGGACACGTACATTCCAAGATAACGGTTTGAACGTCTACGGTACTAAGTTAGACACAGATGCTGCGGACCTATTTGGTATGACACCTGAACAAAACTTCGCCCTAATCATGGGAAATGAAGGACAAGGGATGCAAGATGCTGTTGCTGAAGCAACAACACAAAACTTGTACATTCCATTGTCAGGTCATGCTGAATCATTGAACGTCGGTGTTGCAGCCGGTGTTGCAATGTTCGCTTTAAAGTCTCGTTAATTTTTACATGCTATACTGATTGTATGGAGGTGTTTTATGCAAAATTGGCAAAACGATCAAGCTTATCGTGAAATCGTCGATGAATTGCTTGAAAAACCAGCTGTCCAACAACTGAGTGATTATGTTCAACATCACCACTCAGACCGTTTGACGCATTCAATCAGTGTGTCTTATCGTAGTTATCGCATTGCAAAGCGTTTAGATTTAAACGCCACTGCAGTTGCCCGCGCCGGTATTTTGCATGATTTATTCTACTATGACTGGCGTGATACAAAGTTTGAATCAGGTACACATGCCTATGTTCATCCCCGTATTGCGTTACGTAACGCCGAAAAATTAACAACCCTTTCACCGATGGAAAAAGATATTATTATCAAACACATGTGGGGCGCAACGGCGGCCTTTCCAAAATATCGTGAAAGTTTATTAGTTGATATTGTCGATGATTACCTAGCCATCGTTGAATTCTTCACACCTGCAAAAAAACGCGTCAAAAAATTTCTACGTATAGCAAATAGCTATTAAAAATACCCCCGCTAATGCTACTGCATTAACGGGGGTTTTCTTTATCAATAAAACTGAACATAACATAAATAAACAAAAAAGCAGCTAGCCTAAGCTAGCTGCTTTAAGTATGTCTCCTCAGGGGCTCGAACCCTGGACCCAAGGATTAAAAGTCCCTTGCTCTACCAACTGAGCTAAGGAGACATCCGAAGTTAGTAAATAACTTACTTGATATATTATACAGTGTTTGTAAGAAAAATAAAGCGTTTTTCTTTGAATTTGCTTTTTCCATCTAAAACCGATATGCTCTTTGTAAAAGGGAAAACATGGGGATTTTGGGATGGTTGAAAACAAGCAAACACAGACAGATGAAAATAGTTTAGAAAATGCACGTTACCCATTTTGGGTTCGCGCAATTTGTATCGGTATGATTGCAATTATCTTATTTGGGATGATGGCTGGTCTACTCTATGTCATGATGTAAAGATGTAAAAAAGAGGTAGGAACTTGTTTTCAAGTTCCTACCTCTTTTATTTATATCTTTATTCTGGATTTTCAGTTGCTAATTTCCAACGTAAGTAAGCATCAATAAATGGGTCTAATTCCCCATCCATAACAGCTTGTGGATTACCAAATTCAAAGTTATTACGATGATCTTTTACCATACGGTATGGTTGGAAAACATATGATCGGATTTGTGAACCCCATCCATTTTCCATTTGGTCACCGGCAATTTGTGCACGCTCAGCAGCCTTCTTATCCATCTCACGTTGATACAACTTAGCACGCAACATGTTGTAAGCCGTATCCTTGTTTTGGAATTGAGAACGTTGTTGTTGTGATGCAACCACAATTCCCGTTGGAATGTGTGTCAAACGCACAGCGGATGATGTCTTGTTAATGTGTTGTCCACCGGCTCCAGAAGCACGGTAAACGTCCATCTTAACGTCTGCAGGGTTAATATCAACTTCAACAGAATCATCCAATTCTGGCATCACATCAATTGAGACAAACGATGTATGACGACGTCCCGCTGAGTCAAAGGGTGAAATACGCACAAAACGGTGCACTCCACGCTCTGAACGTAGATATCCATATGCATTGTGCCCAATAATCTTAATCGTGGCAGAATCAATACCAGCGACGTCACCAGCATGGTAATCCATTAATTCAACTTTAAAACCATGACGTTCTGCCCAACGCGTATACATACGTTGTAAGTTAGCACCCCAATCCGCAGATTCTGTTCCACCAGACCCAGGATGAATTTCCACGATTGCATTACTTTTATCGTAAGGTTCATTCAAAAGTTGGCTTAAACGATAAGCATCTAGGTCACTTTGTAATTGCGCTAAGGCCTCTTCCATCTCAGCTTGCATATCATCATCAGGTAATTCACTCAATAGCTCTAAAGCAGTTGAAACTTCATCAACTCCTTCCGTCAACTTCAAGTAATTATCACGACGTTCTTTTAAACTATTATTATCATCAATCACTGCTTGGGCAGTTTCATGATTGTTCCAGAAATCAGGAAAGCTCATTTCATTTTCATTGGCAGCGATAGCATCATTTAATGCATCCAAATCTAATGTCTTCCCAAAATTTTCAACATCTGTTGTAATTTCTAGTAATTGATTGCGCGCTTCGGCAATTTCCATACTGACAACCTCACATTTCATCGGCTTACGCCTAGCTATATAATTCTAATCATAGGCGACTTTTTTATCCTTGTCAATTCAACACAAAGGCAGTAAAAAAGCACTGTTGCGCGCAACAGTGCTTTTTATTTTAACTTAAATTAGTTACGAATGTTTTGGCGAATCTCTGACTTCAACACCAAACGTGTTGCATCGTATTCGATTTGCGCAATCATTTCTTCAAACATACGGAATCCTTCGTTTTGGTATTCAATCAAAGGATTCAATTGTCCGTATCCACGTAGTTGGATAGAATCACGTAATTGATTCATGTTTTCCATGTGTTCAGTCCAGTAGTTATCAACGACACGTAGAATCACAACTTGTGTAAATTGTAGCAATTGGTCATCATCATCAAGCAATTCACGCTTAGAAAGGTAGTTTTCCTTTGAACGCTTGTACAATTCATCCTTGATTTCTTGCACTGACTTGTTACGCAAGTCAGCCACATTGATACTGTCTTCTGCGACCAAAACACTCTTCGCAAATTCAGTCAATGCAACCAAATCCCATTCGCTTTCTTGACCAATTGTGTTGTTATCAACAACACGGTCAATTGTACGTTCGATCATTGGCAAGATAACATTTTCAAGGCTACCTTCTGCATCAATCACCTTATTACGGTCATTGTAGAATGTTGTACGTTGTTGTGACATCACGTCGTCGTATTGTAGGACGTTCTTACGTGAGTCGTAGTTGTTACCTTCAACACGCTTTTGGGCTGATTCAACTGAACGTGTGATCAAACCGTTACGGATAACAGCATCATCGTCTTCAAGATTCAAAGAATCCATCATGTTCTTGATACGTTCTCCACCGAAACGAATCATCAAGTCATCTTGTAGTGACAAGAAGAATTGTGAGTATCCAGCGTCACCTTGACGACCGGCACGTCCACGCAATTGGTTGTCAATACGACGTGATTCGTGACGTTCAGTTCCGATAACAGCCAATCCACCAAGGTCAGTAACCCCAGGGCCAAGCTTAATATCGGTACCACGACCAGCCATGTTGGTTGCGATTGTCACCGCACCCTTTTGACCAGCGTTGGCAATGATTTCCGCTTCACGAGCGTGGTTCTTCGCGTTCAAAACATTGTGCGCGATACCACGTTGGTCCAACATGCGTGACAATAATTCTGAACTTTCAACCGCAACAGTACCAATCAAGATTGGTTGTCCTGTTGCATGCAAACGTTCAACTAATTCAACCACCGCGTTAAATTTTTGTTCCAATGAAGGGTACAACAAATCTGGTTCGTCAATACGCGCAACTGGTACGTTAGTTGGGATTGTAATAACTTCCATGTTGTAAATTTCACGGAATTCTTCCGCTTCAGTTTGCGCTGTACCAGTCATACCTGACAACTTCTTGTAACGACGGAACAAGTTTTGGTATGTGATTGAGGCCATTGAACGGTTGTCTTCTTGAATATCAACCTTTTCTTTAGCTTCCAAAGCTTGGTGCAATCCGTCTGAGAAACGACGACCTTCTTGAATACGTCCTGAGAACGCATCAACAAGGACAACTTCACCTTCACGCACAACATAGTCCTTGTTGTTTGCCATCGTAAAGTTAGCACGCAATGCTTGGTCAATGTGGTGTGTTAGTGCAGTATTGTCTTGGTCGTACAAGTTTTCAAGTGAGAAGTATTCTTCCCCACGCTTGATACCTTCTTCAGTCATCAAAACAGACTTAGATTCTTGATCCACGATGTAATCTGTTTCTTCAACTAATGTCTTAACAAAGCGGTCTGCACGTACGTACAATTGCATGTTAACTTGTGAAGGTGCACCAGAAATAATCAATGGTGTACGCGCTTCGTCAATCAAGATTGAGTCAGTTTCGTCGACCAAAGCAAAGTTCAATGGACGTTGTACACGGTCTTCCTTACGTGAAACCATGTTATCACGCAAGTAGTCAAATCCAATTTCTGAGTTTGTTGAGTACGTAATGTCTGATGCGTAAGCCGCACGCTTTTCATAAGCTGACATTTCTGATGTGTTAATTCCCACAGTCAACCCAAGCCACTTGTACAGTTCTCCCATTTCTTCCCCGTCACGACGTGACAAGTATTCGTTAACTGTAACAACGTGGACACCTTCTTCAGACAAGGCGTTTAGATAAACAGCCATAGTGGCTGTCAAAGTCTTACCTTCACCGGTACGCATTTCAGCGATGTTTCCACCGTGAAGCACGGTTGATCCCATAATTTGTACGCGGAATGGGTAAAGTCCCAATACACGACGTGCTGCTTCACGTACGACTGCAAATGCTTCTGGTAAGATATCATCCAAAGTCTTCCCATCAGCAAGCAATTCCTTAAAGTAAGGTGTCTTTGCTTGCAACTCTTCATCTGATAATGTTGCCATTTGATCTGCGTATGATTCTACTCGGTCTGCTGTTTTTCCCAAACGACGCAGTGTTCCACGATCGCTTTCAATAATCTTTCGTAATGGATTAGCCATTTTCCACTTCCTTCTTAAATCCCCGACTTGGGTTTAGTATAGATAATATTTATTCTACCACAATTTATTTTGTAGGGACACTTTCATAAATTTAACATGCGTTTAATTTTTATGAAATATGTATTTCATGCGCTTATTTTTTATAGGCTTTATGGCAAAATCATACATCAAAGCAATCATTTCGAGTATGATAAGCCTCCTCTTTTGACCCTATTCTCTTTCAAATAATACCTGTCACTTGCCTATACAATCGCCTTCAGTTACTCCGGCCTGTGTCTATTCATGCCAAACACCCCTGCTCAAAACAATCCATGTGCATCATCAATGAACCTTTGATACTGATCGACAAACGCACGAGTCAGATAAACGGCAAAAAATTCTTTAAGATAGACATATTTCAGTCAATTAAAAAAGCCCATACATTTCTGCATGGGCTTTTTTATTTAATTACATGAAGTCACGAACGTTCTTCAATGTTTGTTCACGTCCCAATAGTTCAAGTAGTTCACCTAGGTTAGGTCCTTGTTCTTGACGTGTTGATGCAATACGTAGTGGGTTCCACAATGCACGGGCACGGATACCTGTTTCATTTTGGATTTCACGAATGGCACCCATAATAGCGTGGGCTGTAAACAATGGCATTGCTTCTAGCTTGTCCACGAATGTTTGCAATAGCATTGGCACTTCTTCCGCAGCCATCCATTCCTTTTCAGATTCAGTAATTTCAAGTGCGCTTGGCATCTTGAAGAAGACTGGTTCAATCAATGGCACAATTTGTGATGTGTATGACACACCATCCATGTACACGTTCATTACTGAACGCAACCATTGCATTGATTCCGCAGTCAATTCCTTTGGATCTACCAATTCAGACTTAACCAATTGTTGCATCATCTTATCAAAGACCATGTTTTGATCAGCTGTCTTAATCCATTGGTTGTTAATCCATTCCAACTTCTTGTTATCAAACTTAGCTGGTGACTTTGATAGACGTGCTTCATCAAACAACTTAACCAATTGTGGCTTAGTGAAGATTTCCTTTTCACCAACTGGTGACCATCCCAATAGCACAATGAAGTTCAACATTGCTTCTGGTAGGTAACCCAATTCGCGGTATTGTTCGATAAATTGCAAGATTGTTTCATCACGCTTTGACAACTTCTTACCAGTATCAGCGTTAATGATCAAAGTCATGTGACCAAAGATTGGTGCTTCCCAGTCAAAGGCTTCATAAATCATCAATTGCTTAGGTGTGTTTGACACGTGGTCGTCTCCACGTAGTACGTGTGAGATTTCCATCATGTGGTCATCCACAACAACCGCAAAGTTGTATGTTGGCATACCATCTGCCTTTTGGATAACCCAGTCACCACCAACAGTGTTGGCGTTGATTTCAACGTTTCCCTTAACCATATCATCCCAAGCGTAAACCTTTTCAGGTACACGGAAACGGACAACATATGGCAATCCTGCTGCTTCAGCTTCGGCTTGCTTTGCTGCAATTTCTTCTTCAGACATTCCTTCGTATTCGTAAACGTAGTGAGGCGCTTCCTTGGCTTCAATTTGCGCTTCACGTTCCGCTTCCAATTCTTCTGAAGACTTGTATGACTTGTAGGCCAATCCACGTTCTAGCAAGTCTTGTACCAATGGTTGGTAGATTGATAGACGTTCTGATTGACGGTATGGTCCGTATTCACCTGGATTTGCTGGTGATTCGTCCCAGTCCAAGCCCAACCATGCCAAGTTATCCAATTGTGAACGTTCACCGTCCGCAATGTTACGAGTTTGGTCAGTGTCTTCAATACGGATGATAAATTCACCCTTGTGATGACGCGCAAATAGCCAGTTAAATAGGGCTGTACGAGCGTTACCAATGTGTAGATGTCCAGTTGGTGATGGTGCGTAACGGACACGAATCTTCTTTTCTGTTTGTTCAGTCATGATTGACCCTCTCTTTAAATAAATCTGTACCTTTAAATATACATGTGTCAGACGTTGGTTTCAAGTTATCCATCAAGTCCTAAGCGTAACGCATCAGATAATGTTTTAACCCCAATGATTTCAATGCCTTCGACCTTGTTTTTAGCGTCCAAACCTGAGTACGGTACGAACACTCGCTTGAAGCCAAGCGTTTGCGCTTCCGCAATACGATCATGCAAACGTGGAACACGCCTGATTTCACCTGTTAGACCAATTTCACCCACAAAAGCATCACCCGGTCGTGTTCCTTTATCGCGATAACTAGATGCAATTGCCATTGCAATCGCAAGGTCAATCGCAGGTTCATCTAAGCGAACACCACCAGCAGCTCGCACATAGGCATCTTGATTTTGCAGTAATAGATTGGCGCGTTTCTCTAAGACAGCCATCAAAACGGACACACGATTACGATCAATTCCAGCTGAGGTACGCTGCGCATTACCAAAGACAGTAGGCGTTACCAAGGCTTGTAGTTCAACTAGCACTGGTCGTGTCCCTTCTAACGCAACAACAACGGCCGACCCACTCGCATCTTCTAGCCGTTCTTCTAAGAACATTTGAGAAGGATTCGCTACTTCAGCTAGTCCTTCATGTTCCATTTCAAAAACACCCAATTCATTGGTTGATCCAAAACGATTCTTAACCGCACGCAACAATCGGAAGCTACGTTGATTATCACCTTCAAAATACAAAACGGTGTCCACCATGTGTTCCAAAATCTTTGGTCCTGCAATGTTACCTTCCTTAGTAACATGGCCGACAATGAAGATTGTAACGCCATTGGTTTTCGCAATTTGTAAGAGTTCGGCGGTCGTTTCACGAATTTGTGCAACTGACCCAACACTTGATTGCACATCCGGTTCTTGCATCGTTTGAATTGAATCAATCACAACTAAGTCAGGCTTCAATTCATCAATCGCTTTTCGAATTTGGCTCATATCTGTTTCCGGATATAAGTAGAAATCCGCATCGCCTTGCACGCCAAGACGTTCAGCTCGCAACTTGATTTGTGATGCACTTTCTTCACCAGAAACATACAGCACTTTTTGGCCTGAATTAGCTAATGAACCAGAAACTTGTAAGAGTAGTGTAGATTTTCCAATTCCGGGATCACCACCAATTAAGACAAGTGATCCTGGAACGATGCCACCCCCTAATACGCGGTCAAATTCATTTGAATTTGAGGTCACACGCAAAGTTTCTTCTATATTAATGTCATCCAACTTTTCAAACTTCGCCACTTCACCAGCTAGGTTAACACGTGACTTACGGTCTGCTTTTTCAGGTTGTTGGACTTCTTCAACAAGTGTTCCCCATGCGCCACAACTGGGACAACGTCCCATATAGCGTTGTGAAATCGCACCACAGTTAGAACACGCAAATTGTGTTTTTACTTTTGCCATGTTCCCCTCACTTTTTTAGGCTTGGCCAGAACTACCGAATCCACCGACACGTTCAGTCTTCTTATCGTTCATATCATCATCAGTTACCAAGAATGGCATGAAGATTCCTTGCGCAATACGTTCACCCTTCTTAACCTTAACGTCTAAGATACCGAAGTTAGTCATTTGAATAAAAATTTCACCTTCGTTCTTTGGGTTATCCACGTAGTCGGCATCAATCACACCAATACCATTCGGCACAAGCAAGCGACGCTTCAATGGGTTTGATGAACGGTTTGCAATCATCAAAAATTCATTTTCAGGCATGTAAGCCTTAATTCCTGTTGGAATCAATACTGGCTTTAACGCTGTTTGGGCTTCATTCGCTTCAGTATCAATCAATGTACGGTTTTGACGCACTAACTTCATAGCATGCATCAATGGTCGCTTCCAAATTGATGGCACGACGAAGTCTTCCGCAGCTTCAAAATCATAACCAGCGGCTTGTTGTGTAGCACGTACTGGTAAGTTCAGTCCTGCATCTTGATACTTTTCTACAATCGCAAATTTTCTTGTCATCTTATTACTCCGCTTCATAAAAACTTTATTATTACTACTATTATAACAGGAAAAAAACGCTCGGTTTATCCCCGAACGTTTCCTTTTTTAATTTATTCAGTCACTTGTAGCGCTTGGTACGCAGGTGTCCGGGCAAAAATCTTTTCCGCAAATACACATGTTGGCTTTAACTTTACATCTGCTTCAATTGCTAACTGTACCACTTCTTCTAAAAGTGCATTCGCAATCCCTTGTCCACGGAGTGAACTGTGGACTACTGTATGCGTAATATCCCAAACAGTGCCATCTTCATTGGCTGGAAAGACGATTTTAGCCATAACCTCACCATCAATCACATAAGTAATCAAGCCTGGTTCATACGTAAATGTCATATTATTTACCTCGTGGCATAATTGTTCCGACAAAATCAGGTTGCCAAGTATCCGCTAGTTCCTTGACAGTTACTTCACCTGCCAATAAATCAACTGTTAGATAGCGTGATCCCCCTACGTAAACTCCTGCATTAATCACCAAATCGCCAGACTTCCAATACAAAACGTCCTTAGGCATGATATCTTGAATTTCAATCAACGTTACTTCTTTTAATTGACCTTCTAAATCCGTTGGAAAACCACGTCCCATTGATTGATTGTAGATATATTGAATCAATCCAGCGACGTCAAAACCTGTTTCTGGACGATTTCCTTGCATTTTGTACGGACGTCCAACGACTTCCGACATCACTTCTAATAAATCACGGTTACTGCGTGCAATAATCAAGTGCATTAGCTCTTGTTCAATATACGCTGCATTCCCACCTGGTTGAATCTGTGTAGACAAAATTTGTAAATTACGATCCCCTTGCGGTTCAGTAAACATAATTCGACTATCAACATTCCCAAAATCATCCATATGAATTGCAACACCTGGTTCAATACTAAATGGCATACCTTACTCCTTAAAAATTCTAAAAAAAGAAGGGTCCGTACAAGACGGAACCCTTCATTTTATTTATAAACTTAAGATTAACGGATGAAGACAACACCTGCAGTTTGTGCTGAATCACGGTTACCTGCATAGTTACCTTCGATTAGACCAAATGATGTTCCATCAGGGCTAACACTAGTTACAACCGCAACGTGTCCCAAGCCACCAGCACCTTGTTGTCCTGGTGCGAATACAGCAACTGCACCTACTGTAGGTGTTGAGCTAACTGTACGACCTGCTGCAGCGGCTGAAGCTGCCCAGTCAGCAGCATTTCCCCAGTTGTTACCAACCCATGGAGCTGCGGCCTTTGCAAAATAAGTACATTGCCCTTGTGGGTAAGTATTAACAGCTGAGTAATTTTGCGGTGCATCGTACTTCTTTGCAAAATCAGTGTTTTGTGACTTGTTAGTCTTTGCAGATGTTGACACTTCAGTTTGAACTGGAGCTTCAACTTGTGCTGGGGCAGCAGCTGGAGCTTCAACAGCAGCTTGTTCAGCTTGCTTTACTTCAACTTCTTCCTTAACTTCAGCAACAACTTCCTTTTGTTCTGCAGTCAACTTCAAGTCCTTAACAGCCTTACCAGTAACAACCAACTTGTCTCCGGCCCAGATCTTGTTAGCATCCTTGATGTTGTTTGAAGAAACCAAGTCTTCAACTGTTGCATCGTAATCGATAGCAAGTTGTGACAAAGTGTCACCTGACATGATTGTGATCTTAGTTGTGTCAGCTGATCCCAAAGCAGTTGACCCAGCCATCAAAACGGCGGCTCCAGCGGTGGCTAACAACATGTTCTTAACAGTAGTATTCATAAGATTAATTTCTCCAATAGATTTTTGCTTTTTTTTATTTGTTTTAATTTCTAACTTAAATTACAAGACTTAGTATATGCAATGCGTTTTTCAAGAAGATACCATAAGCATGTACGTTTATTTACGCTTATGTTACAGGAATGTCTCAAAAATCAAAGACGATTTCTTTAAGAAAGCCTGAAAACGGCTACACAACAAGGTTTACAGCTATTATTCATATGATTTGCATTATTTTTTCTTCCTATTAGAATGTTTCGCTGTAACTTTATATTTCACAAGAACAATAAAAAAACTGCCAGTTACCTGACAGTTCTTCTATATTATTCAGCTAAATCATGCGCTTCTTTTGCAATATCTGCTAATTCTGCATCTTTCTCAGCTTCCTTCTTATCATGTTTCATTAACTTCTCATCAGCTTTTTCCTTGTTAGGATCTGTTTCTGCAACAATCACAATTTCGTCATCACGTACTTCAGCACGTAAATCCTTAACATTTGGATTGTCTAGATAGAAGTCGGCAATTTGATCTTCTAATTGATCTTGGATAACACGACGTAGTGGACGTGCTCCCATTGCAGGATCATAACCTAGGTCAACTAGCTTACGCTTTGTTTGGTCTGTGATATCAATGTGCAATCCCTTCAACGCAATCGCATGGTTCATATCATTCAACATCAAGTCCACGATGTGTAGTAGGTTATCTTTACTCAATGGACTGAATTCAACAATTGCATCAAAACGGTTTAAGAATTCTGGCTTAAAGTATGGTGCCAAACGTGTCATCAAATCTGGTTGATCTTCATCTTCTGGATCAAAACCAGCTTGTCCTGCATTTGATGTCATGATGATAATCGTGTCCTTAAAGGAAACAACATGCCCTTGGGCGTCTGTTAAACGACCGTCGTCCAAAATTTGTAGGAACATATTCATAACATCTGGATGTGCCTTTTCAACCTCATCCAATAGGACAAGTGAGTAAGGATGACGACGAACTGCTTCCGTCAATTGTCCAGCCTCTTCATAACCAACGTATCCTGCTGGCGCACCAATCAACTTAGAAACGGAATGCTTCTCCATGTACTCAGACATGTCAAAACGAATCATATTTTCATCAGTTCCAAATAATTCCTTGGCTAGTTGCTTTGCTGTTTCAGTCTTTCCAACCCCAGTTGGTCCAGCAAACAAGAAACTTCCAATTGGACGACCAGACTTATTAAATCCGACACGGTTACGACGGATAGCACGTGCTACACGTTCAGTCGCTTCATCTTGCCCAATAACATGTGCGGCTAAGTCCTTATCCAAATTCTTAAGTTGTGTTTGTTCTGATTCTGCTAATTCACCAACTGGAATACCAGTCTTTTGTTCCACAACCTTTTCAATATCACGCTTTGTGACAGTTGTTGCAGCTTCATTTTGTGGCTTTTGGCTCTTAATTGATTCTAATTGAAGTGTTAATTGGTTAACCTGGTCCTTCCAATAAGTAGCCTTTTCAAAGTCTTCCTCATTGGCGGCTTCCATCTTCTTATTATCTGCTTCTTGAATCTTCTTTTCGATTTCCTTTGGGTCACCAATCTTCACAGATAGGTTCTTTACAGATCCGGCTTCGTCCATCAAGTCAATCGCCTTGTCTGGCAAGTAACGATCTGTAATGTAACGATTTGATAGATCAACAGCAGCTTCCAAGGCACCATCAGAATAAGTTACCTTATGGTATTCCGCATAACGAGGTGCCAAGCCCTTCAAAATCAAATTGGCTTCTTCGGTTGTTGGTTCATCCACCATAACTGGTTGGAAACGACGTGCAATCGCACCGTCCTTTTCAATTTGACGGTATTCGTTCAATGTTGTGGCTCCCAATAGTTGGAAATCACCACGTGCTAATGCTGGCTTCAAAATATTACCAGCATCCATTGAACCTTCACCTGTGCCACCAGCACCCATAATTTCATGGATTTCATCAATGAATAGAATAACATCCTTTCGTTGTGAAACTTCGTCCATTAACTTTTGCATACGCTCTTCAAATTCTCCACGTACACCAGTTCCTTGAACAAGTGACACAACGTCCAAACGAATCACTTCTTTATCTTGTAATTTAGCTGGTACTTTCGCATTCACAATCGCTTGTGCCAAACCTTCAACCACAGCCGTCTTACCGACCCCAGGTTCACCGATTAATACGGGATTGTTCTTGCTACGACGATTCAAAATTTCAATCGTTCGTTGAATTTCATCATCACGACCAATCACGGGATCAAAATTACCTCGACGAGCCTCCTCAGTCATGTTGATTCCATATTGATCTAATAGTCCTTGTTCTTGTTGCGGAACCTGTTGTTGGCTTCGCATTTGTTGTTGTCGCATTTGTGGTTGAGGTTGTTGACGAGACATTCGTTGTTGACGTGCAATGTCATCATTCATCATCCGAAAAATATCGTCAAAATCTGAAAATCCAAAATTGTCTTGTGCCATAATAACACCCTCCATATTCATTTTTAGTATTGTACTTGTTTGTTTAAAGTAAATCTTACTGGAATTTATTTTATATCCAATTCCATATATCTATATTAGCACTCTAATTGTTAGAGTGCAAGTTTTTAAGAAATATTTTTAATCGTACTGTAACATAAACGTTACACAAGAAATCCAAAAACGTTAAACCTTTTTTGACCAAACAACTTTAACCGTCCAAATAACTCATAAAGTTCGCTTAAAACTAATCGACCCGACGAATTACAGCCTTGCCATACGTCTCACTATTGTCCATATAAATAAAAACCTCTTCAATACTATTAATATCAGAAATAGCAAACACGTCTCCAACATATGGCGTAATAATATCAGCACCACTTAATTCAGCAGCTAGCGCCAATGCAGCACCTTGTGTCTCCATTAATAGTTCATTCGATGCTTTGACAAACATAAATTCCCAATCTAATGAAACAGACTTATTTTTTACTAAGCCAATATCCACAGGCCCATCAGGCGCAACAATCATCCCAATATGACCAAAAGGTGCGATTAATTCCGCAACCTTGGCAAAATGTCGATTTGGTTCATGTAATAGTGCGATATACGGAATATCTGTCCAACCATTTTCTTTTAGTTCTTGTAAGTAGTCTTCATAATGATTCACAACATAATCCGCACCATTCGCACGAACCATATTCTGACTTTCCACTGTAGATGCAGTTGCAATGACTTGCATCCCCATCCATTTTGCGAGTTGTGTCATGACACGACCAACTGCACCAGCGCCATTAACAATAAATAGTGTCTGCCCAGTAGCCGCACCTTCACGTGCGACTAATCCGAATTTATCAACCAACAATTCATAGGCTGTTAAAAAGGTTAACGGAATCGTCGCTGCTTCAACGTCTGTTAGATTTTGTGGCGCTAGCGCCATAATCTCTTCACGAACAAGTTGATAATTTGCTAAACTTCCCGGTCGTGCAATGTCTCCACTATAAAAAACACGATCCCCAGGTTGAAAGGCTTGTACTGATGCGCCTACTTGCGCAACAATCCCGACTGCATCAAATCCCAAAACCTTAGGTTTCTCAATAACGGTACGTTGCTTCCCATCAATTGGATTCAAGCCAGTTGCCTTAACTTGCACTAAGACATCATGCTCACCCAAAAGTGGTATAGGTGTCACCACCCTTTTAAATCCACCTTCAGGTTGTGCTTCAATCATTTCCATATCCATTCAACCACCTCCTTATTTATAGTAACTACTTACATCTACTATTCTAACAAACTATCGCCTGTCACAATTTATAATTCTTCAAATACGCACTTTCGTCTTTTTAAATATGTTAAATAAACTCATTTATTTATTATTTTTTAAAAATAATACTTCATTTTGTGGCGTTTAGGTGTACAATGTGTTTATTCGCTATATTAGTTAGTTAAAGAAACAAAGGAGTATTTACACATGTCTGATTCACAACAATACGGTGCTGACCTAATCGTCGACAGTCTTAACAACCACGGTGTTGATTTGGTTTTTGGAATTCCAGGAGCCAAGATTGACCGCCTATTCGAACGATTGGAACACCCAGAAGAAGGAACTGTTTCACCTGAACTAGTCGTTGTTCGTCATGAACAAAACGCGGCTTTCATGGCCCAAGGTTTTGCACGTATTACACGTAAGCCGGGTGCAATGATTGCGACTTCTGGACCAGGAGTTGGTAACCTTGTGACTGGTTTGATGACAGCTACCGCTGAAGGAGATCCTGTTTTGGCCATCGGTGGACAAGTACCTCGTAAGGACTTGTACCGCTTGACACACCAAAGCACTGACTCAGTTGCGATTTTCAAGCCTGTGACAAACTACTCTGTTGAAGTTCAAGACCCTGAAAACATTTCAGAAATCTTGGCTAACGCCTTTGTTGCTGCAACTGGACCAAAGCCCGGAGCGGCTTTCGTATCAATTCCACAAGACGTTGATGATGCTGTGATTACAGCTAAGCCATTACAAGTATTTAACGCACCTAAGATGGGTGCTGCCCACACCAACGATATCGCTTGGTTAGCAGAACAAGTAAAGGCTGCTAAGTTGCCAGTTATCCTTGTTGGACAACGTGGTTCAGATGATGACACAGTTGCTTCATTGCGTAGCTTGCTAGAACAAACAAACCTACCCGTTGTAGAAACATTCCAAGGGGCTGGAGTTATCTCACGTGAACTAGAACCTTCAACATTCTTTGGTCGTATTGGTTTGTTCCACAACCAACCAGGTGACCAATTGTTGGCTGAATCTGACTTGGTTATTACAGTTGGTTACGATGCCATCGAATACGAACCACGTAACTGGAATGCTAACAACGATCTAAAGATCGTGACAATCGATACTGCCTTTGCACAAATCGATAACCACTACGTACCTGAACGTCAACTTGTTGGAACAATCGCTGATACATTAGATTCATTGAAGTCAGTTATTGCTGGTTACGTCTTGGGTGATGAAGCTAAGGCAACTTTGGCTAAGACAAAGCAACAATTGCACGATTCTGATAACGAAACATACACACCTGCTGAAGCACATCTAAACCACCCATTGAGCATCGTTAAGGCGCTACAAGAACGTGTTACAGATGATATGACTGTGGCTTCTGACATTGGATCACACTACATCTGGATGGCACGTCACTTCAAGTCATTCGTCCCACGTCACTTCTTGATTTCAAATGGTATGCAAACACTTGGTGTTGGATTACCATGGGCGATGGTTGCGGCGATGGTTCGTCCAAATGCTAAGGCAATTTCTGTTTCTGGTGACGGTGGATTCTTCTTCTCAGGTCAAGAATTGGCCACTGCTGTTGAAATGAAGTTGAACACAGTTAGTTTGGTTTGGAATGACAATCACCGTTACGACATGGTTAAGTTCCAAGAAGAAAAGAAGTATGACGGAAAGTCAGCCGGAATCCAATTGGCCCCAATCGACATCGTTAAGTTTGCCGAATCAATGGGTGCTAAGGGATTACGTGTTGAAACACCTGATCAACTAGACGCTGTCTTGGATGAAGCATTCGCAACAGAAGGACCCGTTGTTATCGACATCCCCGTTGACTACTCACACAACCACGAATTAGCACAACTTGTTGCACAAGAAGGCTAACCCATTCACTTAGCCGCCTTCGGGTGGCTTTTTTTGGAGGTAAATACATGACAACTCTATATCAACACAGTACGCTTGGTGCTTTGATGGCCCGTCAATTCGCGGGTACAACCACAGCCGATGAATTACTAACACATGGAGATACTGGTATCGGAACGTTAGATGGCGTCGACGGCGAAGTCATCATCCTAGATGGTCAAATGTATCAAGCTGAGTCTAACGGTACTGTCAATCACATCACAGCCCTTAACGACACTAGTTTGCCATTTGCGACGGTTCATTTCGCCGGTGAAAGCGAAGCAATTACATTGCCTCACACTGACTTTGCAGGCTTAGCATCGTTAGCTGATAGCCACCATTTCCACAACAACTTCGCTGCATTACGTCTACATGGTGACTTTAGTCACGTACTTGTGCGTATTGCACCTAAGTCAGAAGCACCTTACCCCAGCTTAGCAACAGTTGCTGAAAACCAACCGACATTCACTGCTGAGAATATCACTGGTACTATTATTGGATATTACTCACCAGAGTTATATCAAGGTGCCGTTGCGGCTGGCTGGCATTTGCATTTCCTAAGCGACGACCATACATTTGGTGGACATCTCTTAGCGTTAACAGGGGATAACTTAACTGGAACATTAGAAGAGTTTGCTGATTTCCAATTACATTTACCCATTGATAACGCCAGCTTTAAAAACCATACATTAGACCTGGATGGTTTAAATGAAGGTATCGCCGCGGCAGAAGGCCACTAATCACGTGATTCTGTCACAACAAAAAGGATCAAGACTCTACACTAAGAGCCTTGATCCTTTTTTGTATATCGGCATACCATCAGGCACCCCTATAAATGAACGCATTAAAAAAGCAAGCCATCCCCAGACAGCTTGCTTTCTTATTTTTATAACATACCACCTAGCCACTTGTTAGTAGGCAAAGCATTGAAGTCAAGTGTTGCCAATTCTTCCAAACCAAAGTGTTCAGAAGTTAGGCCCTTATCTTCATTCAAGTTAACATATAGACCAGCACCACGAGCTGGCATCAAGTTCAATGATGTTCCGTCATAGACAATAACCGCTGGCTTTTGTGCCGCAGTCATGTAACCCAATTCCCAGACAGTCCCTGAATCCAAATCACTTTCGTTCAAAGATGCCACAATCACATCTGCATTATTCATGGCTTGTACGTCACTACTGAACGTTAGGTCTGCCCAACGTTCTGTTCCGTACGTTTCGCTTCCTTGGTGCGCTTGGGGTTCGAATCCATACGCAACTGTTGGATTAGCTTTAATCGCTTCTGCCACACGGTTTAATTGTTCTGATTGCACATCTGAAAACCAACCACCTGCAACATAAACACGTACTGTTCCTTGACTCATCATACATACCATCCTCAAATTATTTTAGGTCTCTATCATACACCTATTCTTGAGGCTTTGGGATAAAGTTTACCGTGAAGGTTCCCTGTGTAAAGACGTCCATTGTGGTCTGATACTCATCCGCTGTAATGCTTTCACCAGTTGTCAGCACTTCATAATCAATACCTTCTTCTTCAAAAAACAAATTCGCTGATTGAAAATTATTTTTTAAATAAAAATCGCGTCGACGTGCACGTTGCGTCGCATTTTCTGCTTGGTCATCCAACACCTCTAAATCCAAAAACACTTTACGCGTTGGGAACGTCTCTGATAACCATTGCAAGACTTGGCTCCCAAGCCCCTGACTACGTAATTGTGGATTAACAGCTAAGTAAAGCACATACACCTTATCATGATCAAAAATCAAATAAATCAGCCCCACAAAGGCATCCCCATCATAAAAGGCATGCATTTGAATGTCACGTCGTTTGGCCATCATCAACAGAAAACCAAATGGTTCACCATATGGAAAAGCCGCTTGATATAAACGCTTCAATTGCGGTAAATCTTTCTGCGTTGCCACAACCCTTTGACTTCTCATCATATCCTCTTTCTTATATATCCTCATCCAGCTAACATATGCATTGCTGACCCTTATCAGTCTTTTATTATAACGTATCCATAACCAGATTAAGTACGCTACAACGCCCTACAAAAACGTTCAACTGTAACAAAAAAGACACCACATAAATGTGATGTCTCCATGACTGGGTATACTGGATTCGAACCAGTGAATAACGGCACCAGAAGCCGTCGCCTTACCGCTTGGCCAATACCCAAAAATCAACTTAATCATCATACTATAAAGCACATATGATACGCAAGTGATTCACGCGGAACTAGTAGTCCCCATCAAGTTGACGTGCACGACCACGCGTCTTTGAAACAACCTTCTCATCAAAATGACGAATAAAGTCCAAAATGGCTTGTGCCTTTTCTTCACCAAATACTTCTACCCAACCATCGAAACGGTTTGTCACACGTTCTGTCACAATTTGTTCGATTTCGATCCCTAAGTCGGTTAGATGTAATAGCATACGTCGACGATCATTTTTATCTGCCTCTTGGTAGACATACCCCTTCTTCAAGAGCATTTTAATCTGACGTGACACAGCGGCTCGTGTCACATGACGATCTTCCACGATATCCGTTAGTGTAATACCATCTTTTTCTGAAATACCATGCATAATTAGGTATTGTTCAAAAGACAAACCATACTCATCGGCTGGTTCTGAAATAACCTCATCTAAATATTTCAGTGTAGATAGATAAGCATCAATATACTCACTTAGTAATTCCATGATTTCCCCCTAAACATGATTCATCAATGCCTTTAATGTTACACGATTACATATCTATTGTCAGCCTAAAACTATAAAGCATCCCCGAAACACCTGATACAGTTTAGCGAACAATCATCACAGAAATTGGTGCATTGTTGGCCACATAGCTTGATTGTGACCCAAAGTATGGCGCGCGGCCAATATTAGAATGTGACCCAATAATGACAAAATCAACGTCATATTGTGGAATAATATTTTTTACGATCACTGGTCCTGGCTCTCCCTCAGCTAGAATCATTTGAACATCTTTTACGCCCGCTTCTTCTGCAATCTCTTTATAACGTGCCAATGCACGTTCCACATCCGCATACGCTGCATGGGTCTTCTCTTTAGACATCGCATCAAAGACACTCATATCATCCCGTTCAAACACAGAGACAATAGATAGCTTTGCTTCATCTTCTAACGCTTGATGAATTGCGTTCACTAATGCCATTTGTCCCAACTTAGAATCGTTCACCGCTACCAAAACATGCTTAAATTGCTTCCCTGTCTTCATCATTCTTTCCTCCACTCCATATGTGTTTACACTGGCATTATGACCCCAATTACACCAATTGTAAACCCTTTCATTTTATTTTAACGATTTACTTGCTCCAAAACTTGACAAAAATAGACTTATCAAGTAAATTAGAAGAGTTGAAAAAATAATCGATTATTAAACACTGCCTTTCTTATAACACGGCGGTGTGATAAGGAGGATAGATCTATGGCAGTTCCTGCACGTAAGACTTCAAAGATGAAGAAGCGTATGCGTCGTGGAGGTCAAGGTGGACTTAAGACACCTGTACTTCACAAGAACGAAAACGGTGTTTACGTACGTAACCACCACGTGGCCGCTGACGGTTCATACAAGGGTAAGCAAGTTGTTTCTAAGTAAATAACTTAAAAAAGCATTAGTCATCTGACTAGTGCTTTTTTTGTGCCTTAAAACAGATTCTCGCCCATCAAATACAGAGATAGACCATTTATATTCCCACCCACATATAAAGCCTCATATGCCCTTATACACGCCTTATATCCCATACAAAGACCAAACAATACTTTCTCCGTGCATATCAATCAATATAAGCCCATTATATTTCGCTTATACAATCAAATCTACATGTATTGCCCACCACCACACCTTCCTTATCGCTGTATCCTTAGACAGTAAAAAAGCAGGACACTCAACATGAGTGTCCTGCTTTTATTGTTTATATTACATGTCTTGCTTGAAGTCTTCTGGTGAGTATAGGTGGAATACCTTTGTGCATAGGTAGTCAACCAAGAATCCAGCAGCAACTGGAATTACAAACCAAACCATCAAACCAGGTAGAACACCGATAACGTTGTTGATGAACAATGAGTCAGATCCTTGTGCCAACATTGATTGAATAGGTGAAACCATTCCAATCCAACCGAATCCGGCTGATGTTGGTGTTCCTTGTACATTTAGCAATGCAACTGGAATAGCGGCCAAAGCGGCTGTTCCTAGGAAGGCAGTAATCATGATTGGCTTCTTGAAGACAGCTGGCATCATTCCCTTCATCGCTCCAAGGAAGATCGCAATTGTTGTTCCCTTCTTGTTAACCTTAGCTGAGTTCAACAACAAGATAACTGTTGTTGCGACAACCCCAACTCCGGCAGCACCGGCACCAAGTCCAGCCAATGAAATTGCCAACGCAATTCCAACTGTTGAAACAGGTGTGATGATAATGAAGGCAAACGCCATTGCAATCAAGATTGCCATTGGCAATGGTTGTAGGTCAGTGAACAAACGAACAACATCTCCAATTGCAGTTGTGATTGCTCCCACGTAAGGGGCAATCAAACGACCAAGGAAGGCAACCCCTCCACCAATTAGCAATGGGCTGAAGATAATGGCTACGGCACCAAATCCACCCAAGTACTTAGAAACCAACCAGATAACCAACACACCGATTGCGGCAACGATCATCGCGTTAATCACGTCACCCGCTCCAGATGCTAGGTAAACTGTGCTTGGCGCCTTTGTTGCAACACCGGTAATTGGGTTAACAAAACCAGCATCAACAGTGGCCCACTTAATTGAACCAGATGCTGCTCCTGTTGCAATCGCCATAACTCCCACGTCAAGCGAACGCATGTTGAATTGCAAAGCAACCGCAACCCCAATCAAAACAGGAATGAATGATCCAAACAATACCAAGATAGCGTTCAAATCCATTGCCCATGTTTGTGCCATGAATGGCATCAAAACATACTTCAATACGGCGGCTGGTAGCACACCAATCAAAATTCCTTGTGCAGATCCTGAAAGAACCTTAAAGAAGAAATCTTTCACATTAAACTCATACGTACCATCAAAAACTTTACTCGTCATGCCTCTATAACCCCTAGTTTTCGTTAATTATTGATTCTTAGTATTCAACTGCAATCGCTGGTGTTTCACCATTGATGAAGTCAAGTGATGCGTCCATTGATTGTGTCACCATTTCTTGAACAGCCTTAGTTGTGTAGAAAGCTGTGTGTGGTGTAACCAACACGTTTTCACGTGCAATCAAATCTGCAATCTTAGCATCTGGGAATTCAGTGTCTGACCAGTCAGCATTGAATAGTCCAACTTCATGTTCGTAAACGTCCATTGCGAAGTCAGAAATCTTTCCTGAGTCCAAACCAGCAATAACATCGTCCAAGTCCATCAAGTTTCCACGTGATGCGTTAACCAAGACTACGCCATCCTTCATCTTAGCGATTGATTCAGCGTTGATCATGTGGTGGTTTTCAGGAACACCTGGTACATACAATGAGATAGCATCTGATTGTGCGTACAATTCGTCTAGTGAGTCAACGTACAATCCTTGTTCTGCAATTTCAGCATTTGGGAACTTGTCGTAAGCAACAACCTTTGCTCCAAATCCTTGCAAAATCTTGATTGCAACACGTCCGATGTTACCAGTTCCGATAACCCCAACAGTTTGCATACGCATTTCACGACCGATAGCTGGTGCCCAACGCAAGTCATGCTTAGCAACCTTGTTATCCAATTGCTTAGCGCGACGTAGCAAACGTGACAATTGAATCATTGAGTGTTCTGCAATCGCGTTTGGTGAGTAAACTGGCACGTTTGAAATGCTGAAGTCGAATTCACGAGCAGCATCGAAGTCGATGTTGTCAGTTCCAACGTTACGCAATGACATCTTGTTGATTCCCAATTCGTGCAATGCAGCCAAAGTTTCGCGTGTGTAATCCAATTGTTGGTACACGTTAACAGCGTCTGCTCCCTCAGCATACTTAGCTGTTTCAGGTGTCAACAATTCACTTGTGAAAGCAACTTCAACACCAGGGTGTGCAGCTTCCCATGCCTTCAAATCTGCTTCTTCATCAGCGCGAATTCCAAATGCAAAAATCTTCATAATATATTCCTCCGAATTGAGTTTTAATAACTTTTCTTAACATGTATTATTGTAAATCATTGCTTGTGAAATTGTCAACAAACAAATACGTATTTTGTGAAGTTTTTATCAGACTTTTCGAAATGTGGCTCTTTTTGCTTGATA
This sequence comes from Weissella tructae, assembly GCF_000732905.1. Classification (NCBI taxonomy): domain Bacteria; kingdom Bacillati; phylum Bacillota; class Bacilli; order Lactobacillales; family Lactobacillaceae; genus Weissella; species Weissella tructae. Next base: position 1,122,816 of record NZ_CP007588.1, read on the forward strand.
TGACCCGATTTTGGTAAGAAAAAAAGCCGACCTAAAAAGTCGACTTTGTTCATTATTTATTTTCAGTTTCACGATCCGCTGCATTAACCATAATTTTATCGGCTAATCCATACGCAACAGATTCTTCTGCATCTAGCCAGTAATCACGTTCAGTATCTTGTTCCAAACGTTCATATGGTTGACCAGTGTTATCTGCCAAGATTTGGTTCAACTTCTTACGTGTCTTCATGATTTCTTCAGCCGCAATCGCGATATCAGATTGTTGCCCTTGCGCACCACCAGAAGGTTGGTGAATCATGAATTGTGAGTTAGGTAAGATGAATCGCTTACCCTTGGCACCAGAAGACGCCAAAACAGACCCCATTGAGGCAGCCATTCCAATAACAATTGTTTGGACGTCAGACTTAATAAATTGCATTGTGTCGTAGATGGCCATCCCCGCAATCACTTCTCCACCTGGAGAGTTGATGTACATGTAGATGTCCTTGTCTGGATCTTGCGCATCCAAGAATAGCAATTGCGCAATGATTGATGTAGACATTTGTGAATCAATTGGTCCTGTGACCATCACAATACGGTCAATCAATAGACGTGAAAAAATATCGTATGAACGTTCACCACGTGATGATTGTTCAATAACATAAGGAATTGGTAACATGTTGAAACTCCCTTCAAACTCTTTAATTTAGTTCATTATATCATACTCCAAAAGCAGTACTGATAAGACCTTTAACTTTATCTGCCACAACCTCATTCCAAGCCACAAGCGCATATGAAGTTGCCCACATATCAGTGTCATCTAATTGCGCTGCATCGTCAAAGCCCAAGGTACAATAACGAGACTCATACTTTTCTGCCTCTTTGAAAAACATAACAATCTTACCAGCATCATTCATATAGGCTGGCATACCATACCATGTTTTACATTTCGTACCAGGAACCAGTTCTTCAACTAAGGCATGTATCTTAGCCGCAATCAACGCGGATTCCGCTGGCATTGCAGCAATGGCTTCCAATACATCTGCTTCTGGATTCTTTTTACTACGCTTATTCTCTTGTTCTTTTCGTAATTCAAGCGCACGTTCTTTCATCGCTTGCTTTTCAAATTCAGAAAAACCACTCTGATTCGTCATAGTCACTATTCTCCTATCATTATTGTAGAAACGTCATCACCTATGTCATTGCAAAGTTATCTCTTCAAGAGAAGATAGCGATATTTAACGCGGTTGATTTGGTTGGATACCCTTAGGCATTTGCCCAGTCGTTCGCATATCTTCTGCCATTTTGGTTAACTTACGCAAACGGTGATTCACACCAGACTTAGAAATCGCACCACTCGGAACATAATCTCCTAATTCTGATAAAGGTGCTTCACGATGCTTCAAACGGACAAACGCAATTTCGCGTAGCTTTTCAGGTAAACGATGCAAGCCAACTTCAGCGTCCAGATATTCAATATCATCGATTTGCTTTTGACTCGCGTTCACGGTTTTATCCATATTGGCATTTTCGGCATTAACTAAACGATTAACGGAATTACGCATATCACGCACAATGCGGACATCTTCTAATTTCAGCATTGCGCTCGTTGACCCAATGACCATCAACATATCGGCAATTTTTTCGGCTTCTTTTAGATACACAATATAACCCGAACGACGATCAACGACTTTCGCATTCAAATCATAACGATTCATCAATCGTTCCAATTGTTGCGCTTGTTCTTCATATAGTGAGTAAATCTCTAAATGATATCGACTTGTTTCAGGATTATTAACTGATCCAGCCGCTAAAAACGCCCCACGCAAATATGAACGTGCCATCCCATCATCGGCTAACCATTCATCAGGTGGTGTTGGTACCATGGCACCATCTTCAAGGATGTGTAGATCATCTAGCAAGCCATTGACCCCTTGCATGATGCGTACCACGTATAGGTTATTCTTTTGTAACTTCATTTGACGGCGGACACTAATTTCCGATGGCAAATCATAAAATTTTTGTAATAGCTTTAGGACACGACGCGCAGTTGCTGCATTTTCAGTTTGTACATTCAGTGTAAACTGCATGTTTTGCAAACCTAGTGATCCATTCATTCGTAACAACGCCGCCAATTCGGCACGCGCATTGTCCGGATTGCTAATATCCAACATGGTTAATTCTTTTTTCACATCACTTGCAAATGACATGGACTACCTCATTTCTAATCGTTCATCGCCTTTGCAATTTCCATGATTAAGCACGCAACTTTATCTTCATTATGAAAAGCACCATTCTCACGTAATTCCAATAAATCTGCAATCACCGGATTAGCCCCCTCAGCGCGAACAGCATCTGGATCAAAATCAACTTGTGTTGAGATTTCACTCCAACGATGCCAGTCCACGTAATCTTCAGGTACTTTCGTTGCGTTCATAATACATGTATCTACGATACGTTGACCTACGTGTTCATTGATTACACGCACGTGATCCGCTTCTGTATAATGATCCGTTTCACCTTTTTGCGTCATAATATTCGCTACATAAGTGATTTTGGCATTAGTTGCCTTCAATGCTTCACGCACATTCGGGACCATCACATTGGGCAAGACACTCGTATACAGACTCCCTGGTCCCAATACAATTTCATCCGCACCCAAAATCGCATCAATCACTTCTTGTGGTGCATGCGCTTCTGTATTGGCAGAATCCGCTTGCGGTGTGACCCAAATATTATCAATCACACCATGCGCTGCCGTAATTTCTGCTTCACCAGATAGAATTGCGCCATCACTAAACTTGGCGTGTAAGACTAATGGTTCATTTGCTACTGGATACACATGTCCTTGGACATTCATAAATTCGGCTAATTGTTGGACACCCAAGAAAATGTCTTGTTCCTTTTCTGCCATGGCCGCAATAATCAAATTACCCAACGCATGACCCGCCAACATTTCATCTTCTTTTTTAAAGCGATATTGGAAGACATCAATAATATTTTCCGGTACATCAGCTAAGACAGCCATTACGTTACGAATATCACCAGGCGGAATGGTATTCAAATAATCCCGTAGGGTTCCTGAAGAACCACCATCATCGGCCACCGTAATAATCGCAGTTAAATCTGCATCTAATTTCTTGAGTCCCTTCAGAACAATCGGTTGTCCTGAACCCCCACCAATAACAACAATGCGAGGGCGCGTTGTGTGTGTACTGTCCATAACATTACTTCCTCTTTCGACGTTCAATGTCGCGGTGATACTCATTCACCGTATAGTCCCCAGCTTTTAATTGTTCTGCCAAACGGTGCGCAAAGGCAACCGAACGGTGTTGACCACCTGTACATCCAAACGCAATCGATACATTGGACTTCCCTTCGGCCTTGTATCGTGGCAATAGCCATTCAATGGTTTGTTGTACTTGTTGGTAGTAATTTTGTGCATCGTCAATTTCCCACACATAATTTGACACGGGTGCATCTAATCCTGTTTGTGGACGTAATTCTTCTAGATAGTATGGATTGTTCAAGAAACGGACATCCATCACGATGTCAGCGTCTGCAGGTAATCCATATTTAAAGCCAAAACTCATCACTTGGACAGTGAATGACGTACGCTTATCGTCTTCAGTCCCATAACGTTCCATAATCACATTACGTAATTCTTTAGATGAGTATTCATCAGTACTAATCGTATGTGATGCTAACTTTTCAATATCAGCCAACAAACGACGTTCTTTGGCGATTCCGGCTAACACACCTTTGCTGCCACCCAGGGGATGTAAGCGACGTGTTTCTTTATAACGGGCAACCAATTCGTGATCTGATGCATCCAAAAATAAGATTTTCAAATCATAATCGTTCTGGCTTGTTGCACGCATTTCTGCAATCTCTTCTTTCAATTCTGTGAAGAAATTCCCTGCACGAGCATCAATCATAATCGCAGCTCGTTCAACAGTTTCATCATTTGAAATTAAGTTCCAAACTTTGGGCAACATCGCTGCAGGAATGTTTTGCGCTGTAAAGTATCCCATGTCTTCCAAAGCACCCATGGTGACAGTCTTTCCAGCTCCACTCATTCCAGTTACAATCAATAATTCTTTTTTTGCCATTGGTCTCCCCTTCCAGTATTTCATGATAGTTTATTATATCATCTTTGGCTTTACCTATCATTAAGCCGGGCGTTTCATTCTAAGGATTATCAATGATTGACTATGTTTTATTTTAACCATTACACGAAACCATAATTAATGTGAAAAACGCCTAATACATAGTTTACAAACCATGTATTAGGCGTTTAAATTACATTTTTTCTTCACGCTTTCTTTTTTCCTTCAGAACTCGATTCCGTCCACACTTTGTATATCTCAAAAACAATAAATCAATGATAAACAACAAAACGCTTGCGCCAATCAAAACTATCGCGAGATATATTGCACCATAAAACGAAATAACTATCGACACTGGAATACATGTAATTAAATTCGGGACAACGTCTCTTAGAGCGATTTGTGTATCTGTGTTTAGATTCTTAATCATGATAGTCCCCACCCATTGTTAACGTCCTCCTAAACTAGTGCCCCAGCATTCTCAAAAAACAGCCATATACAACTTCTATCGTCGCCTTCTTTAGGGTATACCAAAACATTCTCCAGATTGATGCTTCTGAGTCGCATCAGCAAAGATATTTCCTGAAATATTTAAGATTGTATCCCCAATTTTTTGTAACATAATTACCCTATTTGTTGTAACCACAAATAGCGTCTCATAGCGTTTTTAAAAAACAAAAAACACACCTTAATTTGTATATTACAACAAACTACTTAAAATTAAAACGCTTCAAATAATCTAGGCTTAATTTAAATCGTTTCATTGTCACATCATAAAAACATCTCCCAAAACCAAAGTGTACCAATTAATCCATCAAAAAATTACGCCATTGACAGTTCTTATTTTTTAGATTTATACTTAAGCCAATCAATAAAGCGTTAGGTAAGTTTTGGCCTTACCTAACGCGGATTAGTCTCTAGAAGAATCGGGCGCTATCACTTATCGTGATGGCGTTTTTCTTTTGCCCTAATGTTATAACGCTTATACACAGCGTAAAAACGTGTTACCTCCGGTAATGATAGCTGGCAATTCATGACACAATTGCGCTAACACTCGGATTAACATAGGCAAAGATAAAACACTTAAGAACCACAAGCATGCTGGTAAACTACGTACCAGCATGCTGCATATCTGACGGCCCACCCAATTCTCCTTTGAGTATTCTTAGAAACCATGCTTTTCCCTCCCCGTCTCTAGATAAATAGTTGGTGGAGATAAAGTTCATGATCTTCTAAACACTAATCATGCTTTGTTATTTGAGATACCAAAGCACGAAACTTAAAATACTGCCCATGCATTATTTTGAAAAGACATTAAATGTCTTTTCATGCCCAAAAATAAGTCAATATGCGTAACCCGCATAAAACTCAAAACATTCGCCACTTCTCTAATTAATTCGTTCCATATTCACAATGAATGAAGCGTATTCGTACAAAATGTAATCAGTGAATTAAAAAAGCAACAAGCTCTCGCTTGTTGCTTTTTGTGTTAATTCAGTTTTCAATGTTTATTGCGCTGAACGTGCTTGATCACGCGCCATGATTTCTTTTAGATATCGACCAGTGTAAGACTCTGGTGTTGCCGCAACCTTTTCAGGTGTTCCAGTCACCAAAACTTCTCCACCACCAGCACCACCTTCAGGTCCCATATCGATAATCCAATCAGATGTCTTAATCACATCTAGATTGTGTTCAATAACCAAGACCGTATTTCCACCATCTACCAGACGTTGTAGTACTTCTAGTAAACGTGCAATATCATCTGTGTGTAATCCTGTTGTTGGTTCATCTAAGATGTAGAAAGTCTTACCGGTTGAACGACGTTGTAATTCAGCGGCTAACTTCATACGTTGCGCTTCACCACCAGACAAAGTCGTAGCTGATTGACCAAGCTTAACGTATCCCAATCCCACATCATTAATCGTTTGTAGCTTACGACGAATCTTTGGAATAGACGCAAAGAATTCAACCGCTTCTTCCGCAGTCATATCCAAAACATCAGAAATATTCTTACCGCGGTACTTCACTTCTAGCGTTTCTGAATTGTAACGTGTCCCATGACATACTTCACAGTTCACATAGACATCAGGCAAGAAGTTCATTTCAATCTTTAGGACACCATCACCCTTACAGGCTTCACAACGTCCCCCCTTAGTATTGAAAGAAAAACGTCCCTTTGCATATCCACGTAATTTAGCTTCATTGGTATTCGCAAACAGTTCACGCATATCATCAAATACACCTGTATAAGTAGCTGGGTTAGAACGTGGTGTTCGCCCAATTGGACTTTGATTGATATCCACAATCTTATCAATGTGTTCAACCCCTGTTAAGGACTTGTACTTACCTGGCTTTTCAGAATTATTATTCAACTGTTGTTTCAATGCACGCTTCAAAATCGTGTTAACTAACGTTGACTTACCTGATCCAGATACACCTGTCACAGAAACGAATTCACCTAATGGGAAGTTCACATTAACCTTCTTCAGATTATTTTCTGCGGCCCCCTTCAACACAAGTTTCTCACCCTTCCCCTTACGACGTGTTTCTGGTACGGGAATTAGCTTAACGCCAGACATATATTGTCCTGTTAGTGAATCTGGATTCGCTTCAATTTCTTGTGGTGTTCCAACGGCCATGATTTGACCACCGTGCGCTCCTGCACCAGGTCCCACATCAATGATATAGTCCGCGGCTTGCATTGTATCTTCATCGTGTTCAACCACAATCAATGTATTGCCTAAATCACGCATTGCTTTCAATGATCCAATTAAACGGTCATTATCACGTTGATGCAATCCAATTGACGGCTCGTCCAAAACATACATCACACCAGACAAGTTTGACCCAATTTGTGTCGCTAAACGAATACGTTGTGATTCACCACCAGACAATGTACGCGCTGAACGTGACAAGGTTAGATAATCCAACCCCACATTCTTCAAGAACTTCAGACGATCTGTGATCTCTTTAATAATCGGACGCGCAATTGCTTCGTCTTGTTCACTGAATGTCAAAGCCTCCATAAAGATCAATTCTTCATCAACCGGCCATGATACCAATTCACCGATGTTACTTGTCCCCACCTTAACAGACAGTGCTGCTTTGTTTAGACGGTAACCATGACATGTTGAACAAGGTAATTCATCCATATATGCACGCATTTGTTCACGGGTAACATCTGATGTTGATTCACGGAAACGACGGTTGATGTTGGTAATGATTCCTTCAAACGTTGTTTCAACATCACGTACACCACCAAAATCATTTTCATAGTGGAAATGGAATTCCTTATCTGACCCATGTAGAATTTGATGCTTTTGGTCATCATTCAAATCTTCATAAGGTACATCCATAGGAATATCATTTTGTTCTGCAAATTGACGTAACAGCTCAGGATAATAGTTTGATGAAATTGGATTCCAAGGCGCAATCGCCCCTTGCGCCAATGTCTTGGTCGTATCTGGCACAATACGGTCCACATCAACTTCCATTGTTTCCCCTAAACCATCACAGATTTCACAGGCACCAATTGGTGAGTTAAATGAAAACAATTGTGGCTCTAGTTTTCCAACTGCGTAGTTTTTTAACGGTCCCACATAGTGATCGGTAAACGTCAAAGAGTCCCCACCCTTTAGTACATCTACCGTTACAATACCTTCGGCCATACGTAATGCTGATTCAAAGGCTTCAAACAAACGGGCACGTGAACTTTCTTTTAAGACAATACGATCCACGACCACCGCGATATCATGATACTTATTCTTATCAAGTTTAATGTCTTCAGATACTTCCAACATCTCACCATCAACCATGACACGAACAAACCCTTCTTGCTTGATACGGTCTAATGTTGTTGCATGTGACCCACGCTTATGTTGAATAATTGGCGCCAAGATTTGCATCCGAGCACCTTCTTCTAATTTTTCATAAACTGTGTTAATCATTTGATCAATTGTTGGCTTAACAATTGTCCCGTCAGCCGGCGCATCCGGCTTTCCCACACGAGCAAATAACAAACGGTAATAGTCATTAATTTCTGTAACTGTCCCTACTGTTGAACGTGGATTTTTTGAAGTCGTCTTTTGATCAATAGAAATTGCTGGACTCAGCCCTTCAATTGAATCAACATCCGGCTTTTCCATTTGTCCCAAAAATTGGCGTGCATATGCTGATAGACTCTCAACATAACGACGTTGACCTTCTGCGTATAGTGTATCAAACGCCAACGAGCTTTTCCCTGAACCCGATAAACCAGTCACAACAACAAATTTATTTTTCGGAATATCAACCGATACATTCTTTAAATTGTGTGCTCTGGCACCATGTACCGAAATTAAATCATTTGACATGCCTGCCTCCTTCATGAACCTTTTTTATATGTACCTATTATAAACTAGTTTACGATATTATGTTAGGTTTTAACTAACCCCGCCTTAAAATCAGTGTAAATGGCGCTATTATCATGGACGATATGACAAAATAACGTATAATAGAAAACAATACCACTGAATTAAGGGAGCATATACATGCGCAATATCGATTCAAAACCATGGTCGTTTCGTTGGATTATGCAACGACTAGGTTCAGCTATCTTATTGATTGGTGCAGTTACCGCAGCCGCAGTTGCATTAACGACATTAATCATCGCAGTTGAAGAGTTAATCTCTCTGATTGTGTTACAACGCACAATCAATACCTATACAAATGTCTATGGAAATGCCTTTCAAACAGTCCTATGGCACTATCTAATTGTGTTTATTATCGTTGCATTCTGGGCTGCGCTAGACACTTTCGTGCCTGAGTCTAAGGATTAAGGCCTACTATTTTTATTTCATAAGAAAAACTTAAACTTTCAATATGATAAAGCATTCACAAAGTAAACCCACCGTTCACGCACCGTGAGTGCTTTTTTTCACAAAGTCACCCCCTACGTTTGACTCATCTGGTCTCCACCCCTTCAGAACCCCACCTTTTTCGTATCATTAGGAGTATACTGATGAGGTTAGTTTTTACTGGAGGAAATATATGGAGTTTTTAATGTTAGCCATTGCAATCGCCCTTCTTTTGGTGCTGATTGTTAAATGCAAGTTGAACACATTCGTGTCACTTATTATCACGGCCTTTGTTTTGGCCTTGCTACTTGGAATGGACCCAATGACTATTCCTGGCGCCGTCCTAGGGGACCAAGGTGTCGGAAACATTTTGGGATCAAACTCAGTTATCTTCATCTTTGGTGGAATGATTGGTCGTTTGGTTGCGGATGCTGGTGGTTCATACCGTATCGCTCGTACATTGATTAACTGGTTCGGTCTAAAGCGCCTACAATGGGCCGTTTTGATTGCATCATTCATCATCGGAATCTCAATGATTTTCGGTGTTGGAATGGTTCTTTTGATTCCTATTGTCTTCGCCGTTGCGATTGAAGCTAAGGTGCCATTGCTATACCTAGGTATCTCAATGACTGCTGCGCTATCATCAGCACAAGGATTCTTGCCACCACAACCAGCCCCAACTGCTGTTGCCACAGCCTTGGGTGCTAACATCGGTTTGATGTTGATGCTTGGTTTGGTTGTTGCCATTATCACTGCCATTGTTGGTGGACCTTTGTTCACTAAGTTGGCTCAAAAGTATGCACCTGAAGCTTTCGTTATGAAGGAAGAATTGCCTGCTATTGGCCCTGTTGAAGATTACGATCTAGAAAAGACACCTTCTTTCTGGTTGTCAGTTTTGACATCAATCTTCCCATTGATCTTTATGATTATCGCGACTGTCTACAAGATGATTTACACTGGTGGTGTTACACCAGCTAACCCAACTATGACAGACTCAATCATTGAATTCATGGCTAACCCTGCGGTTGCGATGACTGTATCATTGATTTTCGCTATCTTCTCAATGGGAATTTGGCAAAAGCGTGACATGACACAAGTTGGTGCTTCAATGAACGAAGCAATCAACGCCGTTGCCGGAATCTTGTTGATTGTCGGTGGTGGTGGTGCCTTGCGTGGTGTCTTGGTTACTTCTGGTTTCTCAGATACTGTTGCACAAATGTTCCAAACAAACGGTGACATGTCACCTGTTATGTTGATCTTGTTCGCTTGGGTTGTTACTGCTCTATTGCGTGTTTCTGTTGGATCAGCCACTGTTGCTGGTATGACAGCTGCTGGTATCTTGACTTCAGTTGTTGCCGCACAAGCAAACCCATTGATCGCTGTTTTGGTTGCCTTGTCTATCGGAGCTGGATCATTGGTTGCTTCTCACGTTAACGATGCTGGATTCTGGATCTTCAAAGAATTCTTCGACATCTCAATCAAGCAAACATTCCAAATCTGGACTGTACTAGAAACTGTTATCTCAGTTACTGGTTTGATTGTTATTATCGGATTAGCAATGTTGTTAGTATAAACATATAAAAACTACACCATACGAAAAGCCCCCGGCATTTGCCGAGGGCTTTTTTCATTATCTCATTATCATACAGATGGTTAACTGATTCATAATCCCATGCCATAATACTTCGTAAAAGCATTACAGGCTTATCATATCGAATCAATTGGAAACCACCCTATCACACCAAATTATCTATTTAGATTCGTATAAGCATTACTCCACATGGAGTATTATCTCCTATAGAAATAGATATAACGAATGCGGCGTAAGAATCTACTTACATCCACATATATCATCCAACATTGTCCTTTAGACAGGTATTGCTTACAAGATATACCAACTACCATAAAGTCCCTCACAAATTTCTAAAACACTTGTGTAGGGGTATTTCCACGAGCTAGTTTACTTGATACATTCTAATTTGTCGAGTCAATTTATCAAATAACTCTTCATAACTAGATAACATTTCTTTCACCTCAATAGATTTTTCATAAAATAAAAACCACAATAACTAAAGCTTTAACGCCTCGTTATTGTGGTGCTGAATATTAATTTCAACGTTAGGATAATACACTCCTAATCGCAAACAGTTTGGAAATCAGCCCCGATATAGAATCTGATTGGATACAGAGTGCAAGCATCCTCAGAGGCCTATTTATCATATTGTAATACCTTGAATTCTTCCTTTATGCGATCAAATTGTCGACGAGCAGTTGTCCGATGTATGTTAAGCAACTTACAGTAATCATTCATTAGATATCCCGGCGTAGTTAAATATAACTTCATCAACTGATATAAAACATCTTCTTTGTCCAACGTAGACATGTACGTTTCAAACATAGAACGTAAATTACATTGCTCCCATTCATCAGACACCATCACCGGTAATTCTTCTGACACGTCTACATACTCTTGATCTCGCGTATTTTTACGTAGACGATCGATTAAACGCCATTTCAGAAACTTAAATAATAGTTTATTCTCCGTTAGTGAAACCTCTGGATTTTCATTATAAGCGTTAAAAATCAAAATTAACAATTCTTGTTTATAATCCTGATAGTCTTGATGATGTCGTGATACGTGAACCACTGATAATACACCACCTGCTAACTTCATAGCCTTTTCAATATTCACAAATAGCCTCCTAAAAGTTACGAGGGCTGATTTCTGTCTATTATCATACTGTATGATTCCTATATTTGTCTACCATGGTTCCACATATTCTTTTATCAACGTTCGTTTTCGATAATCTACTTGGTCTTGTTTTCTTTCTTTCCACATTAATACCAAATCAAAATAATCATCATTCTTATCCAATACGGGTATTTTAAGTAATTCTGTAATAAACTCAATATCTTGATCTATTAACGGTATCTGGCTTCCAGACCATGCCCACGACATCGGTGTTAATGGTATTTCCAACAAATGTTCCACGTCAATATTTTGCTGTAATAAGAATTCCCAATAGTACAGTCTTTCTTCTAACGGTAATGTATTAACATAGTATCCAAAAAATCCTACAACAGATTTTTTATTATTTTTATGGGCTTTAATAAATGATTCTATTGCATATTTATAGTCCGCTGTTGATACATCATTATTTTGAGAAAACATACTTTTATATTCATCAAAAAACATGAACTCTGTTACTGCTAGGTTTAACACATCAGCTATTAATTTTTGACCATTTTTATGTTGCCATATACGTTCAAACATTATGCTCATGCGATCAGACAGACGAAAATGTTCATTTAAATACGAAATACATACAAGCGCGAAATTCTCATCTAGATTTAATATTTCCGAGAATAATTCACCTTGATAATCAAAATGATTACTACTTAACCCTTTAAGATACAACTCTTCCAAAACTTCCAAATTATCTTTAAATTTACTTACTAATAAATTTTCATTCATTCTAGAATCTAAAAATTGTCCCGCCATTTGATTTTCATATGTTGCGAATATATTGGCTATTTTAGTGCCTTCCAATAATATGTCTGGATTAATTTCATCAAATAATAACAATGTACTAATCCGAGGGACGTCATATTTTCCTTGTTTTACTAAATTTAAATGGTCGCTAAATTCATTCATCATATCATCAGTAATTTCTGTACTTTCACAAGTATTCCAAAAATGCTGTCGCCAAATATCCCCTTCTTGTGTTTTGTTATTATGAATTATTTCCCACATCATTTTACGTGTTTTTATATTGAACTCTTGCAAAACCGTACATACATACTGTGTGTACGGTGCACCCGACTTAAAATACTCATTCATAATTTCATCTAGACATTCTATATCGGAAAGTTGAATAGTGATTTTTAAAGTAGTCACTAAAAAATCTTGTTGTTTTATATACTCTAATTTTTCCAATGACTTCGCTAACCTAAACAAACGTCCTATATCTACCATGTTATAGTTATTTATTTTAGGTCTAATAAGGTCTATTCCTTTTTCATAATCCCATTCTTGTTTATCAGATAACAATTCTAATACTACTAAGTATTTCTCTATTCCAGATATTTCATTAATTTTAAAATAATTCTGTACAGTAACATTTTTCTCAATACCTAATTTATTTAACCTTCTAAAAGCCATGTACGTCGAAAAACTTATATCAACGTTTTGAATATCAATATATTTTTTAATGCATTCAAAATCGAACTTTAATATTTCAACATTAAAATCTTCTCGACCGTACCAAGAATAGCTATATAAAAACTTAGTTATAATATTTTTATATCTATCATCTTGGTAAAAAATAGATAGATTTTGCCAAATAAAATTTCTTAACTCTTTTACTCCATCTGTAAGAGTTATATCCCATGATATGAATCTTACTGATTTTGTATCATTAAATTCTGTTATTGAATATGATATATTTAAGAATTCTTGCATTATTTGTATTACAACACGGTCGTGATTTTCTGATTTTCCAAAAAAATGTTTCCAAAATTCTTTTAAAAATTTCAATTCAATCTCGTAATCATTTTGATAAGAATCTTTTGTGGGTAAATACTCTTTTACGCCCATATACACATCCAAAATATAATCCGGTCTCTTCAACAATATTTGTGACAATAATCTTATCGCGTTGGGCATATATTCTAATCGCTTAAATCCGGCTAAAATTTTTATTTCTGAAATTTTAATATTGTGATTCTTTTTATCTCTTTCGAATATATCTTCTGTAACTTCCCGTTTTTCGACAGTACTAGACCATAAGTTACTACGTTCTCTAATCATACTTAGAGCTTTCAACTCATCGAAAACATAAAATGTTTCTAATAAGTAATTAGACAATTTTTCATCACTAACACGCCAAAGTTCCTTTACTTCTTTTTGTAAATACGTGAAATATTCTGAATCATTGAACATAGATAATTGTGTGTTTAATATCGTAATCAATCTTTCTGAGTCCGATACATAAAACATTTTTATCAATTCTGAAATTTTTATTAATTTTTTATCCAATAAAACATACTCAATGATGTAATCTTTAAATATTTGATCCGTAACATTTGGGATTCCTAAATAAATGTCTATCAACTCAAAATTTGTCAAACGTTGAAGGCTTTCTTCATATTCAAATTTTGTAATAGATAGATATTCCACTAACATATTAGCATTTTTATTATTTTCAATATTCACTTTACCAAAATATGATAAAACAAATAATGTTTTAATATCTATGATTGTTAACTCATTTTTTTCTAGCAAAGGATTAAAATGTGCCTTAAAAAGATCTGTGATTGTTTCTATATTTTTCAATTCACGTTTAGCCAATTTTGCCGCTAATACCGCAATTCTAGGATTTCCTTTTGCGATTTTTAATATGTCTTTTCGTACTCCGTCATTTTTGATGTCCATCGAGCGTTCCAGAATTTCATCAATTTTTATGTCGCTCACACCAGTCATTGAAATTTCTGCTTGTTGATCAAATCTTTGAAACTTTTTTCTAATGTTGTTCACTTCATATAACCTAGCTGTTCCAACAATTTTTACTCGTGGTCGTTGTTCTTGAAAAAAAGAAAGGATAGCATCTAAATTTTTTGTTTGATTTACATCGTCAAAAATGACCAGATATTGTTTTCTTTCATCAATTTGTACTCTTATATCATTATATAAAGGCAAGCCATTATTTTTTATAACAATCACTTCGTAGCCTATGGTCTCAAAATATTTAGCAATTTCTAATACTGTACGTGTTTTACCCACCCCTGGAGCACCCATAATTAACGTTGCCTGTTTCTCCATGATAATCTCTTTAATCTCTTCTAAAACGCTGTCAATAGGTATATACATGAGCTCCAAGGGAGCCATCAAATGGTTTTTATCATAATGTTCAATAAAACTAGATTGTGAAAAAATTTGATTCGAATCTACTTGAATATCTAAGTAATCTTTTGCAAGTCGCGGATACTTTTGATTTATATCCATTGCAATATCTCGTAATGTTAAGATTTGTAATGGAATATTCTCCGCACTTTTTTTCAATTTTTGATTATCCTCTACACTAATTCTATCTGCAGTTGAAACCAAAATAATTTGTTTAATTAAATCATTATCAATATTAACTTTATTCTTATTTAAAACGTCTGCTAAATCTGATTTCATTTTTGTGACAGACTTAGCACTTGTTCCGTACATTATTAATGTATACGTACCATCTTCGTGTGCAATATAGGAATCTGGAACGCCAATAATAGGTTTATTTGTACCATATTGTACTCCATATGACTTTAATTCGCTAAAATATTTCAATCCAAGATAGTCATCCATCATTTTTTGGAATATTCCACCTTCTAATACTTTCAGTCTATTCTCAATTTCCGTTATTATTGCCATCATCCTATCACCTCAATACACTTTATTTTCTATACACGCCATGTATGTTTAATTATAAAACAAAAACACCCAACCGCCTAAGCGATTGGGTGTTTTCATATTTGATAGTTGAATAACGTCCAACTCTCGATAACGAATAATCGTAAAGATTAACGCTTTGAGAATTGTGATGCCTTACGGGCCTTCTTTAGACCAGGCTTCTTACGTTCCTTCATACGTGCGTCACGAGTCAACAATCCTGCTGACTTCAAAGCTGCACGGAAGTCTGGGTCAACTTGCAAAAGGGCACGTGAGATACCGTGACGGATTGCACCTGATTGACCAGAGAAACCTCCACCATCAACGTTAACCAATACGTCGTATTGACCAAGTGTTTCAGTAACGTTGAATGGTTGAACCATAACCTCACGCAAGTTAGCGAAAGGAATGTATTGTTCAGCTGAACGACCGTTGATTGTAATCGCACCGTTACCAGGTACCAAACGTACACGAGCAACAGAGTTCTTACGACGACCAGTTCCGTAGTATTGTACAGTAGCCATAATAAACTATTCTCCTTTCGTTAAATTAGATAAGGTTGTTGATGTCCAACAACACTGGTTGTTGCGCTTCGTGGTTGTGTTCTGAACCAGCGAAGACATGCAACTTCAAACCTTGTTGGCGACCAAGAGATCCCTTTGGCAACATTCCGTGAACTGAAAGTTCAAGCAAACGTTGTGGGTTCTTTTCACGCAAGTCACCGGCCTTACGTTGCTTCAATCCACCAGGGTGGTTTGAGTGGTGGTAGTAAATCTTGTCAGATGCCTTGTTACCAGTCAAAGCGACCTTTTCAGCATTGATAATGATTACGTTGTCACCAGTGTCAACGTGGGGTGTGAAAGTTGGCTTGTTCTTACCGCGCAAGATTGATGCTGCTACAGTTGAGATACGTCCCAAAGGAACATCAGTCGCGTCAAGAATGTACCACTTGCGATCAATTTCACCGGCTTTTGCCATATAAGTTGTACGCATGGAAATTTCCTCCAATAATTTGTTTGTTTACTTTACCAAAAAATATAAATAGTCGTACCAGGACAATTCCCAAATTGTGGTTGGTAAACAATACCAGCTTTAATCTTACCGCGTATGTTGCGTGTCGTCAATGTAAAATCTGGATAAATTACCTAATTCAATTTAGTATCGAACTTCAACGAGATACAACCCTTGTGCGGGTGCGGTAAAGCGTGCTTCTTGTCGATCTTTAACCTCAAATAAACGTTTGATATCGTCTACCGGTCGTGAACCATGACCAATTTCCAACAACACACCGACCATGATACGGATCTGATTATATAGGAAACCATTACCTGAGAATTCAAACCAAATTTCATTCTCTTCCGGCTTCAAAATCATTTCCGCTGAGTACACAGTACGAACAGTTGTCTTTTGTTGGAATCCTGCAGCGACAAAGCTCAACCAGTCATGTTCACCCACATAATCACCGATCGCTTGTTGCATCAGGTCTGTATCTAAACGACGATTCCAGTGTCCTGTATAGTTACGCTTAAATGGGTCACGGAATTCCGTTGTTGAGAAACGGTAACGGTATGTCTTATCATGTGCGGCATATTGCGCATGGAATTCATCATCCACAATTTCAACATCCTTGATACCAATATCATATGGCAACATCGTTGATAGTCCCTTACGAACTGCCTCAGCTGGAATATTAAATGGTAAATCAAAATGGGCCACTTGTCCAATTGCATGAACACGCGCATCGGTACGCCCAGATCCTTGGACACGAATAGGTTCCGCTGGATTTTTAGCCATCTTATTAACGGCCGCTTCTAATTCTAATTGGACTGTTCGCTTTCCGGGTTGGACTTGCCAACCAAAAAAATCAGTTCCATCATAAGCAATCGTTGCTTTATATCGTGGCATTTCTTACTCCTAAATCTAAATAAATCGGGTTGCAAACAAAGCAATTCCAAATATAAAAAAGCCGGCATATGCTACGACGTCTTTATAACTTGATTCCAAGACACGGTAACGACTGCGGTCTTCGCTATCACGATAACCACGTGCTTCCATAGCATCCCCTAATTCAATGGCACGCTTAATGGCATTCACGAACAACGGAATCATCAACGGTACATATGATTTTGCTCGTTGGAATAAATTACCTTCGTTGAACTTAACACCACGTGCACGTTGGGCATTCATAATGTTTTCAGCTTCATCCATCAATGTTGGCACAAAACGTAACGCAATTGAAACCATCAATGCTAATTCTGCAACAGGCACATGTAGCTTCTTCAATGGCGCTAATAATGACTCCATTGCATTCGCAACCAATAGTGGCGGTGTTGTTAACGTTAGAATCGTTGAGAACATAATAATCAACATGAAACGCACAAACACAATCAAACTATTAATCACACCATCTTGTGTAATACGTACCCCCCCTAAGTCCACCCACACTGGTCCAGTTTGAATAAAGAATAATTGTAGCACCGTTGTCAAAAGCATCAATAAGGCGATTGGCCTCAGACCCTTTAAAAAGACCCCAAAACCTAGCCCGGTTAACGCAATTGATAAAAAGGTAAAGACCGTAGCCACAAGATAGCCCCAAGCATTATCTGCCATAAAAATAATAAAGATAAAACTAAAGCTCAAGACAAATTTCGTTCGTGGATCTAATTGATGCACCCATGAATTACCTGGTAAATAACGCCCAATAATTAACTTACCCATGTGCGCCTCCTTGTAACTCTTTTACCAATTCATCTGCCAAGGCATCCATGTCTAACACTTGGTTCAATTGAATCCCCTTCATCGCTAATGCATCCGCAAATTGTTGCGCAGCAGGAACATCTAATTGATGTTGTTGTAGCCAGTCACTGTCCGCAAAGATATCACTTGTTGGTCCTTCTTTTAGGACAGTCCCACCTTCAAAGACAATCACATGACTGGCATATTCAGCAACGAACTCCATTTGATGCGTAATCAAGACAACTGTCAGATTACGCTCCGCTTGGAGCCGCCCAAACAAGGCCATTAATTCTGTTTGTCCCGCTGGATCAAGACCAGCCGTTGGTTCATCTAAAATTAACAAGTCTGGTTGCATGGCTAGGATACCAGCGATTGCCACACGACGCATTTGTCCACCTGATAAATCAAAAGGGGTGCGTTCATCAAAGCGTTCATCCATTCCTACCGTACGCAATGCTTTTTGCGCCGCAATCTTAGCATCTGCTTCTGAGACACCATAATTCATTGGACCAAACATAACGTCTTGCAAAACAGTTTGTTCAAATAATTGCGCTTCTGGGAATTGAAATACCATCCCAATATGTTCACGCATATCATTAAGTACTTTTTTCTTCGTAGTTGCGGTAATCACATGTTCCCCAACAGTGACAGTTCCAAGTGTTGGTTGTGTTAGTCCGTCCAACATCTGAACCATCGTTGATTTCCCTGACCCCGTATGACCAATAACAGCTGTAAAGGCTTGTTCTGGGATATTCAAATTAACATCATGTAATCCTGACGTCGCAAATGGCGTTCCAGCTTGATACGTAAAACTTACTTCTTCGAAATTGATTGCCATAACCAGTCCGCCATCCCTTCTGTCGTCATATACGCTTCAGGTACTGTGATGCCACGCGCAACTAACTTTTCTTTTAATTGTTCTGCGAATGGGACGCTCAGTCCCAACTCACGTAATTTATGTGCATTCACGAAAATATCAGCTGGTTGTCCGATTTCACGAATCTGACCATCACTTAGTACGACCACCTTGTCAGCGTGTGAAGCTTCATCAATGTCATGCGTAATAGACAAGACAGTTAATTCATCACCCATAGCTGCCTTTAGTTCACGAACCAAGGCAATCATTTCAGTACGCCCTTGTGGGTCTAACATCGCCGTTGCTTCATCAAGAATTAGAATCTTGGGTTCAACTGCTAAAACAGATGCAATGGCAACACGTTGCTTTTGTCCACCTGATAGTCGCGCTGGTTCACGATCAGCAAATTCGCTCATGTGCACACGATCTAATACAGATGCAACACGTGGTAGCATTTCTTCTCGTGGCATATTACGGTTTTCTAATCCAAAAGCAACATCATCTTCCACCGTGGCACCAACGAATTGGTTATCTGGATTTTGAAAGACCATCCCCACTAAATCACGAATTGTCCAAACATTGTCGGCATCTACTAACACACCGTCAATTTTAATCGTTCCCTCTGTTGGTACTAATAAGTAATTCAACAATTTAGCAAACGTTGACTTACCTGACCCATTACGACCAATGATCGCAACCCATTCCCCTTGTTGGATGGTCAAATTGATATGTTCTAATGCTGGTTGATCCGCATTTTGATATGTAAACGAAATATCATTAACTTCAATTATGTTCGCCATGATTCTATGCCCTTTCGTGTAAACTTATTCTTACTATCATACCAAATATCACTTAAATTGGCTTGAATTATTCTACCGAACCCTAATCTTGCAATGCTATACTAGACTATTATGTCATTCAAATTTTAGGAGGTAATCATGGGACAACGTGTTACTTGGATTGATTTAGCCAAGGGACTGACCATCTTATTAGTTGTTTTAGGTCATGTCATCATTGGGCTATTCGATTCACACGTCTATTCAGGGACTTTGCAGTCTCAATTACTCGTTTGGGTCCAAGCCATTTATCTCTTTCACATGCCAGTATTTTTTGCCTTATCTGGTTATTTCTTCACGGCATGCCAATCACCTGCCGATTTTCTAACGCGCATTAAGAAACGTAGTATCAGTATCGGTATCCCTTATGTTGCTTTTAGCCTTATCCTCCTTATTATGTTCCAAATTGGGGGTAATGCTGTTCGGCTCTCAACAGATTGGAAAGCCTTATTTAATATTTGGCAACAACCGATTGGACCACTATGGTTCCTATATGTCTTATTCGGTGTGATTGTCGCGAACAGCGCCTTGTCATTAGTCGTTAAAGATATTCGTATTCATCTAGGGATTGCCCTAACGCTCGCTGTTATTGCTAATTTTTGGATTATCCCTATTTACGCCATGCAACGTATTTTGGTTTGGTCTCCCTTCTTCTTATTAGGTGCTTATTTTCGTAAATATCCCATCAAAGGAAGTTGGCAGCACTTTGGTATCCTAGCTGGTATTTATCTGACTTATCTCGTGATTTGGCAATTTACAAATCCAACGACTCGCGTCAGTTATAATGCACCTGGCCTAACTGGCTTACTCATGATTATTGCAGTCGTTCTCGCTTTTATGCTTTTCCCACAACTATCACAAAAAACACAATTAGGTGATCGTTTCAATGCCATCGGGCAACAATCATTAGGTATTTACTTATTACATGTACCGCTAGTCAGCGTCACACGTATTGTCCTATTCCACTTCGGATACCAGAACGTTCTCATCCACGTGATTATCGGCTTCATTGTCGGGTGGTTTGGTAGCTTACTGATTTTGAAATACATGCCGCTCATTGATTACGTTCTTTATCCACTTAATTTTATTCCCAAAAAGAAAAAGGTATCTATCCATGACTAAGATTGATTTATCTCGTTCTGCTGATTATCGTAATGTCACAGACTATTTCAAAGGTAAGCCTGATGATCAAATTAAAGAAGAACTGGCGGAAACGCGCGGCGATATGATTTCAATTATGCAGAACCTAAGCCATGACTTTAATAAGTCTTCTGCTGTTCGTAACAGCAATGCCTTTGGTATGCGTAAGCTGATCTTTTTAAATCCTGAGAATCCAGCGCTCCCCGACGCTAAAGAAGGTATCAAGAAGTGGGATCGTCGTGGTGCCTTGGGTACACAAAATTATGAAACCATTGAACATTACCGTGTCACTGACTACCAAGATGTATTTGATCAATTACATGCGGAAGGTTATACAATCTTTGCTGTTGATAATACACCTGGTTACGACCCCCAATCATTGTACGAAGTATCATTACCACAAAAGTCAGCCTTCTTATTCGGAGAAGAACAATTAGGTCTTGCGGATGATTTGATTGAAGCCAGCGATGCCATGATTTACATTCCTCAATACGGGAGCATTCGTTCAATCAATGTTAGTGTTGCTAATGGTGTTATCGCTGCATTTTACGCCAGCCAACACATGCCAACACACTAATCGATATATTTATCATAAAACACAAAAAGGGCCCACAGCAGACGCTGTGAGCCCTTTTATTATGTTGTCTAATCAGATAGGTTTCTGATTAACCAAGCATTTTGTTATTACTTGTGGTCGTGGTATTGTGAAGCACGCTTACCGTGCAAGATACCATTCGCAAAACGTTCTAGTGCAGGGATCAACCAGAAGTCGACACCTAGCACACGTCCTGAACCGTTCATAATCGCAAATGAAACAGCTGGCAACAAGAACAACATGATGTCACCTGATACACCACCAGCGATGATGAAGTACAAGCTTAGCAAGATTCCAACGAATCCAGCCATTGATGTGAACATTCCAAGAACAATCAACCAACCAATAATCAATGAGATGATTCCTAGTGGTGAACCGAATGCTGACAAGCTTTGTCCGATTGACATCCAAACCATACCTGTGATGAAACGTAGTGGTAATGCGAACAAGACGTTTGCACGACGTGAAGTCCATCCGAAGAATGGGTTACGGCCATCTGGTGTTTCGAAGAATTCGTCACGTAGGTAGTGACCTAGGTAGTACCAGCTCTTGATTTGCAAGAACCAGTAAACGTTAATCATGTGCTTGAACATGTTAGCGAAGAATCCAGATAGGTTGATTCCGTTCTTACCCATCTTAACATCACCAAGTTGTAGCCAAACGGCAACAGCATAGCGAGCACCGATTGAAACGGCGTAACCTTGGTAACGACCCTTGAATTCCTTACGTTCACCCTTACCAGTCAAGTCAAAGACAATGTTTGGTACGGCAGTCTTAGCGGCTGATTCTCCACCTTCAACTGTTTGTGGTGTCCATCCGGCACGTGGGTTTTCTGGATCTGCCAATTCTGGGTCTTGGTACGCAGCAGCGTCACCAATAGCGTAGACATCTTCTTCGCCTTGGACACGTGAGTACGCATCAACCATGAATCGTTGACCAGGTCCAAGTTCAAGTCCCCATTGTTGACCTTGATCCTTAGCCTTAACACCGGCTGTCCAAATCAAAGTTTCTGTTGGGATTTCTGAACCGTCCTTAAGTACGGCAGCATTTTCCTTAACTTCCACAACACCAGTTGACTTCATCACTTCAACACCATGTGCTGTAAAGTGAGCTTCAGCCTTGTCAGCCAACTTACGGTCAAGCATGTTCAAGATTGTTGGTGCAGCTTCCACCATCTTGATCTTGATTTCGCTTTCGTCCAAGTTGTTAGCCAATGCCAATTCATGACGTTGTTCCATCAATTCACCAGTCAATTCTGAACCAGTAAATCCTGAACCAACAACCACGATTTGCAACTTAGCTGCACGAGCAACTGGATCTAGTTCCAATGCACCTTCGCGGATAACCTTTTCGATGTGCGCACGCAAACGAACGGCTTCTTCGTATGACCACAATGTGTAACCATATTCGTAGACACCAGGTGTTCCGAATGTGTTAGTTGTTCCACCAGTAGCCAAAACCAACTTTTCATAAGGAACAGTTCCGTCAGTTGTTTCCACAACCTTCTTGTCCTTATCAATTGACTTAACTTCCGCTGTCATCAATTCCACATTCTTGTATGGGTGGAACAAAGTACGCAAGTCGTTTTGAACGTGCTTAGGTTCAACACGACCTGTCGCTACTTCGTGCAATTCAGTCATGTATGTCATGAATGAGTGCTTGTCGATCAAAATGATCTTGTGATCCGTACCCTTAAGCTTCTTAGCTAGATTACGCGCCGCAACGACACCGGAAAAACCGGCCCCGACGACAACAACATTCTTAGTTGTCATGTAAATTCTCCTTGTCCTTGTAAAACACAATAAATACTCATCTTCAATTTTAGTCCTGTACTTATACTTTGTAAACCAAAATAGCCTAATTCAATAAGAAACATGCGTATTTTTTGCGATTTCATTCGTTTTTTTAAATTATGTTGCGGATTTTCAGACATTTCTATTTATAGAAAAATAAAAAAACGAGCCTATCACGAATGATAGACTCATTTTAATCTGAATTCAGAAATGATTACTTTGTCTTACCCATCATACCATCATGCATGTGGTCAATGTTCCACTTCATCATAGCGTAGTAAGTATCTCCGTTTTCACCTTCCTTGGCCAATGAATCTGTAAAGACTGTTGAGTAAATTGGCAAACCAGTTTCCTTAACAACCTTTTCCATTGACTTAGGTGATACTGAACTTTCAACGAACAATGACTTAACTTCTGAGTCATCAATCTTTGACAAGACTTGCTTCATTTGTTCAGGTGTTCCTTGAGATTCAGTGTTAATTTCCCAGATAAATACTGGTGTAATTCCGTATGCCTTTGAGAAGTACTTGAAGGCACCTTCTGATGTAACCAAGACACGTTGTGCTTCAGGCACGTCGTTAAACTTTGCCTTTGCTTCTGTGTCCAACTTGTTCAATTCTGCAATGTACTTGTCGGCACGTTCTTGGTACGCATCAGCGTTCTTAGCATCCTTCTTCTTCAAGACTGATGTAATTTGTTCAACGTACTTAATTCCATTTTGAATATCAAGCCAAGCGTGTGGGTCTTCTTCGTTTTCCTTACCTTCACTTGTCAAGTGCATAGGCTCAACGTGTTCAGATGCTGAGAAAACTTCTTCTCCATCGCGCTTGTTTGCTGTTTCCATCAACTTAGTAAACCAACCGTTACCACCTGTTTCTAGGTTCAATCCGTTGTGGAAGATAACATCGGCTCCAGTTGTGGCACGAATGTCTTCTGGCTTTGGTTCGTATTCGTGTGGATCAGTTCCACGCGGTACCATGCTGTAAACATCTACATCATCACCACCAACTTGTTCAACCATGTCTTGCAAGATTGAGTTTGTTGTGACAACGCTAAACTTTTCATTCTTATTTGATTGTTGAACATCACGTCCATTAATAAACCAAACAACTCCCCCAATAAGTACGGCTAGTGCCGCAAAGGTAATTCCTAACTTCTTAAGCATTTTTTCCCCCTAGCTTTTGAATGAATCCTTGTTTTGGTGCAATGAAGAATGACACCATGAAAATAATTGCGGCTACCAACACAATAGCAGGCCCCGATGCCCAGTTATATGTGTATGAAAGGTATAGTCCAACTGTTGAGGCAACGGTTCCGAATCCGGCTGCCAAGAACAACATAGTTGATAGACTGTTTGTCCACAAGAAGGCCGTAGCTGCTGGTGTAATCAACATCGCTACGATCAAAATAATTCCAACTGTTTGTAGGGCTGTCACTGTTACCAATGTCAACACAATCATCAAACCGTATTGGATAATGTATGTCTTCAAACCGTAAACACGCGCAAATGTTTCGTCGAATGATGTAATTTGCAATTCCTTAAAGAATACAACCACGAACAAGATAACAATTGCCATGATGATAACTGATGTAATCAAGTCAGCATCTGATACGGCCAAAACGTTACCAAACAAAATGTGGTGCAAGTTAGTTGAAGATTCGGCCATTGAAATCAAAATGAATCCCAAAGCAAAGAATGCTGAGAACACGATTCCAATCGCTGTATCGTTCTTCAACTTACTGTGTGAAGACACAAAACCGATTAGCAAGGCTGCAATCACACCGAAAGTCGCTGCTCCCCATAGCAGGTTAATTCCAAGCATGTAAGCAACCGCAACTCCAGGAAGCACTGAGTGAGAAATCGCATCTCCCATCAATGACATTCCACGAAGAATGATAAAGCTTCCGATAACCCCAGACATGATCCCCACCATGATTGAAGCCATCAAGGCACTTTGCAAAAAGTTATATTGTCCTAAAGCGACAATAAAGTCTTGAATACTAGCAAACATTAAGCTTCCTCCTTGTTATCAAACAACACAGCACCTAGGTCTGCAGAGAAGGCCTTTTGAATGTTTTGTTGCGTGTAAACATCTTCAACTGGTCCAGAAGCCACAACACCGTGGTTCATAATAACCAAGTTGTCAAAGTAGTTCGCAACCTTGTTCAAGTCGTGGTGCACAACGATAATCGTCTTACCTTCGTCACGCCACTTCTTCAAGATGTTCATAATTTCTGCTTCTGATGTCATATCGATTCCTACGAAAGGTTCATCCAAAATGACAACTTCAGCTTGTTGTACAATCGCACGTGCTACGAAGACACGTTGCAATTGTCCACCTGACAAACCACCAATTTGACGGTTCTTAAATTCTTCCAGCTTGACTTGCTTCAATGCATCCATTGCCAAGTCTTTTTCTGCCTGCGCAGGGCTTTTGAATAATCCTAACTTACCGTATGTACCGGTTAGAACCAACTCAAAAACACTGATCGGGAATGTTAAGTCCAAGTCTGCACGTTGTTCAACGTACGCAATCTTTTGGCGTTCCTTTGATACAGGTTGACCGTCTAACGCTACCGTTCCACCTTGCTTGCGAATCAACTCAAGAACAGCCTTGATCATTGTTGATTTTCCAGCTCCGTTGGGTCCAATAATACCCGTGATTTTAGCCGGTTCGAAGTCGACCGACAAGTTTTCAAATACAGGGGTCGCCGTGTAACCGACTGTTAAGTTCTTTACCTCTAACATTTGAGCCTCCATTACTATTTTTTTCGACACGAGAAAAATTCTTTTCATCTTCGCCTTAACCAGATTAACAGGTTTTACTTGGATAAACAACTATTTTCACCACATAATAAACTTTATTTATTTCAAGTATCATCAAAAAAAAGACAGACTTAAATTAAACTCTCACTACAATTTAATGTAAGCGCTTTTACTGGTATTAAGGCTTTTTATAAGCATGCATATATAATCGAAGGCTTTCATTGTATATATGTATCAGGCCAACTTCTCTTCCTATATAATATACAGTCCTTGCATACTTATACAAAAACACAATCATTTATCTCTGGTACAATATAAGAATAACTATTAAGGAGTCTATATTATGCATGAAGCAAGTCAATGGATTACTGATCTACAATTAGAACCTCATCCTGAAGGTGGGTATTACAAACGTACTGAATCTAATCCACAGATGGTAACGACGCCACAAGGCGAACGTCCTTTACATACATCAATCCTATTTTTATTGGATACAAAGAGTCCTTCACATTTCCATCGATTAAAATCAGATGAGATGTGGTTTTATCATGCTGGTGCACCATTAACTGTTCACTGCATCTTCCCAGACGGTCATTATGAAGCGATTCAAATCGGACCTGATATCCATAATGGACAACGCTTATCATTTTCAGTTCCTGCTGGGACTATTTTTGGTTCAACAGTGGAACATGATTATGCACTTGTCAGCTGTGTGGTGACACCCGGATTTGATTTTGCTGACTTTGAATTATTCACGCAAGCACAATTAAAGGCAGATTATCCAACTCATCATGATATCATCGAACGATTAGCGTACGAAAGTCTACCAACTGATATCTAATTTTCTATCACAAATTAAAAAGTCACTGATTATCTAACAATCAGTGACTTTTTTCTATTTCAATTTTGTCTATCTAGTAACAATTCATCTCATAACGTTAGTTAAATAGCGCTGCATACTTCCCATATCCTTCTGCTTCCAGTTCTGTAACAGGTACAAAACGTAATGCAGCTGAATTAATACAATAACGTAGTCCGCCACGATCAACTGGACCATCAGTAAATACATGTCCTAGATGTGAATCAGCTTGTTGTGAACGCACTTCCACACGTGGACGAAGTAATGTATGATCCGCAACTTCTTGAATTTCATGTGCATCAATAGGTTGTGTGAAGGCCGGCCATCCACATCCAGCATCATATTTATCTGTTGAACTAAACAATGGTGTCCCATCTACCACGTCAACATAAATACCTTCTTTGTAAAAATCATCGTAAACACCAGTAAATGGATGTTCTGTAGCACTTTCTTGTGTCACAGCATATTCCTCTGGTGTTAAACGTGCTCGTAATGCAGCTTGTTCTTCAGGTGTCTTTGTCATATTTAAATCCCCCCTTATGTGTTCATAATACTAACGCAAACAATCAAAAAGTTCAAGGCAACAAAAAAAGACCAACTCGAATGAGTCGGTCTTTTTTCTGAAAGATATTGAAATCTTCTAGAGGGCGAAATTACTTAACAGTAACAACGGCTCCAGCTTCTTCCAACTTAGCCTTCAATTCGTTAGCATCGTCTTCTGACAATCCTTCCTTAACCATTGATGGTGCACCATCAACAAGGTCCTTGGCATCCTTCAATCCCAAACCAGTTGCTTCACGAACTGCCTTGATAACCTTAACCTTAGCGGCTCCACCAGAAGTCAATTCAACATCGAATTCTGACTTAGCAGCTTCAGCAGCTCCACCAGCGGCACCAGCAGCTGCAACAGGAGCAGCGGCTGAAACACCAAATTCTTCTTCAATAGCTGAAACCAAGTCAGCCAAATCCATGATAGTTGCTTCCTTCAATGAAGCGATGATTGTATCCTTATCAAAAGCCATGATAATTCCTCCATAATTTTATGTCATTAGACATTGTTTTTATTTATATAGTTGGGACAAGTCCCGGGTAAGTCAGAACGTTGAGCTTACGCTTCAACAGTTTCTTCCTTAGCGTCCTTAACTGCGTTAACAGCGTAAGCAACGTTACGAACAGGTGCTTGCAATGTTGACAACAACATTGATAGCAATCCGTCGCGGTCTGGCAATGCAGCGTACTTGTTGATATCTTCAACAGACGCAACGTTACCATCGACAACACCACCCTTGATTTCCAAGGCTTCGATCTTGTCAGCAAACTTCTTCAAAATACGTGAAGGTGCGATTGCGTCTTCCTTAGAAAATGCAACGGCTGAAGGTCCAGCAAACACGTCATTCAATTCAGCCAAATCTGCAGCAGCAGCGGCACGAGTCAAAATCTTGTTCTTGATAACCTTAAGTTCAACGCCTTCTTCACGCAAAGCAGAACGCAATTCGTTTGATTGTTCAACAGTCAAACCACGTACGTCCACAACAACTGAAGATGCAGCTTCCTTAAACTTAGCAGCTACTTCTTCAACTTTTTGTGCTTTAACAGCAATACTTGCTTCACTCATGTGATTCATTCCTCCTGTTTAGAATTTTTGATTCTAACCAAAACCCCCGGTAGACAAAAGTCACCGGGGGTCAAAAGTCGCTTGCGCGTTTTTCACTTCCTCGGCGGGATTTATGTCTTACGACACCTGCGTCTTAGGTAGAATCGATATATTACAATTGATAATTATATCAGCTTCTCGAGGAAGCGTCAACCACCAAACAAGAACTGTCTATTACAACAATCCTGATGGGTCTAGGTTGATTGAAGGTCCGAATGTTGAGGCGATTGATACGTGTTGTACGTATGCACCCTTAACAGCGGCTGGACGAGCCTTAACAATAACATCGGCCAAAGCCTTGATGTTTCCTGCAAGCTTGTCTGATTCGAATGAAGCCTTACCAACTGGTACAGCAACGTTTCCGTCACGGTCAGTACGGTAAGTAACTTGACCTGACTTAGCATCGGCAACAGCCTTAGCAACGTCAAATGTAACTGTTCCAGTCTTAGGGTTAGGCATCAATCCCTTAGGTCCAAGTGCACGTCCAACACGTCCAACTTGAGCCATCATGTCAGGTGTTGCGATAGCAACGTCAAAGTCCAACCATCCATCAGAGATGCGTTGTACCAAATCAGCAGCACCAACTACGTCGGCACCAGCTGCTTCGGCTTCCTTTGCCTTATCACCTTGAGCGAACACAACAACAGTTTGATCCTTACCAGTTCCGTTTGGCAAAACTAGTGCCCCACGCAATTGTTGATCAGCTTGACGTGTGTCAACGTTCAAGTTGAATGCAATTTCAACTGTTGAGTCGAAGTTTGCAAATTCAATTTCTTTAACTAGTGTAGCAGCTTCTTCGATAGTGTATAGCTTGTCAGCATCTACCTTTTCAGCGGCTGCTAAATACTTCTTACCATATTTCTTAGCCATGGTTGCTATTCCTCCTTGCAAATGCGGTCAAACGGTCGTCCAGACCTTCCGCTTGATCATGCTTAGTTTCCTACGCGATCCGTACAAACACCGGTTTTATGAATTAACCTTCAACAGTGAATCCCATTGAACGTGCTGTACCTTCAATCATGCGCATAGCTGCTTCTACGTCAGCTGCGTTTAGATCTTGCATCTTAGTTTCTGCAATTTCGCGAACTTGAGCTGCAGTAACTGTTGCGACCTTCTTCGTGTTAGGTTCTCCTGAACCCTTTTCAACCTTAGCTGCCTTCTTTAGCAAAACTGCTGCTGGAGGCGTCTTAGTGATGAATTCGAATGAACGATCTTCATATACAGTAATAACTACAGGGATCAACATACCGTCTTGATCAGCAGTACGTGCGTTAAATTCCTTTGCGAACCCCATGATGTTAACACCAGCTTGACCCAATGCAGGTCCAACTGGAGGTGCAGGTGTAGCCTTACCGGCTGGAATCTGCAACTTAACAATACTTGAAACTTTCTTAGCCACGATTGTTTCCTCCTTCGTGTTTGTGGTATAAATGGCGAGTTTCGATTTCCGCCTCCCACATATGCTTGTCACCAAACATACTTGACAATAATAACAAAACCCCTGCCGTTTGGCAAGGGTTTAATTAAATTAATCGATTGTTTGTACTTCTGAGAATGGCATTTCAGTTGGTGTTTCACGTCCCAAGAAGTTAACCAAAACAGTTACTTCTTGCTTTTCAGTGTTGATGTTTGTAATTGCACCTTCCATACCAGCGAATGAACCAGAAACGATGTTCACGATGTCGCCAACTTCAGCGTTCAATTGTTCAACAACTTGACGTTCAGTCATGTTCATACGTGACAACATTTCGTCAACTTCTTCAGGCAACAATGAGTTAGGCTTTGAACCACCACCGTGTGATCCCAAGAATCCTGTAACTCCTGGTGTGTTACGGACAACATACCAAGCTTCATCAGTCATTACCATTTCAACAAGAACGTAACCAGGGAAGTCATTTTCCATAACAACCTTTGTTTCATCCCCTTCGCGAACAGTCACTTCTTGTTCAGGAACAACAACACGGAAGATAAAGTCTGTCATCCCCATTGTTTCAATACGTGATTCCAAGTTTGCCTTCACCTTGTTTTCGTAACCTGAGTAAGTGTGAATAACAAACCATTCATTTTGAAGTGTTTCTGCGCCTGATTGTGCCATGATATCAGTCTCCTTGTATCTATTAATTCTGCCTATTTTTTGGTAAATAAAAACCCTCACACTAACCGAGAGGGCTTTACTTGCTTTTCTATAATCTGATTATAACGTAACCAGCTTACTTCGACAAGAACATTAGTCCTTGTTCAAAGATCCAGTCAACTGTTCCCAACAAAATAGCGAAAAATCCACTTGTTACAAGAACAATTGCTGTGTTGCGAACATTTTGGTTAAATGTTGGCCAAGTCACACGCTTCATTTCTGCTACTACACTTGCCATAAATTTCATCCCGAAAATCTCCCTTTTTACACTGTCTCGCGATGTGTCGTATGCTTATCGCAAGTTCGGCAATACTTCTTTACTTCTAAGCGAACGGCGCGATCAAGCTTCTTTGCAACCGTATAGTTTCGTGAACCACATTCACTACAGGCCAAAGCCACTTTTTTTCCTGCCATTTCGATTACCTCTGTTTTTTAAATATAGTCACATTTTATCATGAATACAAAAAAAAAAATACCTTTTTATCCACGAGTCCATTTTTCACAGTAATAACGAATCTCTTTTAAGGTTAAATAACACCAAGATTTTGATTTACTTAGCTGGTCCGCACATTCTTTAACCGAATAACCTTTCGCTCGTAATACTAATAAACGATATTGGTCAGGTAATAATTGTGTGCCCATCTCTTCACAAAACAAATGCAGTTGTAAGTCTGGTTCACTTAAGACGGACATATCCGTATTTATTGTTCCTAATTCCAATGCTTCTTTGGTAATCATGGCTCGCTTTTCTTCCTGACGCCACAAAGTCGCCGGATGATGAAATAACGCCTGTTGATAATAACTCGTTAAGATACCCCAGTTTAAATACGATATCCGTTGTAAGCAATTAAATAAGACAATCCTTGCTTCATGTTGCCAATCAATCGTAGCCGTTCGCATAGATTGTTGCTTATAACCTCGCCAAATCAGCCCGGAATAACGCACCACGATTTCCTCAAAGGCCACTTCATCCCCTGCTTTTGCTGCTATCAATAATTCTGTATCCTTGTGCATAATCTTCGCCTCCTAAACTATGGGTACATAGTCATAGACGTTTCAAAATCGATTTATGTCACAAAAAAAGTACATCAATTTTCATGATGTACTTTTCTAAGCTTTTACTTTATAGCGGGTTACGTGAGTTAAACCCTTGGTAAATCAACAAACTAGCCGCAACAGAGGCATTCAAACTTTGCACATGCCCAACCATTGGGATTGTTAGCGTTTCATCCATCGCCTTCTTTAGCAATGGTGAAATTCCCTTACCTTCATTTCCGATAACCAAAGCAGTTGCGCCCTTAGCATCCCATTGACGGTAATCCTTACCATTCATATCTGTTCCGTAAACCCATAGGCCACGCTTCTTCAATTCAGTAACCGTTTGGACCAAGTTCGTTACACGTGTCACTGGCACGTGTTCGATTGCTCCCGTAGATGTCTTTGCCACAACAGATGTTAGTTGTACCGCACGGCGCTTTGGAATAATAATTCCGTGGACACCTGCTGCATCAGCTGTACGCAAAATTGAACCCAAGTTATGTGGATCTTCAATAGAATCCAAAATCAAGAAAAATGGTTCTTCATTCTTTTCAGCTGCCTTCGCAAACAAGTCATCCAATTCAGCGTATGCATATGCTGCAATAGACATCACAACACCTTGGTGATTAGCACCATTGGCTAATTCATCAAGCTTTCCTTTAGGCGCGTCTTGCACAATCAAGCCACGCTTTTTGGCTAGTGCAATAATTTCGTTACGTGTCTTGTCTGCCAACCCAGCTTGCAACCAAACCTTGTTGATTTGTGTTTCACCCTTTAGCGCTTCTGTTGACGCGTGAATTCCAAAAATAAATTCAGCATCATCTGGAATTTGCACTTCAGGACGTTCAGTCTCTGGACGTGCCTTTTTCGCCGGACGATCATCACGACGCTTAGCTGACTTATTAGGCTTGTCGCCCTTTACCGGCTTAGCTGACTTTGTCGGCTTCATTGCCTTTTTGTTATTTTGTACCATTTTCTCTTGTCCGTCCACTTTCTACTTGTTCAAAGACCCAAGTCACCACTTCATCTAATCGTTCAATTTGACGACTCGCATATAGATAACCGATTAATGCTTCAAATCCCGTTGAAATACGGTATGTGACCACATCAGTATTCTTAGCCTTTGTATGTGAATTTGCATTACGCCCACGCTTAAAGTAAGACTCTTCAGCGTCTGTTAACAAACTGTCTTCTTCCATTAAACGGTACAACGCTGCATGCGCTTTGGCTGACACATATTGCTTCGCTTCACGTTGCAATTTATGTGGCTTCTTAATACCTAATGCTAATAAGTGTTGACGTACATAAAATTCATACACAGCATCCCCAAAAAACGCCAGATCTAGTCCAGTCATTTGTTGGTAATCTACTTTTTCATCTAACATATTTATTCCTTAATCTTGCGTAGCTCGACGCCAGCGCGTTCCTTGTGGTGTATCTTCCAATAGAATATTTTGCGCTGCCAATTCTTCACGAATTTCGTCTGAACGGGCAAAGTCGCGTGCAGCACGAGCTGCATCACGTTCATCAATTAATGATTGAATCGCATCATCTTCTAATGCCTCTTGGGCCAAATCATCAACACCAAAGACATCCATTAATTTCGCCAATGTATCTAAGATCAATTGTACATCATTGTTCAATACGACATTTTCTTGTGCACTTGTATTAGCCAATTCAACTAGATCATACACAGCAGCCAATGCATTTTGAACATTGAAGTCATCATCCATAGCTTCATTAAAGGCAGCAACAATGGTTGCAACGGCAGCGACAGTTTCACCACTAATACCTTCTTGTGCGTCCGCTAGACGGAATTCCAAGTTACGGTATCCAGTACGGATACGGTTAAGGTTATTCGTTGCTTGTTCCAAGTTTGCCGTTGAAAAGGCAATTGGACGACGGTATTGTGTACTTGCCATAAAGAAACGCAATGCTAATGGATCATGCAATTCGGCTAGTAAGTCATGAACCGTTGTAAAGTTACCTAATGACTTAGACATCTTTTCTTGTTCATCCCCAACAGTCACAAAACCATTATGCAACCACTTGTGCACAAAAGTCTCACCTGAACGTGCTTCTGATTGTGCAATTTCATTTGTATGGTGTGGGAAAGCCAAGTCAATTCCACCACCATGAATATCAATGTTGTTACCAAGATACTTAGTAGCCATTACAGAACATTCAATGTGCCAACCTGGACGTCCAGCTCCCCATGGTGAATCCCATGAAATAGCATTGTCGTTAGCCGCTGATTTCCAAACTGCAAAGTCCATTGGATCTTCTTTACGCGCTTGTTCTTCATCATCTAAACGTCCAGCCGCATTATGCGCCATTTCATCTAGATTTTGATGTGCTAAGTGGGCGTAGTCTGGGAACTTACGGGCACGGAAGTAGACATCACCTTCAACTTCATAGGCATATTCTTTAGCCAACAAGTCTTCGACGAAGGTAATAATTTCTGGAATGTTGTCAGTCGCACGTGGTTGCACAGTCGCTGGCTTCACATTCAATGCAGCTGTATCTTCAAAATACGCTGCAATATAACGGTCGGCCAATTCAGGTACCGTGATACCTTCTTCAGCCGCTGCTTTAATCATCTTATCATCCACGTCAGTAAAGTTAGAAATATAGCGGACATCAAAGCCACGGTATTCTAAGTAACGACGGATTGTGTCAAAGGCAATAGCAGAACGGGCATTACCAATATGAATGTAGTTATACACTGTAGGACCACAGACATACATATTAATCACTCCTGGGGTCACAGGTTCAAACGTTTCTTTTTCTAACGATAATGTATTAAATACTTTCATAGTCGATAGTTCTCCTTACCTCTTATTCTCATACTTTTTGGTCTGTATAAGTCGATTAAATGTTTCCCTTCAAGCATACTTAAATACAGGGTTAACTGTCAATCAAAGCCATCAAAAAAACGACCTCAAAATGAGATCGTTTCGTCTTTTTTACGCCCAAACTAATTGCCAAGTTACACCAAATTTATCAACGATCCATGCCACCTTACGGAAATTAGCAACAGGTTCAGGACCCATCATCACATTTCCGTTTTCAGATAAGGCATCGAACGCTTGATCAAATTCTGTTTCAGTTTCAAAATCGACATAAAGGGATACGCCCCAACTCAATTCAGGCGCCTGCTCTGTGTCCATATCCATAAAGTAAATGATTTCACCCTGTAGTGATAATTCACCATTTAATACTTTTCCAGTCATATGTTCTGGTGTGTAAGGCATCCCCGCAGGAATACGCTCAATTCGGTTAATTTTAGTATCCGTAAATACCTCAGTGTAAAAATTCATGGCTGGTTCAGCTGTTTCTGGCATTGTTAAAAAAGCATGTAATGTCATGTATTTTCTCCGTTATCCCATATAGTAGTTACATATATATAATAACGTTTGAACCTTCAGAAACATTAAAAAACATATAATCAGGTGTATTTTATTCACATATTAAAAAAGACACATCGGATATATGTCCGGTGTGTCTTTTTTGTTTCATTAACGAAAGGCTTATTAGCGCCACCATTCATCAAAAACAGTAACCGGTCCTCGACGCTTGTGCATCGTTTTGGCATACCAGTTTTCTATTTTAGTAGCGATGTCTGATGCAACGACTTTCCCCTCAAGATAATCATCTAAATCATCATATGTGACACCCAAAGCCACTTCATCTGGCAAAGATGGACGATCTTCTTCAAGATCTGCGGTTGGGACCTTTTCATATAGATGAACAGGTGCGCCTAATAGTTCTAACATCTTACGTCCTTGACGCTTAGTTAGACGATACAATGGTGTGATATCAGCAGCACCATCCCCAAACTTCGTGTAAAAACCTGTAATCGCTTCTGCCGCATGATCTGTCCCAATTACAACACCACCAACTTCACCCGCAACCGCGAATTGTGAAATCATACGTTGGCGTGCTTTAATATTACCCTTATTAAAGTCAGAAACGGTCATACCTGCATCTGTCAATTGTTTAACAGATGCTTCTGTTGCGGCTTGGATATTCACATGAATAGTTTCATCCGCTCCTTGCCAAGCAATCGCATCTAGCGCATCTTGCTCGTCTGTTTGGGCATTATAAGGTAAACGCATCGCAATAAACTTGTATGTTTGATCACCTGTTTCTGCACGTAATTCTTCAACCGCTGTTTGCGCCATCTTACCAGCTAAAGTTGAATCTTGACCACCTGAAATACCTAAAACGTAAACTTTAAGCCCTGTTGCATTTAGG
Organism: Weissella tructae; assembly: GCF_000732905.1. Lineage (NCBI taxonomy): Bacteria > Bacillati > Bacillota > Bacilli > Lactobacillales > Lactobacillaceae > Weissella > Weissella tructae. The sequence continues at coordinate 1,158,834 of NZ_CP007588.1, forward strand.
TAATCCTTTAACAAATCTACAGACCGACGGTACTCAACCAATGGATCAATATTGGCTTTTGCGCCTAAAGCTGCAATAATCTCTGCTTGTTTAGTTGTCATAGCTACTCTCCATCCACATCTTTTGGTAATGCTTCTTCTGTAACTGCAATACGCTTAACAAAGTCTTGGACTTCTTCAATCAAGTTCATCTTGTTTTGCCAAGCCTTCTTAGACAAATCCACAGGATATTCTTGTGGATTCAAATCACGACGGTATTCAGCCCACAATGCTTGTAAATTATCTTGTGAGTATTTACGAATTGTAGCTAGATCTGGTGATTCGTAAATCACTTCACCATCAACAATAACGTCATGCAATAAGGGACGAGCGGTGTAATCTTTAATCGTCTTATTCAAATAAGGATAATTTGGATTAAACATGTAGACACCGTCAGGATTGTCCTTTGGATTTTCATCCCAAAGGGCAATGTAGTCCCCTTCCGACTTTCCATCTGCATTAGATGTAATACGCCAGACTTGCTTTTTACCAGGCGTTGAAATCTTCGCAGCTGTTCCTGAAATTTTGATGGTATCAACCATCTTACCGCGTTCGTTCTCAATTGAAACAACCTTATATACGCCACCTAATGCTGGTTGGTCATAGGCCGTAATCAATTTTGTTCCAATTCCCCAAACATCAATCTTGGCATCTTGACGCTTTAGACTAGTAATTGTTTCTTCGTCTAAGTCATTTGATGCATAGATTTTAGCTTCTGGGAATCCTGCTTCATCAAGCATTTTGCGAACACCCTTTGATAGGTACGCCATATCTCCAGAATCAATTCGGACCCCTAAGAAGTTAATCTTATCACCAAATTCACGTGCAACCTTAATCGCTGCTGGGACCCCAGAACGTAATGTATCGTAGGTATCTACTAAGAAGACACAATCACGATGGCTTTCGGCGTATGCCTTAAATGCTTCATAATCACTACGGTAAATTTGTACCAAACTATGCGCATGAGTACCAGCAATCGGAATACCGAATAACTTACCAGCACGAACATTTGATGTGGCGTCAAATCCACCAATGTACGCAGCGCGTGTCCCCCACAAAGCAGCATCTAATTCTTGCGCACGTCGTGTTCCAAACTCCATTAGCGCTTGATCTCCAACCACACTACGAATACGTGAGGCCTTTGTAGCAATCAGTGTTTGGTAGTTAACAATATTCAATAAAGCTGTTTCAATTAATTGTGCATCAAAAACAGGCCCTTCTACTTGTAGAATGGGTTCGTTATTAAAAACGGGTTCTCCTTCACGCGGTGCACGTACTGTACCTCGGAAGCGCCATTCTGCTAGATAATCAATAAATGCTTCACTATAGTTTCCCGTTTCACGTAGATAAGCAATATCTGTATCTGAAAAATGTAGCCCACGTAAATATTCAATGATTCGTTCTAAACCAGCAAAAATAGCATATCCATTTTCAAATGGTAATTTACGGAAGTACATTTCATATACCGCGTGGCGATCATGAATACCTTGATCAAAATACGTTTGCATCATTGATAGTTGATAGGCATCCGTGTGTAATGCTAAGCTATCGTCCGCGAAATTTAATTCCATGACGTTTCTCCAATTTCCCTATGGTTACTTTGTTTTAATAAACCTATTTTACCATAATTCGCACGAGTTGCTTAGGCTGGCAAGTTTCAACCTGTGAAAAAATATTTTTCACTTACTATTTGACAATCAATTTCAAACCCGTTATTATTACTGACAAGCAATAAATAAAAACAAAGTGATCAGGAAAGTAATTAGTTACTATTCACCCCAGAGAGACAACGTTGGTGCGAGTTGTTGTGAAATAGCCTAATGAAAATGACCTGTGATTGGCGTTAATGAACAGCAAGTCTGTAAGTTAACGACGGATTGGTCTCCGTTATCCAGACACACGAATCGGCATAGCACCATTTCGCTCCCTGCCTGCTCGTTGCAAGATCTTTTTGGGTAACCAGAAGATGAACTAGAATGGTAACACGAGGTGACTCGTTTCTATTGTGTCTTTCGCAGCTGCGACACATAGAAACGGGTCTTTTTTTGTACCAAAAACACTTAAGGAGCGAGTATATGAACACTAAATTAAAAATTGCAGGAACTGCTTTAGCAACATTTGCCCTAACTGTTACAGGAATGGGCTTACTAACAACTGAACGTCCTAACAATGGGACAAGTAATCAAGCTGAAGGTCAAACCGTGACCGTTGGTTTAGTTGGAACGTCTGACAAAGAGCTTTGGGATTCAGTCGCTAAGACAGCCAAAGATAAGTACAACATCACTTTAAAGACCAAGACATTCACTGATTATAATCAACCAAATAAGGCTGTTGCCGATGGATCAATTGATTTGAACGCTTTCCAACACAATGATTTCTTGAAGAACTGGAATGAATCTAATGGTGATCAATTAGTTGGTATTGGGGATACTGCTATCTCACCTATTCGCCTATATTCAGATTCACTAAAAGACATTGCGGACATCTCTGATGGTGATACAATCGTTGTTCCAAATGACCCCACCAATGAAGCCCGTGCCTTACAATTGTTAGCTGGTGCAAAGTTAATTGAAATTAAAGACGTCGCTATGCCTACAGTCAAAGACATCACTAAGAATGATAAAAACTTGAAGGTTAAGGCGGTTGCGGCTGATCAAACAGCAACTAATTTGAAGTCAGGTAATGTCACGGCAGCCGTTATTAATTCTAACTATGCCGCAGAAGCCAACATTGATGAGAATACAGCAATCTTCGTTGAACCATTAACAAAGGCCTCAAAGCCATGGATTAATATTATCGCCGCTAAAAAAGATAAGCAAAATGATGAAACATACGCAAATGTTGTGAAAGCCTACCAAACAGAAGAAACAAAGCAATTCTTCAAGGATAACTGGGGTGACTCACAAATTACTGCTTGGGACCTAGATCTAAAATAAGGAGTCGCTATGCCGATTATTGAATTAAAAAATATTAACGTTACATTTAAACAAGCCGACAAGGATATCATTGCTGTTCGCGATGAAACACTAACTGTTGACGCTGGGGATATCTACGGTATCGTCGGTTACTCTGGAGCCGGGAAGTCTACTTTGGTTCGTAATATCAATCTCCTACAACGCCCCACCAGTGGTGAAGTGATTATTAATGGACAAGATCTAACGAGCCTGTCTGCGAAAGAATTACGTAATCAACGTAAAAAGATTGGTATGATTTTCCAACACTTTAATCTTCTAGATGAAATTACTGTCTTTGAAAACATTCTACAACCATTAAAGCATGCGTCTCTAACGACCGCCGAGAAGAAGGCCAAGGTAACCGAGTTACTAGAACTAGTCGGTCTAACAGACCGTGCAACTAACTACCCTTCAGAATTATCTGGTGGTCAAAAGCAACGTGTCGCAATTGCCCGTGCGCTTGTGAACGACCCAGATATTCTATTATCTGACGAAGCAACATCTGCACTAGACCCCCGTACAACGAATCAAATTCTAAAATTGTTGAAGAAGGTGAATCAAACCCTTGGGGTCACAATTATTTTGATTACCCATGAAATGCAAGTGGTTAAGGAAATTGCCAATAAAGTTGCCGTAATGGAAAATGGTCATATCATTGAACGTGGTTCACTATTAGAAATCTTTACTAATCCACAAAAGCCATTAACAAAGGACTTCATCAATACTGCTACAAACTTAGATGCAGCATTAGAAAATGTGCAAGCCTTGTTAGAAACAAAGCCGCTAACAGCTAACGAAAAGTTGATTCAAATCCAATACGTTGGAAACGATACGGCTCAACCATTGTTAGCAACAATCTACGCTGACTATGGCGTAACACCTAACATTCTATACTCAAACATGGAAATCTTGACGCAAACCCCTGTTGGGTTAGCCATTGCCGTCTTTAACGGCCCAGATGATACAGCCATCAACAATGCCTTACAACACTTCCGTGAACAAGGTGTTGGCATTAAAATCTTAACTGAAGGAGGACGTGCCTAATGCTTAATTGGATTCAAGTAAACTTACCTAATGTCTATAATCTGGGTTGGACCGGCGATGGTGCCTGGGGTACTTCCATTTTTGAAACACTATATATGACTTGTGGATCTGCTATTTTTGGTGGACTCCTAGGCCTAGCCTTTGGAATCGGCTTAGTCCTAACAGAACAAAATGGTATCTTACCTAATCAAGTCGCGTTCCAAATTCTTGATAAATTTGTTTCAATCGGCCGTGCAATTCCATTTATTATCATGGTGGTTATTTTCTCACCATTAACGCAATTTATTGTTGGTACAACGATTGGGCCGACTGCTGCATTAGTACCATTAGCCTTAGGTGTTTTCCCCTTCTTTGCACGACAAGTACAAGTCGCTTTGTTGGGCGTTTCAGCTGGTAAGGTTGAAGCTGCTCGCTCATACGGCGCAACGAATTGGGATATCATCACATCGGTTTACCTACGTGAAGGTTTGTCTGAATTGATTCGTGTTTCAACTGTTACCCTGATCAGTCTTGTTGGTCTAACAACAATGGCTGGTGCAATTGGGGCTGGTGGTCTAGGGACTACTGCTATCGTAACTGGATACCAACGTTTCCAACCCGATGTTATGTGGACAGCTACCATCATTGTTCTACTACTGATTCTATTGATTCAATTCACTGGTGATGCATTAGCTAAGCTAAGCCGTCACGGTCAATAATTAATTCCTGTAAATCAAAAAAGCGTCCAGAGTCTATTAGATTCTGGACGCTTTTAATATGCATGGGTATCTATTCTTAGTACATATACTACATCAGCAGGCCACCAATCACTTGTTGTATATTCTGCCCCATCATGTACCGCGTCATAAGTATTGTCGTTATACCCTGTGAATACAATTAAAAAAGGGACAAGATCTAATGACCTTGTCCCTTTTGTTATCGATATATCCAAGTATACAAAAAAACCTCACACGCTAAGAGATGCGACACAAGTGTCATTCAACCTAGACTTGGCAATGCCATCATCATAACGGTTTATACCTCAAAGCATGAGAGATTTGATTGTTAATGTAAAGTAGTTACTTTAGAATTAGTCAACCAATTGCAAAAGAACCATAGGAGCAGCGTCTCCACGACGTTGGTCCATCTTTAGAATACGAGTGTAACCACCCGCACGACCCTCAAAGCGTGGTGCAACTTCGTTAAACAAGTATTGCACAGCATTTTGAATCTTAACGTTTTCTTCATCAGAAACGTTTACGTCCGCAACTACGTTACGTAGGAAAGCAGCAGCCTTACGGCGTGAAGCCAAATCTCCATGCTTACCCAAAGTAATCATCTTATCAGCAGTACGGCGAACTTCCTTCGCACGTGCTTCTGTAGTTTGGATTGAACCATTGATCAACAATTGTGTTGTCAAGTCGCGCAACAAAGCCTTACGTTGTGCGCTAGAACGTCCTAACTTACGGTATCCCATGAGTGTATTCTCCTTTACTTGGATTTCTATCTATTTAGAATTAGTCTTCCTTACGGAAACCTAATCCAAGTGCTGTTAGCTTATCTTGAATTTCGTCTAATGACTTACGTCCAAGGTTACGCACATTCATCATTTGGTTTTCTGAGCGATCAGTCAACTCTTGAATCGTGTTAATTCCAGCACGCTTTAGACAATTGTATGAGCGAACTGAAAGATCCAATTCTTCAATTGGAACTTCCGCATGCTTGCTCGTTGTCGTTTCTTCCTTGTCTAACATAACTTGTGTTTCCACCGCACGTTCTGACAATTCAACAAATGGGTTCAAGTGGTCTGACAAGATACGTGCTGCCAATGAGATTGCCTCAGTAACAGTTAGTGATCCATCAGTCCATACGTCCATTGTCAACTTATCAAAGTCGTTACGTTGACCAACACGAGTTTCTTCGACTTGGTAGTTAACGCGTTCGATAGGGGTGTAGATTGAATCAATTGCAAGAACTCCGATTGGCATATTAGAATGCAATTCTTTGTTCTGATCTCCTGAAACATACCCACGTCCACGTTCCGCTGTAAGCGTCATGTGCAACGTTGCCCCTGCCGCAACAGTCGCGATGTGCAAATCCTTGTTCAAGATTTCAACATCAGCATCACCGATGATGTCACCGGCTGTAACCATTGCTGGACCATTTACGTTAACTTCGAGTGTTTTTGCATCATCACTATCAATACGCATTGCAACCTTTTTAAGGTTAAGGATGATTTGCGTCACATCTTCAACAACGCCTTCGACGGTTGAAAATTCGTGCAAAACTCCATCAATTTGTACTGAGTTGATTGCAGCCCCTGGTAATGAAGACAACAAAACACGGCGTAGGGAATTCCCTAGAGTAGTTCCATAACCACGTTCAAGCGGTTCAACCACAAACTTACCGTAGTTACCATCATCTTCAACCAAAGTGATCTTTGGGTTTTCGAATTCAAGCATACTGTTTGTCCCCTTTCAAAGCGTTTTGTGAACTAGTTGTAGTAACAATTAGACACGACGACGCTTTGGTGGGCGACATCCGTTGTGTGGTACTGGAGTAACGTCCTTAATTGAAGTTACTTCCAAACCAGCAGCGGCCAAGGCACGGATAGCTGCTTCACGTCCTGAACCAGGACCCTTAACAGTAACTGCCACAGTCTTCATTCCGTTTTCCATCGCTCCCTTAGTAGCGGCTTCGGCGGCCATTTGCGCAGCAAATGGAGTTGACTTACGGCTTCCCTTGAAACCAAGAGAACCAGCTGAAGACCAAGCAACAGCATTACCTTGAACGTCTGTGATCATAACGATCGTGTTGTTGAATGTTGCGTGGATGTGAACTACACCTGATTCAATATTCTTCTTTACACGACGCTTACGAGTATTACGACCTGCCATAATCAAGTAATCTCCTTTCTTTAAAAATTAATTACTTCTTCTTACCTGCAATTGCAACAGCTGGGCCCTTTCGAGTACGAGCATTGTTCTTCGTGTTTTGACCACGAACAGGCAAGCCCTTACGATGACGGATACCACGGTATGAAGCCATTTCTTGCAAGTTTTTAATGTTCATTGAGATTTCGCGACGCAAGTCACCTTCCACCTTAATTCCGTCTACGACGGCACGGATGGCGTCTTCTTGGTCGGGAGTCAAGTCTCGAACACGAACATCTTCTGAAACACCAACTTCACTCAAAATGTTTTGAGCAGTAGTGCTACCGATTCCATATACATATGTCAATGCGATCACGATACGCTTATCGCGAGGCAAATCAACACCAGCAATACGAGCCATTACGATTACCTCCTATAAATTTTATATATTCTTAGGAAAAATTACTTTCCTTGACGTTGCTTGTGCTTTGGGTTTGCTGAGCAAATCACCATAACACGACCGTTACGCTTGATAGTCTTACAACTATCGCACATAGGCTTAACAGATGGACGAACCTTCATGATATTTACCTCCCCTTGGGTTTTTTAACTTGACTATTTAATGTAGCGGTATGTGATACGGCCCTTAGTCAAGTCGTATGGCGACATTTCTACCGTTACGCGATCACCAGGCAAGATACGAATGAAATTCTTACGAATCTTTCCTGATACGTGAGCTAAAATTGTCGCTCCGTTTTCCAATTCAACGGTAAACATGGCATTTGGTAATGTTTCTTTAACAATACCAGAAATTTCAATAACATCTTTGGCCACGTTGTTGCCTCCTTAGTGTGACATTGGAGAACGTAACAAGTCATTATACCAGACAATAATTATTTAGACAACAATTATTGTAAGGGACTCATTACGCATCCAAATTATCAAGTACCTTTTCTACATCGGCAAACACTAGGCTAAGTTCACGTGTTCCGTCGATTTCATGCAAAACATTCTTGTCTGCATAGTAATCAGCGATAGGTTGTGTCAACTTTCCGTTAACATCCAAACGATTCTGAATTACTTCAGGTGTATCGTCTGCACGTCCACGGGCCATCATACGATCAACCAACACGTCGTTATCAGCTGTGAAATAAAGAACTCCATCAATTGAGCGGTCGTTCTTTGCCAACATAGTTTGCAGTGCCTCAGCTTGGTCAATGTTACGTGGGTACCCATCTAGAATAAATCCAGCTTGAGTATCAGGTTGAGCTAAACGCTCTTCCACAATACCATTCGTAACTGAATCGGGAACTAGGTTACCTGAGTCCATGTAAGACTTAGCTTCTAATCCCAATTCTGTTTCGTTTGCCATTGCTTCACGGAACATATCACCTGTACTGATGTGCGGCAAGTTGTATGCTTCCACAATCTTTGCAGCCTGAGTACCTTTTCCTACGCCTGGTAATCCCAGGAGAATGATATTCTTGCTCATTTTGCTTCGACTCCTTCTTGAATAAATCCAACATACTGTCGCTTCATCATCAATCCTTCAAGCTGGCGAATCAAGTCAATTGCGACACCAATAACGATCAAAATTGACGTTCCTGACATTGCAAGGTTACTGTCCAACCCGAAGAAATAAGCGGCTAGGATTGGGGCCAAAGCGACAAATCCTAGGAATAGTGATCCGACTGATGAAAGACGCAAAAGAAGGCTTGAAAGCCATTCTTCTGTTGCCTTACCCGGACGGACACCTACAATGTAACTACCTTGCTTTTGTAGATTCTCTGCAATCTTTTCAGGATTAATCTGAACGAATGCATAGAAGAACGTAAACATGATAATCAATGAGGTATACAATAACCCACCTTGCAAAGTTTGCATGTCTAGGAATTGCATCACTGTTGAATACCAACTAGCGTCACCAACACGTGGTGCAAACAATTGTAGAATTGTTTGCGGCGTCACAATAAGTGAAGACGCGAAGATAACGGGGATCACACCAGCAACGTTAACTTTCAAAGGTAAGTAAGACGTGCTTCCTGAACCCTTTGATTGTCGTGTATATTGCATTGGAATCTTGCGGATAGCTTGGTTAAACCAAGTAACAAAGCTAATCACAACAATAAAGACAATTGCCAATCCCAACATGAAGGCCCAACCACGCGCTTGGTCAGGGCTTGCAATAACATGTTCCTTAAATAGTCGGTAAACATCTGCAGGGAATCGAGAAATGATTCCTGCAAAAATTAGCATTGAGACCCCTTGACCAAGACCACGATCAGTAATCATATCACCCAACCAAACAGCAAACATAGTTCCTGCAGTTAGAATGAATCCGATTAAGATGTAAGTCTTGGCATCTGGTGTTGTCACCAGATTAACCTGACTCAATTGATTAAATCCTGCCGTGATACCAATAGATTGGACAAACGCCAGAATAATAGTCAAATAGCGGGTCACTTGGTTCAACTTACGTCGACCAACTTCACCTTGTTTTGACCATTCAACAAATCGTGGCACAATATCCATTTGTAGGAGCTGTACCACGATCTGTGCTGTAACGTATGGTGAAACACCCATTGCGAACAATGAGTAATTTGTTAATCCACCACCGCTAAACATATTCAAAATGCTGCCGAGCCCAGAATTTGCAACGTCGCTGAGTGCCATAGTGTTAATACCAGGAATGGTAATATGAGCACCTAGTCGGTAAACAATCAGTATCAATAAGGTAAAGAGCAACTTATTACGGATGTCTTTTTCCTTAAGTGAGTTGAGCACGGTTTTTAGCATTAGATCACCTCTGTCTTACCACCAGCAGCTTCGATAGCCGTAACTGCAGTAGCTGAGAACTTGTGTGCCTTAACAGTCAATGACTTAGTCAATTCACCGTTAGCCAAGATCTTAATGCCGCTCAATTCGTTCTTAACGATTCCAGCTTCTACCAACAATGCTGGTGTAACTTCTGAACCGTTATCGAATTGATTCAACACGTCAAGGTTTACTACAGCGTATTCCTTGCGGTTGATGTTAGTAAATCCACGCTTTGGGATACGACGGAACAAAGGCATTTGTCCCCCTTCAAATCCCATACGTACCTTACCACGAGCCTTTTGACCTTTTTGACCACGTCCAGCAGTCTTACCATTACCTGATGATTCACCACGTCCGACACGGTTGCGGACCTTACGTGAACCTTCAGCTACTTGGAGTTCATTAAGCTTCATTAGGTTGTACCTCCTTCAGAGCAATCTGTTCAGCTTATTTAACTACTTCAACAGTAATCAAATGAGCAATCTTAAATAGTGCACCACGCGTTGCAGCGTTATCAGGCAATACGGCTGATGAGTTCACTTTGTTCAAACCAAGTGACTTAACAATCGCACGTTGATTTGGCTTACGGTGAGCAGCACTCTTAACAAGTGTAACCTTTACTTGATCGGTCATTTTCTGCCTCCTTAATCTGCCAAGTGCTCAAGTGAGACTTGACGCAACTCAGCAACTTCTTCAGCACTCTTCAATGATTCGATTGCTTCAAAAGTTGCGCGTACAACGTTAATTGGTGTTGCTGAACCTAGTGACTTTGCAGTCACGTCGGCAACTCCAGCCAATTCCAATACGGCACGAGCAGCACCACCGGCTGCCACTCCAGAACCTTCAGCGGCTGGCTTCAATAGAATTCGGCCACCGTCGAAGACACCCAAAGTAGAGTGAGGAAGGGTCGTACCAACAGTTGGAACAGAGATAATGTTACGCTTTGCGTCTTCAATCGCCTTACGGATTGCTTCAGGCACTTCTTGCGCCTTACCAGTTCCGAAACCAACGTGTCCATTGCGGTCACCGACAACTACCAAAGCTGCGAAACGTAGACGACGTCCACCCTTAACAACTTTTGTAACACGGTTAATACCAACAACGTTTTCTTCTAGTTCGCCTAGCGTTTTTGGATCGATATAAGCCATTTTAATTTCCTCCTTCCCTTAGAACTTCAAACCAGCTTCACGAGCAGCTTCAGCCAAGGCTTGTACACGTCCGTGGTATAGGTAACCACCACGGTCAAATACTACAACTTCGATGTTTGCGGCCTTAGCGCGCTCTGCGATCAAAGCTCCAACCTTAGAAGCTTGCTCAGTCTTTGGAGCAGTCTCAACTGACTTGTCCAAAGTTGAGGCACTAGCAAGCGTCACACCCGCTACGTCATCAATTAATTGAGCGTAGATGTTCTTGTTAGAACGGTAAACGTTCAAGCGTGGGCGCTCTGCAGTACCAGAAATCTTACCACGAACTCGAGTGTGTCGGTGTTGACGCACTTTATTCTTGTCTGACTTCGTAATCATTGTTCGTAACCTCGTTTTCAAATAAATTGAAAGATATACGGATAAGTAAATCGGGAACGTTGCTTGTCCCGCCTAAACCAAAGGTTTAGATTACTTACCAGTCTTACCTTCCTTACGTGCAACGTGTTCGTTTTCGTAACGAATACCCTTACCCTTATAAGGTTCAGGTGGACGTACGGCGCGGATTTCAGCAGCCAAGTCTCCGACTAGTTGCTTGTTAATTCCTTCAACGACAACAGTCAATGTGTCAGGAACTTCCACTGTCAAGCCTTCACGGGCCTCAAAGTTAACTGGGTGTGAGTAACCAACACTCAATACAAGGTCTGAACCTTGCATTGCGGCACGGTAACCAACACCGACAAGCTTCAAAGTCTTCTTGAAACCTGTTGAGACACCCTCAACCATGTTTGCAACATTGGCGCGAGTTGTTCCGTGAAGTGCCTTAATACGACCTTCGTCTGATGGACGTGTGAAAGTAACTTCTGTACCTTCAACGTTAAATCCAATTTCAGGCGCGATTTCGCGTGAAAGAGTTCCCTTAGGACCCTTAACAGTAACTACGTTACCTTCACGTGAGATCTCAACGCCAGCTGGCAAAGTCAAAACTTTGTTACCAATACGACTCATGTGTAGACACCTCCTATATTAGTTTTTATATTACCAAACGTAAGCTAATACTTCGCCACCAATACCCTTGGCGCGAGCTTCTTTGTCGGTGATAACACCTTCTGAAGTTGAAATGATAGCAGTTCCCAATCCGTTCAATACCTTAGGCACAGCATCTGACTTTACGTATGAACGCAATCCTGGCTTTGAAATACGCTTCAAACCAGTGATAACACGTTCCTTGTCAGAACCGTACTTAAGGAAAACACGGATGACACCTTGCTTGTCATCTTCAATGTATTCAACGTCACGAACATAGCCTTCGTTCTTCAAAATTTCAGCGATGTCCATCTTGATCTTTGATGCAGGTACTAGAACTGAATCGTGACGAACCATGTTGGCGTTACGAATACGAGTCAAAAAGTCTGCAATTGGGTCAGTCATTGACATTGGTTTTCCTCCTATAATTAATTGCTTTTAATCAGTAAAAGATTACTTAGCGAAAGGCATACCCAATTGAGTAAGCAATTCACGACCTTCTTCGTCAGTGTTGGCAGTCGTCACAATGACGATGTCCAAACCACGAACACGGTTAACGTTATCGTAATCGATTTCTGGGAAAATTAGTTGTTCACGGATTCCTAACGTGTAGTTTCCACGACCATCAAAGGCCTTTGGTGAAACTCCACGGAAGTCACGAACACGTGGCAATGAAATGTTAACCAACTTGTCTAAGAAGTCGTACATACGTTCACCACGCAAAGTAACCTTAGTACCGATTGCCATACCTTCACGCAAACGGAAGCCAGCGATTGACTTCTTAGCGCGAGTGATAACTGGCTTTTGACCAGCAATCAATTCAAGTTCAGCAACAGCTTCATCCAAGTTCTTTGAGTTAGAAACAGCGTCACCAACACCCATGTTCAAAACGATCTTTTCGATCTTAGGTGCTTGCATGATTGATGAGTAGTTAAACTTTTCAATCAACGCAGGTGTCACTTCGCTAACGTATTGTTCCTTTAAGCGATTTGCCATGATAATGATTTCCTCCTTTCACCTAAAAATTATGCCAAAGTCTTTCCAGACTTCTTTGCGTAACGTACCTTCTTACCATCTTCAACCTTGTAACCAATCTTTGTTGGTTCGTTAGTAGAAGGGTCAAGCAATTGTACGTTTGAAACGTGGATAGGAGCTTCTAGCTCAATAATTCCACCTTGTGGGTATTGGTTATTTGGCTTTTGGTGCTTCTTAATCTTGTTCACACCTTCCACTACAACACGGTCTTGAGTCTTCAACGTCTTTGTTACAACGCCTTCCTTACCCTTGTCCTTGCCGGCGATAACCATTACCTTGTCACCAGTCTTCACAAACATGCGAGGCTTCCTCCTTGATTTAATGATGGTAGATTACAATACTTCAGGTGCCAATGACACAATACGCATGTAATCACTGTCACGCAATTCACGCGCAACAGGTCCGAAAATACGAGTACCAACAGGGCTCTTGTCATCTTTAACGATAACTGCAGCGTTTTCGTCAAACTTGATGTATGAACCGTCAGTACGGTGAACTCCTGAAACAGTACGAACGATAACGGCCTTAACGACGTCACCCTTCTTTACAGTACCACCAGGGATAGCTTGCTTAACAGTTGCGACGATCATGTCACCGATTCCGGCGAACTTACGTCCTGATCCACCCAAAACCTTAATAGTTAAGATTTCACGTGCACCTGAATTGTCAGCAACCTTTAAACGACTCTCTTGTTGAATCACGATTTTGTCCTCCTTCCGTTATTGGTAAGATTCGAGATTAACGATTAGATAATAACAGCCTTCTCGACGATTTCTACCAAACGGAAGCGCTTTGTAGCTGATGTTGGACGCGTCTCCATGATGCGTACAATATCACCTTGCTTAGCTTCGTTGTTCTCGTCGTGAGCCTTAAACTTCTTCGTGTACTTAACACGCTTACCATATACAGGGTGGTTCTTGTAAGTTTCGATGGCAACAGTGATTGTCTTTTCCATCTTATCTGACACTACGCGCCCTTGGTAAACTTTACGTGCGTTACGATTTTCAGTCATATCGGTCTCCTCTCCTAGTCTACTTGTTTAGTTCGTCTTGACGAATAGCAGTCTTAATACGTGCGATTTGCTTACGTACTTCAGCCAATCGTGCAGTGTTTTCAAGTTGACCAGTTGCTAGTTGGAAGCGTAGGTTAAACAATTCTTCCTTGTAGCTCTTTTCCTTGGCAACCAATTCAGCAGTACTTAGACCCTTGATTTCGTTTTTTAGATCCTTGATCTTCATTATTCACCCTCCATTTGGCGAGTCACGATTTTAGTTCGGACTGGCAACTTGTTAGATGCAAGACGCAAGGCTTCGCGGGCGACTTCTTCTGAAACTCCACCAACTTCGAACATAACAGTTCCACGCTTGACAGGTGCAACCCATCCTTCTGGAGAACCCTTACCGTTACCCATACGTACACCAACACCCTTAGAAGTGTATGACAAGTGTGGGTAAATCTTAATCCAAACTTGACCACCACGCTTCATGTGACGTGTCATGGCAATACGAGCAGCTTCGATTTGACGATTAGTAATCCAGTGTGAACTCGTGGCTTGTAGTCCGAATTCACCGAAAGATACCTCGCGTCCACCCTTCGCTTCGCCGCGCATGCGACCACGATGTGGACGACGGTACTTTACACGCTTTGGTACTAGCATGTTACTCGCCTCCTTGCTTCTTAACTGACTTCTTTTCTGGCAAAACATCACCACGGTAAATCCAAGTTTTAACACCTAGTTGACCGAAAGTAGTTGTTGCTTCGTCCCATGAATAGTCGATGTCTGCACGCAATGTGTGCAAAGGCACCGTTCCTTCAGTATATTGTTCAATACGAGCAATATCTGCACCATTCAAACGACCAGAAACTTGAACCTTGATACCCTTGGCACCTGAACGCATTGCACGTTGCATTGCACCACGCATAGCGCGACGGAAAGCAACACGGCGTTCAAGATCACCAGCGATTTGTGAACCAACTAGCTTGGCTTCCAAATCAGGCTTCTTAATCTCAATGATGTTGATGTGAACACGTTCACCCTTGGCAACCATCTTTGAAAGTTGGTTACGCAATGCATCAACTTCTGATCCACCCTTACCAATAACCATACCTGGCTTTGCAGTGTGGATTGAGATGTTTACACGGTTAGCAGTACGTTCAATTTCAATACGTGAAACTGATGCATCTGCCAACTTAGTCTCGATATACTTACGCAACTTTGTATCTTCTAAAAGATTAGCTGCGAAGTCCTTCTTGTCTGCGTACCACTTGGCATCCCAGTCGCGGATGACACCGACACGAAAACCGGTTGGGTTAATCTTTTGACCCATGACTCAATCCTCCTTACTTTTCTGTTACCACAATAGTAATGTGGCTTGTACGCTTGTTGATTGCTGAAGCTGATCCCTTCGCACGAGGACGGAAACGCTTTAGCGTTGGTCCTTCGTTAGCAAAAGCTTCTGCAATTACTAGATCTTCACGATCTAGTGAGAAGTTGTTCTCAGCGTTAGCAACAGCTGAGTTCAACACCTTATATACATCTACTGAAGAGTGGTTTGGCAAGAATTCTAAAATTGCAAATGCCTCTGCCACTGACTTCCCACGAACTTGGTCAAGCACAAGGCGGACCTTACGTGGTGCGACACGAACAGTGTTTGCTGTGGCGCGTGCTGACGTGATTTGTTCAGCCATTGTATTGTCCTCCTCTATTACTTACGCTTTGTCTTCTTATCGTCTGCTGCGTGTCCACGGAATGTACGCGTAGGAACGAATTCACCCAACTTGTGTCCAACCATATCTTCTTGGACCAAAACTGGAACGTGCTTACGTCCATCATAAACAGCAAAAGTCAATCCGATAAAGCTAGGAAAAATTGTTGAACGACGTGACCATGTCTTGATAACGGCTTGCTTTTCTGAAGCGTTAGCGGCTTCAACCTTCTTCAACAAGCTAGCGTCAGCAAAAGGTCCCTTTTTCAAGCTACGACTCATGATTGAGTCCTCCTCTCGATTGCTATACTATACTAAGTCGATTTCGACTTAGATTACTTACCCTTACGACCACGAACGATAAACTTGCTTGAGCGAGCATTAACGTTACGAGTCTTCTTACCGGCAGTCTTCTTACCCCATGGTGACAATGGTGAAGGACGTCCGATAGGAGCCTTACCTTCTCCACCACCGTGTGGGTGATCGTTAGGGTTCATTACTGATCCACGAACTGTTGGACGCTTACCACGCCAACGGTTACGACCAGCCTTACCCCAGTTGATCAATGAGTGTTGTTCGTTTCCGACAACACCAATAGTTGCACGGCAAGTTGCCAAGATCATACGTACTTCACCAGATTGTAGGCGAACAAGTACGTACTTTCCTTCCTTACCCAAAACTTGGGCTGACGCTCCAGCTGAACGTACCAATTGTCCACCCTTACCAGGCTTCAATTCGATGTTGTGGATTTGCGTTCCGTCAGGAATGTTTGACAAAGGCATTGCGTTTCCGACCTTGATGTCGGCTTCAGGACCTGATTCGATAACAGTGTTAACTTCTAGTCCCTTAGGCGCCAAGATGTAAGCCTTAACTCCGTCAGTGTAGTGAAGAAGCGCAATGTTAGCAGTACGGTTTGGATCGTATTCGATCGCGATAACCTTAGCTGTAACATCATCCTTGTTACGCTTAAAGTCGATAACACGGTATTGGCGCTTGTGTCCACCACCACGGTGACGAACAGTCATGTGACCGTAGGCGTTACGTCCACCAGTACTTGACTTTGAATCTAGCAAAGTCTTTTCTGGGGTTGTCTTTGTGATTTCAGAAAAATCTGAACCAGTCATATTACGACGACCGTTTGTGGTTGGTTTGAATTTCTTGATAGCCACGCTAATTTCCTCCTAATTTATTTTTTATTATTGTTCGTTGAATAGTTGGATATCCTTTGAAGCAGCTGACAACTTAACAATTGCCTTCTTACGCTTCTTAGTGTATCCTGCGTAGCGTCCTTGACGCTTTAGCTTACCACGTACGTTTGCAGTATTGATCTTTTCGATTTTAACTTCGAAAATTTCTTCAATAGCGCGCTTGATTTGTGGCTTAGTAGCGCGAACATCAACTTCAAACGTGTAAGTCTTGCTGTCCAAGACTGACATTGTTTGTTCAGTGATGATCGGGCGCAAAATGATATCGCGTGCGTCCATTATGCCAAGACCTCCTCAACCTGTGCCAAAGCTGATTGTACAACAACCAACTTATCGTTGTTGATTACGTCAAGAACGTTAACACCCTTAGCAGTCATTACAGTCACGTTGTTCAAGTTACGTGCTGCCAAAGCTGCGTTTGTGTTGTTATCGTCCAAGACAACCAACGTCTTTTCGTTTACGTTCAAGTTGTCCAAAACCTTGATGAATTCCTTAGTCTTAGGTGCGTCGAATGTCAATGCATCAACAACAACCAAAGCTGAATCCAAAACCTTTTGTGACAATACTGACTTCAAAGCCAAACGGTAAGCCTTCTTAGGCATCTTGTAGGCATATGAACGTGGAGTAGGTCCAAAGACAATTCCACCACCACGCCATTGTGGAGAACGGATTGATCCTTGACGAGCACGTCCAGTACCCTTTTGACGCCATGGCTTACGCCCACCACCACGAACAGCTGAGCGGTTCTTAACGGCGTGTGTACCTTGACGCATTGATGCACGTTGCATCAAAACTGCGTCTGTAATGACATCGTTGTTTGGTTCGATTGCGAAAATTGCGTCATTCAACTCAATTTCACCAGCATTTGAACCATCTTGCTTAAACATAGCAATCTTAGTCATGTTTAATTCCTCCTTTCGACCTTATTACTTAGCTTTTACTGAATTCTTAACAGTAACTAGTGACTTGTTGGCTCCAGGAACGTTTCCCTTAACCAAGATCACGTTGTTTTCAACATCAACGCGAACAACTTGCAAGTTTTGAACAGTACGCTTGTGGTTTCCCATACGTCCTGGCAACTTCTTACCCTTGAACACGCGGTTGATAACAGCACCCATTGAACCAGGTCGACGGTGGTAACGTGATCCGTGAGACATAGGCCCACGTGATTGTCCGTCCTTCTTGATGTTTCCTTGGAAACCATGACCCTTTGTGATTCCAGTAACGTCAACAGCTTCACCAGCGGCGAAGATATCAACCTTAACTTCATCCCCAACGTTAAATTCACCTTCAGCGTTACGAATCTCACGAATGTAGCGCTTAGGGGTCGTGTTTGCCTTAGCGGCGTGACCTTGCTCAGGCTTGTTGCTCAAAACAGCACGCTTATCGTCGAAACCTAGTTGAATTGCTTCGTAACCATCGTTTTCCATAGACTTAACTTGGAAAACAACGTTTGGCGTAGCTTCAATTACAGTAACTGGAATAAGTTCACCGTTCTCAGTAAATACCTGAGTCATGCCGACTTTGCGGCCTAAGATACCCTTAGTTGTCATGACTAATCTCCTTTAAATTATAGATATAACATCTTTATCTTTTGGTCAGTTAAATGCGTAACCAGGCAAGTTGTTAATATTTAAAGTTCAAATTACAACTTGATTTCGATATTAACACCACTTGGTAGTTCAAGCTTTGACAAAGCATCAACTGTCTTAGCAGTAGGGTTCAAAATGTCGATCAAACGCTTGTGTGTGCGCATTTCGAATTGTTCACGTGAATCCTTGTGCTTGTGTGGTGAACGCAAAATCGTGTACAAAGTACGTTCCGTTGGCAACGGAATAGGTCCTGAGATTTCAGCACCTGTACGCTTTGCCGTTTCAACAATCTTTTCTGCTGATGCGTCCAAGATTTCGTGCTCGTAAGCCTTCAAACGGATACGAATCTTCTTACTTGCCATGATAATTCTCCCTTCGTCCATATTGGAATATGCAACTAACTCCGTGAAAGTTACCGACGCACCGTTCGAGGCACCATGCTGGGACCCCGTGGCAATGCTGCCGGGTGTGTCGCAACCTCTCACATCAAAGCTTTTCATTATTACGCTCTTTAACGAGGCTTTTCGCCCCCTGAAATAACGTACTTGACTATAATACTAGATAAAACTATCAATAACAAGGGTTTTTGCATTATTTTTTCATTTATTTTTTTGGCGCCGCTTTCATAGATTTCCCCGAAAAGAACAGCAATATTACCTACCCCTTTTATATAGTAGAAAGTTGTTAAAAAATGGTTCATTTCGTAAATTTAACCTGACTTTTAGTACGGAATAGTTTACACTAAGTATCATAAAATACCTTGTTTAAAAGTAAACAAAGAAGGGAATCGCGCCATGGCGACGACAAGTCATAAACTACATTCAATATGGGACGACCTTCCCACAATGCAAAAGGACTTAACTTCCGTTAGTCAAGTAATCGAAGAAAACCTAGAGGTTAGTAACGCAGATGTACAAGCTGCACTGATTAACATGATGACAGGGAGCGGTAAATTCTTGCGCCCTGCCTTAACCTTGTTAGCAGGTCAATTCGCACCACATAACCATAAAAACTTAATCGCCTTAGCGGCTAGTGTTGAAATCCTACACTCTGCATCATTAATTCATGATGACATTATCGATGATTCTCCACTACGTCGACACCAAGCATCTATGCAAGCACAATTTGGTAAAGACATTGCCGTTTATGCCGGAGATGTTCTATTCGCTAAAACTTTCAACTTATTAGCTTGGCATATTCAAGATATCAGCACGAGCCGTATGGCAACTGGTTATCTAACTGATCTACTAGAAGGTGAATTAGAACAACGCTCTAACTACTATCGATTAGATATGTCTTTAGATGACTACCTATCACAAATCGCTGGTAAGACTGCTAGCTTGTTTGAACTAGCAATTCGCCTTGGTACATCTACTTGGGAAGAAACGCCTGCCAATGTTGAACAACATCTAACAACATTTGCGTACAATTTAGGCATGGCCTTCCAAATCGCGGATGATATCTTAGATTACGAAAACGACAGTAATACACTTGGTAAGCCAACATTAAATGACTTGCGTGAAGGAATCTATTCTGCCCCCCTACTATTGGCCTTGCAAAAGAATCCTGAACTAGCTAACATCTTAAACAAGCGTTTTGATATGACAGATGATGAAGCACAAAGCATCGCTGATTACGTTCTATCATCAGGCGCTTTAGATGAAGCGAAAGAGTTAGCACTTGATTACGCTAATCGAGCAGATGATATGATCGACTTATTACCTGATTGCGAAAGCAAAGATATCTTGATGGACTTACAAACAAAATTAATTGCGCGTCAGGACTAATAGTCACGACGAACAAAATAAAAAGCCTACTCAGTACTGAGTAGGCTTTTTTGTATCATCATAATTGTTAAAATTCTTCTTCATCTAAGTAAGGGAATTCTAATCCAGGATTTGCATTCAAGCGCCAATCACCACGTACATCATGACGATAGGCAATATCTCCAGCTGCACCAATCATTGCTGCATTATCTCCAGCTAATGATAAAGGCACGGGAATATACGTTGTTTCCGGGAATTCTACCATCATATCTGATAATTCAGCACGCAAACCTTTGTTAGCGGCTACTCCACCAGCAACAATAAAACTCTTCACCGGATATTCTTGCAAGGCACGACGTGTCTTAGTCACTAGCACTTCAACTACGGCTGCTTGGAAACTCGTTGCAAGATTAACTTCATCCACTTCTTCGCCACGTTGTTCTGCATTATGCAGTAAGTTGATAACTGCACTCTTCAGACCTGAAAATGAGAAGTCAAAATTATCTTCCTTCACCATAGCACGGGGTAGATTGTACGTATCTTGCCCTTGATGCGCCATTTCATCCAAGATTTTTCCTGATGGGTATGGTAAGCCCATTACACGACCAACCTTATCGTACGCTTCACCAGCGGCATCGTCACGTGTATCACCAATTACGACGTAATCAAATTCTTCACGCATTAAGACCAATTCTGTATGTCCACCTGAAACCATCAAAGCTAAGGCTGGATACACAATCGGCTCAACGAAGTTAGCTGCACTGATGTGCCCAGCTAAATGAATCACTGGCACCAATGGTAACCTATGTGCCCAAGCAATTGTTTTTGCTGCGGTAACACCAATTAACAACGCCCCAACCAAACCAGGTCCCTGCGTCACTGCAATCGCTGTTAAATCATCATATGTTAATCCAGCGTCACTTAAGGCCGCATCTGCCAAGATAGTCACTTGTTCAATATGGTGACGACTTGCCACTTCCGGAACAATACCACCAAAACGTTGATGACTCTTAATTTGTGTCGCTGTTGCTAAACTCACAATTTCGACACCATTTTTAATGATCGCAACACTTGTTTCATCCGCACTTGATTCAAATGCCATGATTAATCGTTCAGTTGTCATGTAATTCCTTTCCTGTCGTCCGATATTCCATCATCACCGCATCTTCTACTGGGTGATTGTAATATCCTTTACGGACATAATAGCTTGTAAAGCCAATTTTTTCATATAATTTTTGTGCTGCTACATTACTAGAACGCACTTCTAACAAAGCACGTGTGTCCAGCGGGAATCGCGTTAACCACGTCATCAACAGTTGACTACCATATCCTTGCCCTTGTCGCTCTTTAACAATGGCTACGTGACTGATCGACAACTCATCCCCAATCAAAGTACCACTCGCAAACCCCATTGGTTCATCATCAATCAACATGATGAGATAATCGGTCCACTTATTCGCTAAATCCGTTTCAAAGGCTGGTACTGTCCAAGGACTAGGGTCAAAAGATGCATCTGCGATTTGATAAACTTCTTCAACACTAATTGGTCGTCGGTAAGTAATCATACATAATCACCTTGGTATTGGTTGGATACATACACCATTTGATGTGCATCATCGTTTTCACCATAGTAATCCGGTAATTCATTTACCTTTTCAAATCCCAATCGACGGTAAAAGCGTTGTGCATCTTCATCGGCTGCACGCACTTCCAAGTAAATTTGTTCAAAACCTTCTTGTTGGGCCCACATCATCATGTAAGTCATCAAGAAAGTTCCAACCGCACGACCTTGCCAATGCGGCGCAATCGTTATACTTGTGACGTGTACTTGATTATCCTGAGTAGACAACGCAATACCTAAATATCCAACTAATGAATTCGTTTCAGGTTGTCGTAAAATCATGTATTGACGATCAAGGTTATTTTGCAAATCATCACGGAAAACGTCCGCAGTCCAAGCTAACGGTTCTCCATAAACAATTTGTTCTAATGCCGCTAAATCATCTACGTCTTCAAAATCGGCTGACATCATCAAAAAAGAAAAGCCATTCACTTCAATTTCTTGTGTTGTATCGATTTCTTCATACACAACACTTTGACGGCGGGCATCTAACCAGCGCTTAAACGCGTTCCACATAACCCACCTCTTCTTCTGGATGAGCACGCGCCCAATCCGCTTCTGCCTGTGATAGACGATGATAATTTGGCACGAATTGATGAATGTCATCCATTTCAGTGATTACAGTCGCTTGTTGGGCCAGCACCAAACTATTCGCCGCATGTGGCAAAGTATCTTCCGCCACTTTAGCATCAGGATAAGCCACTAAGATACGGTCATTAAAGCGCTCTAAGTCACCTACAAACATTAATTGACGACCATTAAACGCCGCAAGCTTTTCTAATAACGCCGTAATATTCGTGTGTTGGTCTGCTAGATGGGCAACCAATTGTCCATCTACCCATTCATACGCAGCTGCATATAGATTATCATTGCGTGCATCCATCACTGGCACAATAATCGTGTCTTCGTTTTTCACATTCGCAGCCAACAAGCCCAAACTAGAAATACCGACTAACTCTAATCCTAATGTATAGGCCAATGTTTTCGCAGTCGTTACCCCAATACGCAATCCAGTATATGATCCTGGCCCTGCGCTAACGACAACACGTTCAAGGTCACCAGCTACCCAACCAGCGTCACTTACCAATTGGTCAATGGCTGGTAGTAATTGTTCTGATTGATTCCGACTAATATTTGTTTCGATTTGCGCGATTACGTGATCCGCATCAAACAACGCAACACTCAAAGGTTGGTTACTTGTATCAAATGCAATTGTTTTGGTCATTGGTCGGCACTCCTTATGAATTTCTTATCTTTCTATTTTAATGCTTTTACCTGCAGAAAAAAAGGGACATCCCCATTTTCACGCACTTATCTGCTTATTTTTAGGCCATCTGTACCAAATTAAAAAAACCGAAAGCAAAATGCTTTCGGTTTCTAATTATCCTTCGTAGCCATGCGGGTGCTTTTGCATCCAAGTCCAAGCTGTTTGAATAATATCTTCGACGTTTTCGTATTGTGGTTGCCAATGCAACAACTCACGCGCTTTATCTGATGACGCAACTAATGAATCAGGATCTCCTGCACGACGCGGTCCCACTTCAGCTGGAATTTCAACCCCTGTTGCGACACGAGCTGCTTCAACCATTTCCTTAACTGAGTAACCAGAAGCAGATCCCAAATTGAAAGCTTCAGATGGCTTACCTTCAGCCAAGTAGTCCAATGCTTTAATATGCGCATCTGCCAAATCCATTACATGCACATAGTCACGTACATTGAAGCCATCTGGTGTCTTGTAATCATCACCAAACATCATAATTTTTTCGCGTTGACCTAAGGCTGCTTCCAAAATAATTGGTACTAAGTGCGTTTCAACTGGATGATCTTCACCAATTGAACCATCGGCTTTCGCACCCGCAACATTGAAGTAACGCAATGCTACCCACTTCATACCGTAAGCTTTTTCTGCCCATTGAATCATGTGTTCCATTTGTAACTTTGATTCCCCATATGGGTTAATTGGCTTTTGTGGTGTTGTTTCTGTAATCAATGCATCTTCAGGTTCCCCGTAAGTTGCCGCTGTTGAAGAAAAGACAATGTCTTTTACGTCATGTTCAATCATGACTTCTAGCAATGCAATCATACCACCAGTATTATTATCAAAATACTTCAATGGATCAGTCATTGATTCAGGCACAATTGAAGACGCTGCAAAATGTACAACTTGATCAATATCTTCACGATCAAAAACTTCAGATAACGCTGCCTTATCACGAATATCAACTTCATAAAACGGTACATCTGCTGGTACTGATTCACGGTGCCCAGTCAACAGGTTATCCACAACGACAACCTTACGACCTGCGTCCAACATAGCGTCAACCATGTGCGAACCAATATATCCTGCACCACCTAGAATTAATGTTGTCATTATCAGCTCTCCTTTACATCTTAAATGAGGGTACGTCAGTTTCCTTTTGCCACACGATATTAGCCTGTGCACCAACCGTATCCCCTGTACAAATTTGATGTTTCGTTACCAACTCATCTTTTTGGTAGCGAGACACAACAGTATCACGAACACCAATCTCGTGTTCAAAACGAACAACCATAGACACTGGACGATGGTTCGCCAAGAAATCGACACCTAATGCATCTGTCGTCCATTCATAATAGTGTGAATTATTAACATGTAAGTTTGTATCAATGTCGTTATAACGCACTGCATATTCAGTAACGTGATCCCAATCATCACCTTCAGCCCACATATCATTATTCGCTAAGCGTTTTACACGTTTAACCGCCTTAGGCTCTAAGACCTCAATGAAATCATCTGGAATTCGCGTTAATTTACGGCTAACCATATCTAATAAGGCAAATAACATTTTGATTTCAACCATAACATCATCATCTTTAATCACTTGGAAATGACGAATACTGAAAAAGCTATTTGCTTCTTCAACCCAAGTTTTAACCGTAACCGTATCGTGGACACGAGGCATTTCATGAATGTCGAGTGAACTTTCTAAAATGATCCACCCTAATCCTCGACTGTGCACCTCTTCCTCACCAATATGTAAGCTCGCTGCTTGTTGTGTTGATGCTTCTAGTGAGATATTAATCAACATTGGTAATGTCACGTGTTGTTTAACGTCTGCTTCATAATATTGAATTGTATGCTCTGTCGTAAATGTTTTAGCCATTATTAAACTCCGTATATAGACGTTGTCGGTCCAGATCACGTGCTTTAGCTACTTGCTTAACCGCTGCAGTTGTCTTCATCCCCTCATCAACCAATGCTTGTACCGCTTCCAATGGAGACAATTCGGCTAACGGGTCGTCATTTTGGGCTGAGACCACTTCACTGTTACCCGCTGTCATCACAACAAATTCACCACGAACTTCTTGTGTTTGTGCCCATTCCGCAACTTCAGCAGCCGTTCCACGGATAAATTCTTCATAACGTTTCGTTAATTCACGCGCTAAGACAACTTGGCGATCCGGTCCAAATACTTTCACGATATTTTGTAATGTTTTAACCAAACGGTGTGGCGCTTCGTAAAACAACATCGTTTCTTGATGCGTTAGCAATGTTGTTAACGCTTCTTGTTGTTCAGAATTCTTACGGGGTAAGAAACCATAGAAAGTAAATGGTTGTGGCACTAATCCACTTGCTACCAATGCCGTAATTCCGGCAGAGGCACCTGGCAATGGCACAACTGGTACATCCGCAGCTAAAGCGGCAGCCACTAATTCTTGACCAGGATCAGAAATCGAAGGCATCCCCGCATCTGATACTTGCGCGACGTTAATTCCTTGTGTCAATCGTTCAACTAATTCTGGAATTCGGACTTCTTTATTATGTTCATGAAATGAAATTTGACGCGTTTCAATTTCAAATTGGTTTAATAATTGTTGTGTGTGGCGTGTATCTTCCGCTGCAATCAAATCAACATCTTTCAATGTATCAATCGCACGAACGGTCATATCACCCAAATTACCAATCGGTGTTGGAACCAAGAACAAGGTTCCAACTTCATGTTTGGCATAACTCTTTTGTTGTTGCATGTATTCTCACCTACTATTTCGTCAAGATAAATTGCGCTTCTAAGACAAGTGCTTCCATCACGGTCTGAAAATTAACGTTCAATTGGCGACGTTGTCTTGCCGTTGTCATTTTATCCAAGATTGCCATCACAGCTGTCATTGGTGCCGTTTGTGTAATGTCTACAAAGTTCACGTCATAGTTAGACATCAATTGACGCATCATCTGATCACGCCACGCTTGCGCAAACATATCTAACAGCGTGCTTTGTTGATCTGGTGTTTTCGCCAAAGCCATCAAACGCATTTGAATAACACTAATGGCACTCGTTTTCTGTTGCAATAATTCCATCACCAATTCTGTGACGGCGCCTTGTGCCTCAGAGAACCAGTTATCCACCATCCATTCTTCTGCTTCTTGAATACTATCCGTCAATTGGCAGACAAGCTTGATTTGTTCTGGCTTGTAACCTAAGGCTAACAAACTTTTCTCAAAATGAGCTGTATCACCAGAATTAAATTCAATCACTTGTGTACGTGAAATGATGGTTGGTAACATCTGACTACGATGTTCTGCCAACAAAATGGCCGTTTGTGGGCCAGCTGGTTCTTCCATGAATTTCAGCAAACCGTTCGCCGCACTGGTTGTCATCGTATCAGCACCCACAATAATGAATACCTTTTGATTACTTTCAACGGCTTTCTTTGAAAACTCATCTTTTAATGCACGAATTTGGTCAATCTTTAAAGACTTACCTTCGGGTCGCACGATTAGGACGTCAGGATGTTCACCATTCGCAATCCGCACACAATTAATGCATGTCCCGTCAGGGTCACCATCTGTCGTCGGATGTTCACACAGTAGACGCATAGCCAACCAAGTTGCGACTTCTAATTGTCCACGTCCCGCTGGGCCAGCAAACAAAAAGGCGTGCGCTAACTGGTTATGCGTAATTGCATTCTTAAACTGCGCGACTAACTGTGGTTGTTGCGCACGCGCAGTGTTCATCACTACCGAACTTGCATTTTCTGCCATTTAGCTACCTCCTTATATCTGACCTAAATTACAGGGTTAGAAACGATGGAATTGTTCAACGTCTTGTACAAAGACCGTTGCACCACCAATTTGTACATTCAACGGTTCAGTTCCAACTGATTCCATCACAGTCCCTGGATTCATCGCTGGTGTCATCATTTGTGTACGTGTCTTCGCAGTTGTATCAATCAACGCTAATGCATCGTCTAATTGTTCATCTTCCACACCCATGATAAATGTTGTGTTTCCAGCACGTAAAAAACTTCCTGTTGAAGCAAGGCGTGTTGCTCGAAAACCTGCCTTAACAAGGGCTTTTGTTAATACATTGGCATCTTGATCTTGCACAATCGCTGTAATCATCTTCATCGTATTAATCCTCCTGTGTGGCTAAAATATTTTGCATGGCAACCCATGTCGCTTCAATAACATCGTCTAAAGGTTGCGATGCATCGACAACATGGAAACGTTGTGGGTTAGCTGCAACCAATTCACGGTATGCAGCTGTGACACGTTCATGGAATGTAATCGTTTCAACATCCAAACGATTTACTTCATCTTGACGAGTACTTTGAATACGCGCCAAACCAACTGCCGGATCTAAATCTAGATAAATTGTCGCAGCAGGCATTAAACCATTAATCGCGTAGTCATTAATATCTTCGACCGTTTTAACACCTAACTCACGCCCACCACCTTGGTAAGCGATTGAACTATCCACATAACGATCAGTTAAAACAACTTTATTGTCAGCCAAAGCTGGCTTAATTGTTTCTATTACGTGTTGACGGCGTGCCGCCGCAATTAATAGTGTTTCAGTCATTGGGTCCATCGTTGGTAATTCAGGACTCAAAACTAAATCACGAATTGCTTCCGCAACTTGATTGTCCTTACCACCTGGTTCACGCGTCACTAATAGTCGCTCCCCCAGTAGTGTTTCCATACGATTAACTAGTGCTTTAAGCACTGATGTCTTTCCAGCACCATCGGGTCCTTCAAGTGAAATAAATAATCCCGCTGTCATGTCTGTACTCCCTATCTTCGTTCTAATTAACCTTTATTATACCAAATTATAGACCCGATATTCGGTCCTTTCTTAAATCATAAGGTGTTCAATCCCCTATTTAATACGATATCGCCTCTCCAAATTGAATACATAATATAAAAAAAGAGACACTTGAATTAGATTCAAGTGTCTCTTTTCAATTATTACTTTTCTGGTCGTTCAAACGCTGTTGCCCAACGGCCTCGCATATTACGACCACGAGCAGCACGTAACAAAAAGAAATATGTTTGTTTAGCTCGCGCTGTTTCTGCCAATACCTTACGGGTATCCACATTACTTTCAAACATAGCATCTTGTGTTAAACGCGCTTTTTCGTAATCATATTTCGCATCATGAATAATATCTACTAATTGTTCATCATACGCCTTTGAATCTAACTTATGTCGACGAAATAATCCCATATATCTACAACTCCGTTCTTCCCTCAACTGCCTTAATTAATGTAATCTCATCTGCGTAGTCGATATCACTTCCAACTGATAGTCCTGTCGCTAGACGTGAAACCTTAATCCCTGCTGGCTTCAACAATCGTGACAAATACATTGCGGTTGCTTCCCCTTCAGCATTTGCATTTGTCGCAACAATCACTTCTTGAATTTCTTCGTGTCGTTGCAAACGCGTCACTAATGAATCAATGTTGATGTCATCCGGTCCAATACCGGCCAATGGTGACAAAACACCATGTAGCACATGGTACAGACCTCGATATTCACCCGCATTTTCAATAGCCATCAAGTCTTTCACATCCGCAATGACTAATACAGTTGTTTGGTCTCGCGTTGTATCAGTACAAATCAAACATGGATCCGCTTCTGTTAAGTTCCCACAGATAGAACAGAAACGAAGATCACGCTTCGCTGAAATCAACGCTTGCGCAAAACCAGTCACATCCTCTTCTGGCATGTTAATGACATGAAAAGCAAGCCGAGTGGCTGTCTTAATCCCAATTCCAGGCAATTTAGTAAAACTATCAATCAACTTCGCAATCGGTTCTGGATATTGCATGTCATTCCTGCTTTCTTAAATCAAATCGAGCTTAGAAGCCCATTCCTTGTGGTGCAAACTTTCCCATACGCTTTTGTGTATCAGCTTCAACTTGCGCCAATGCATCGTTCACAGCCATCACAACCATGTCTGACAATTCTTCTGGATCGTTAGGATCAATAACGTCAGCCTTGATTTGTAGGTCCAACAATTGACGGTCACCATTAAACTTTGCGATAACCATGTCTTCTGGTGCCTTACCAACGTATTCTGATTCTGCAATCGCTGATTGTTCATCTTGCATTTGTGATTGCATCTTCTTCATTTGCTTCATCATTTGTTGCATGTTTTGTCCACCGAACATAATAGGGCCTCTTTTCTTTTTCTCTGTTTTTATTAGTTTATAGCTTATTCGTTAAATTGAACCAAAATAACATCGTTATCTTAGTCTTCTTGTGTTTCAACCATCTCTGATCCAAACAAGTTGATTGCTTCATCAACAGCTGGATGCGCCTGATTTTCAGTAGGTTCTTCGGGCATCCCCGCATCTACTACTTCATTCAATTGCACTTGTTCATTTTGGTCAGCTGCTTGTGGTGCTGATGCAGCCGGGGCAGCTTGACGTTGTGCTAGGAATTCCGCACGTAACGTTGGCCAATTATCAGCTGTAATGAAGATTAATTGACGTTCTGTATCTGACTCCGTCAAAATACGTAATTGTTGCGTCACCGTATTCACTAGTTCTGCATTCTTCATCGCATTCATTCGAATGACGTCAAAATCAAACGCAACTACCAATCCATTTGGTGATGCAGCAATTGGTTTAGCAACATTCAGCATCGCTTGTTGTGACACTGGCAACATGTTTGTCACGTCACCCCAAATAGAAATGACACGATTTAAATCACCACGAGTTGCAGATTGAAGCACCTTAAACACTGATTGCTTATCATCAGATACTGCTGCTTTCGCCACCGGTTGTGCCGGTTGTGCCGGTTGTGCCGGTTGTGCCGGTTGTGCCGGTTGTGCCGGTTGTGCCGGTTGTGCCGGTTGTGCCACCACATTCTGAACGGGTTCTGCTGCAACGTCAACTGTTTGAACAACCTGTTTTGGTTGGCTCAATTTAACAGTCAACACTTCTAAGTAGATACTTGGACGATTTGTATAACGCAATTGTTGTTGCGTATCGTTCAACACATCAATCATGTTGTACCAAACTTGCGGCTTTTCTGACTTGGCCATTTCCTGGAAGTTTTCATCCGGAACCAGCGTAATCAAATCTGGCGCTTCTGTATACAACAAGAGGTCACGTGCATAACTAATCAAATCTTCAATAAAGCGTTGTGCATCTTTCCCCGCAGCCAGAACATCACTTAGCTTACCTAACGCTGCTTGTGTATCATGTGCGACAACTGCTTGTAGGTATTCACCTAACAATGTTTGCGTAACTGATCCAGTAACCAACAAAGCATTGTCCAATGTAATTGAACCATCCCCGAATGATAAGACTTGATCTAGAATACTCAATGCGTCACGCATTCCACCATCAGCTGCATTCGCAATGACACGTAGGGCACTTTCATCATACGCATTACCACGCGCATTTAGAATATGAACCATACGGTCGTAAGATGCCTTTGCATCAATACGCTTAAAGTCAAAACGTTGCGTACGAGAAATGATTGTGGCAGGAATCTTTTGTGGTTCCGTCGTTGCCAAAATAAAGATTACATTTGCTGGTGGTTCTTCCAATGTTTTCAATAAGGCATTAAAGGCCCCTGTTGATAACATGTGAACCTCATCAATAATGTAAACCTTATACTTTGCTTGTGTAGGTGCGTAATTCACATCCTCACGAATTTCACGAATTTCATCAACCCCGTTGTTTGAGGCCGCATCCAATTCAACTACATCACCTAATGTACCAGCATCAGCTGCTAAACAAATTTCACATGTACCATCCGGTTCACCATGATCCGGATGCAAACAATTAACTGCTTTAGCAAAAATTTTGGCTGCTGATGTTTTCCCAGTTCCACGCGGTCCATTAAAGAGATATGCGTGGGTAATTTGTCCACTCTCAATGGTGTTTTTTAATGTCTTCGTGACGACTTCTTGTCCAATTAAATCACTGAACTTTTGTGGTCGCCATGTCCGATATAATGCTTGATACGCCATTGCACCATCGTCCCCTTTCATCTGCTCATGTTGTTATGCTCTTTGTCTATCATACCAGATTTTCGCGAAAAAAAGTCGCCCAGATTAATAAAAATCGGGCGACTCCATTAAATATCAATAAGGTGTGAAGCACAATATACGGTCTCCTTAGTGCTGCTGCCTTCCGACCCTGACACGGTTCGAAGTGCATACTTGCCTCACAAAAGATATTATACCATGTTTTCCATTTCTTTGTCAGCATCTTTTCGCGCTTGCTTTTCAAGTTTCTTGCGCGCACGAATCGCTTTGAAGAATGTTTTTAGTTGCTCGCTAGCACGTTCTTCTTGTACGCCAGCATGTACTTCCACTTGATGATTCAATCGTTCGTCTTCAAGCAGATGATACATTGAACACACACCACCAGCCTTTGGATCAACTGCACCAAAGTAGACATCTGTAATACGAGTTTGTTGAATCAAACCAGCACACATAATACAAGGTTCCAACGTGACAAACAATTGTGCGTCTGGTAGACGCCATGAGCCTAATGATTGGTTTGCTTCTTGAATCGCAATAAATTCCGCATGTAGCGTCGCATCTTGCTGGGTTTCACGAAGATTATGACCACGGCCAACAATAACCCCTTCATTCACAACTACTGCACCAATAGGGACTTCACCTAACGCTTCTGCTTTTTCGGCTTCAGCAAAGGCAGCGTCCATAAAGGTCGCAATTTGTTCATCTGTCAGCTTAGGCATGACGAACACTTTCTAGAATGTAGTATCCCTTATCCTTAGCAATCGTTTGAGCATTACCGAAAGTTTCATCCATCAAGGCCTTAGCAGACGGTGCTCCTTGCTTCTTTTGTAGCACAACCGTTAGTGTTCCCATTGGTTCTAAATGATCGTATGCTTCACTAATCATACGTGTCACAACATCCTTACCGGCACGTACTGGTGGGTTTACTAAAATAGCCGCAAATGTACCTTCGACATTACTGTATACATCTGATTGTACAACTGTAATGCGGTCAGCGACTTTATTAGCCTTAGCATTCTTTTCAATCAAAGCTGCGGCACGTTCGTTAATTTCAGCGGCTACAAATTCACGGTCTGGCAATGTCTTTGCCAAACTAATTGCAACAGGACCATAACCAGCCCCAAGATCCAAAATCTTTCCTGCTGGTAATTCAGTATCAAATGCTTCTAGCATTGCACGTGTTCCGTAATCCACCGTATGCTTTGAAAACACACCCGCATCAGTTGTGAATCCTAGGTCATGTCCTAATAATGTAAAGCGCCAGCTCTTTTCATCATGCGCACCAGTTGGCGCTTGTGTGTAATAATGTTCAGTCATATATTTGCCTCTTTATCCGTATAATCGTTACCTATTATTTTAGGCTATTTGTGGACATTTTGAAAGGCATAGAAAAAACAGCTAACGACGATGTATCCCGTGGTTAGCTGTTAATTTGATATTTTAATTAAACGTACTTGGCCAAGAAGTCAGAAACGGTCTTCACATATGTTTCTTCGTCCTTCTCGTAGGCTTCCATATGATCGGCACCTGGTACAACTAGTTTTTCTTTTGGTCCTTTAGTTGCATCATAGACTTTATGGACCATACTTGTTGGTACGAACAAATCTTCTGCGCCATGAATGAACAACATTGGACGCGTATTATTTTCTAGTGACTTTTCTGGACGTACATCATTGTATGAATACCCGGCCAACAGTTGTGAGTAAATTGATAGAACACTTGAGAAAGGTTCTAAGATCCAAGATGGCAACTTATACATTTGACCACCCTTCCAACTCAATTCCTCACGTAAATCATTGTAACCACAGTCTTCAATAAATGCCTTAACTTGTGATGGTGGATTCATCCCCGCCAACAACATCGTCGTTGCTGCACCTAATGATGTTCCGTACACCACAATTTCCGTATCTTCACCATGTTCTGCAATTAATTGATTAATCCAAGCAAGATAGTCTTTCGCTTCAAGGTAACCATAACCGATGTATGTACCCTCTGATTTCCCGGCCGCACGATTATCGGCAGACAAGACATTATATCCTTGGCTATGCATCAATTCTGAATAAGGAACTACTGTCCGACGATCAACAGAAAAACCGTGAATGACAATCGCAATTTTCTTTGAAGGCTTCTCAGCTTTGACATACTCCCCTTTTAAAGTTAGTCCGTCTGCTGTTTCAAGCGTTACGTCTTCTTTAGGAAGTGCTTGCCAACGTGTTTGTTGCTCATATAATGCTTCACCAGGTTCTCGAACACCAGTATCAACAAAGTCCTTTTCTGAGCGAACTTGCGCAACATAAAACAAATAACCACTAATCACTGTGGTCAGTACAAATAATACGATGGCAAAGCCAATCAAAATCTTCATGAGTCATCTTCTTTCTACATTAAACCAAGATTTCATTTTATCAAAAATGTTATATCTTATATTATTTACTATATTTCAAATTAAAGCAACATTTTTGTATACGCCCTATACTATTATTGTGACGTTATTTTCAAATGTATGATACACTGTTACACAATAACTTAGATTGGAGACTTATCAAATGGCTTATTCTCAAAACTGGAATCTTGAAACCATTTACGCCGGCGGCGTTGAAGGACAAGCATTTCAAACAACACTTAATACGGTTGAAGCTGATTTAAACACTTTTGCGCACGATTTCAAACCAACAACTGATATCACAACATTGGTTGATTACTCACTTCGCCTACAAGCACTAGATAGTACTCTTCGTACGTTGAACGTCTTTTTAAACGCATTAACTTCAGCGGATTACACAAATCCTAAGTTCCGACCATTTCAAAGTCGTTTAGATAATCTAGCCGTTAGCTATCAAAACAGCTTAGATGCCTACAGCCGTGTATTGGCTGAGCTAGACGACCAAACGTTTATCCAATTCCAAACACACGCGGATATTGCGCCCATTGCTTTCTATGTCGCTGAATTGCGTCAAAGCGCTGGTCGTATGTTGGCACCAGAAACTGAACAATTAGTTAACCAATTACAATTAGACGGTCTGACTGCTTGGTCAAGTCACTACGATACCATTTCTGCGACCTTGGAAATGCCATTCACAAACGAAACCGGTGACACTCAAAATATTTCTGCAGGACAAGCATTAAATCTGCTTGATAGCTACCCTGATAATGCTGGTCGTGCTGCATTAATGGATGGTTATGAATCAATGTGGGGAAAGGCTGATAGTTTAACCGCTGATACGTTGAATCATTTAGCTGGTTCACGTCTAACAAGCCAAGAAGCCCATGGTTACACTGACTTCTTAGAAGAACCCTTAGAATTAAACCGTATGTCACGTCAAACACTAGATACCATGTGGCAAGTCGTTGATGACAACAAAGCTATGTTCACGGACTTTTTTACCCGTAAAGCACAACTACTTGGTTTAGATGGGATTGGTTGGCAAGATCAAGTCGCCCCACTAACAAAGGTTGGTAACTTTGAACCAACAACACAAAGCTATGATGAAGTCGCTAACTTCATTGTCAAAAACTTTGGTCAATACTCACCTAAGATGGCAACCTTTGCCCAATCTGCCTTTGATCAAAACTGGATTGAAGCCGAAGACCGTCCTGGTAAACAACCCGGTGGTTGGATGGATTCATTGCCTGATAATGCCGAATCACGTATTTTCATGACCTTTACCGGATCTGTTAATGATGCCTCAACATTAGCCCATGAATTAGGTCACGCCTTTCACTCTAGTGTCTTAACTGATTTACCAGTTTGGCGTGATGCTTATGCCATGAACATCGCTGAAACAGCATCAACTTTCGCCGAGTTATTAATTGCGGATGCGAATATCGCAGCGGCACAAAGCGACGCGGAAAAGGTTGTCTTACTAGATGCCAAAATGACGAACCCTGTCTCAATGTTTATGAATATCCGTGCACGTTACCTGTTTGAAAAAGCGTTTTACACTGAACGTGCCGAAGGTTATGTACCTGCTGCTCGCCTAAATGAATTGATGGCCGCCGCACAAGCTGAAGCATTCAATGGTCTCTTAACGAAAGACCATCCCCACTTCTGGTCATCAAAGCTTCATTTCTACATTGATAGCGTTCCATTCTACAACTTCCCCTACACATTCGGTTACCTATTTAGTGCCGGGGTATACGCATGGGTTCAAACACAAGACAATTTTGAAGATGCCTACATCGCCCTATTACGTGACTCAGCCCACATGACAATTGAAGACCTTGCGCAAAAGCACCTAGGTGTTGATTTAACACAGCCTGACTTTTGGCAAGCCGGTGCTGATTTGATTAAAACGGATATTCAGGACTTCATCCGTCTTTCAGACCAATTTGTCGATTAATCCGACAAAACAAGTAATCCTAAACAGCCCATGTAAATGAGGTAGCGTAAATATTTGGCTAGTTCAGGCTGATGTAATAAATTAGCTATAAGCGTCAGCAGAAGCAACATCAGTAGTGCCTGCCGAATTCGCCGTTCTAATTTTGAACGTTGTTTCATGATTTATCCTTTCTAATATAAAAAAGCCCTGCACAAAAAGTGCAGGGCTTTTCTATTCTATTGCCAAGCAACATTAGCGATAGAAACCTTTGATCCAACATTTAGATAAGTTAAGTCAAAACGAATCCCACTTTTAATGTGGTGAATATTCGCTCCTAGTGCCACACATGCAGCACCAATTAAACGTCCAGGAATAAAGTAGCCACTTAAGCCAATGCCTGTATCAACCAAAGATTGCACATGGTCTTGGTTAAGCCAGACACGAACTCCCCACCAGTAAAATTTGACTTGTGTCTTCCCAAAACGACGAACAAAACGATTACTTTGCATGGTCATTCCACCATCATCAGCCACAAGTAGGCGACTACCTGTTGTGGTTAGCTGATTCAATTGCTTGTTCATGTTCGTCACACTGTCATTTACTCGTGCGGCTTCAAAAGTAGAACACTTCTGAAGTAGCAGTTTTTGATTCACACAAAAGCGATTATCTTGAATACTAATCGCCTCCTCAACACGGTCTTCTAGGGTGATCCCAGATGTACTTTGTTGCGTGATATTCGTGTGATCTCCCACTTGATTGGCACTTACTCCTACCCCGCTTAACGTTAAACCGACTAATCCTACCAAAACCATACGTTGCATCATTTGCATCACGTATCCCCCTTTTAATCTATTGTCGAATCTTCTCGACATGATAAGGGCGCATTGTCATATCACTTTGTCCAAAATTAAAAATTACAATGTGAAAAAATAGTGTGTTATCAATGTCTAATTACTAATCAAAATAATGACTCGATCAATTTGAGCGAAAATGGGACAAAATAATAGACATCTGCACGATAGGTGATGATTTGCCAAAATTTCCTGCTATTGCTAATTTGGCTCGTTAGTGACTATATCAAGGAAATATCTCAATGCCCATAACAGCTATATAACAAAAAACGGGCTAAATATCAGATTTATGACCCCTTCATTATTTACGGTACCCTGTTAACTGATAGCAATGCACGCAACACTGGATTACAAAAAAACAGCCTTTACCAATAAGCAAAGACTGTTAACGGGCAAGATAAATTTTTTCATCAATCAAATCAAACGATGTTAAAGCATCATTTAGTTCAGTCAAATCAGTTAATTGCGCTTCCTGCCAAAACTCACGTGAATTTGTTGCACCGTGTTTTTCACCAATGACTAATAGTTTTGCTTTAGGTGCGTTCACCCGAACCCAATTTAAAACCTGCATATCGATATCATCTGTATCCGGTGCCCATGACATTAAAATCACATCACTTGCTTGACCATATTTGTTTAACGCGTCTAACGCATCCATGTTTAATACGTCAGTTACTGGCATAATATGGTCGCCTGGTTGTTTCTCCCAAGATTGGTCATCAGTTGCAACCAACTCACGCGCTGGGTTAAGCGCACGTAATCCAGCACTTAGATAACCTTGCCCCGCCATAATTTCTAAAACGGATGCCTGGCCAATGTATGCATCTAATTGGTGCATGAACACCTCATTTGGATAATGATACATGTCAAAGGTTGTCATTAAGACATCACGTAATTCACTGAGCGTTTCATCTAACATCTCAAGTGGCTCGATTAATTCTTGCCAGTATTGATTACCGGCTGCCATATCAGTTGGAAACTGTTGCAAGACATGTTGTTGTAACAGTTCGATATCATTTTCTGTAATGGTTAAATCGTCAATTTTGGGCGGCAAAAAACCTGCATTAATCTGACTAATAACCGCTTGCGCTGTTTTGATTTTTATCTGAATATGAGGGACTTGCGAATAATGCGAAAAAAAATCAGCCAACGTCTGCACGTAGGCAAGATTCGTTAGCTGACGTCCAGTCCCAAATTGAATTGGTTTAACTGTCATAATATTCCTTTTAAGTTAGAAAAGATTTTCTTGATGATTAATCTTCACGTCTTCGTCCGGAACCTTGTTAACAGGGTTCAAGTAGGCGTTAACGTGTTGGAAAATATCAAAACGTTGTTGGTCCGTTAGTGGCTTTCCATTAAAGTCGATTTCTTTTCCTGACAAAAACAACAATGATAAGTCTGTTTTTTCAGAGCTGGCGCGTCCAACCAAGAAGTCCATTGACACACTAAAAAAATCAGCTAACTTGCAAACTTCAATATAAGAAGGTGAGCGATCCCCACGTTCCCAATTTCCGATTTGTGCTGCTGTGTTTGGTTTCTGCCCGGGATCTAATTGCTTGTTCATTTCATCCGCGAGATTTTCTAATGTGATACTTCGGCCTTTACGCAATTCACGTAATCGATCTGGAAACATATCTTCTACCTGCTCACTATCTGGACAATACTAAAAATAGATACTTACAGACTATTTTACCCAATCTACCACGATAATACTAGACTTAAAGCACTAAAAACTATCAAATCGTTACTTTTGTGTCGCAATAAGTACCACTACGTCAACTGTAATGGCTGTTAAGGGTTGTGTTTCAGCGGCTGCTTGCGCTTCAGGACGAGCACCCCAATGCAAAGGCGTCATGTGCAACAATGATTGATAATCATCTGCCGGAATCTGCCATGTGTACGTTACAGGGACCATTTCGGCATCTGGATAGTATTCATAAAAACGATCTACGACTTGTTGGTTATCGTATGTGTGCTTACTTGAGCCAACTGGATACAACATTTCACGTAATTCACGTAAATATCCCGCTGCAGGGACAACCTTAACGATCTTTCCACCAGGCTTTACGACACGCTTGAATTCTTCATACGCACTTGGTGAGAAGAATTCAACCACTGCATCAAAGGCACCCGCATTAAACGGTAAATGTGCCAAATCAGCAACCATAAACAACGCATCTGTTTCTAATTGCGTTGCTAGGTTAACCCCTGCCTTTGAAATATCAAAGCCAATCCCAACATCATTGTATTGGCGTTGATGCAACAATTTCGCAAAAGGCGTTCCTTCACCAGTTCCAACGTCTAACATTGTTTGTGCTTCAGCTGGTAATGCTGCTGCAACTGCATCAACAATGCCATCAAACAAACCATCTTGTAAGACACGACGACGATCCGTCAACATATCATCATCGTATTCTGTATTTACAGCGTGATTCAGAACATTTAGGCTTCCCTTTTTATTCACATCAATACTGTGGTTATTTTCACACACCAAACTATGCCCATCCACGGCCGTAAAAGGTTCATGACAAGTTGGACATTGAAACATATGTAGATTATCCGTTACGAATTGTGTGCCACGTTCAATTTTTTTCATATTCATCTCACTTTAATTTCGCCATTAAAAAAACCTTCTCATGACAAGAAGGCTTTAGTTATCTTTAATTATAAGGTTTGTACGTATTAAGTCAAATGAACAGGTTCCATGGCGGCAC
Organism: Weissella tructae; assembly: GCF_000732905.1. Classification (NCBI taxonomy): domain Bacteria; kingdom Bacillati; phylum Bacillota; class Bacilli; order Lactobacillales; family Lactobacillaceae; genus Weissella; species Weissella tructae. The sequence goes on from NZ_CP007588.1 coordinate 1,197,778, forward strand.
GATACAAATTTTCAACCATTTGGGCATCCATTGGTACATACGCTGCACTCAGATTTCCATTTTCAACCGCAGCCTGAGCCATTTCTTTGAAGTGTACATCAGATGTAATCCCAACTTCAGGTAAAGTTGCTGGAATATTCATTTGCTTAATCCATTCCGCTGTCTTCGCAATTCCTTGCAAGGCGACATCGTGTTCATCTGCTCCAACAACGCCCCATACTTGCTCAGCATAGCGGGCAAATTTAGCCTGTGTCGTTGTATTTAACGCCATCTTCATCCAATGCGGTGTTAAGATTCCTAATCCGACCGCATGTGTGATGTCATAATAAGCAGATACTTCGTGTTCGATTGGATGTACCGTCCATTCGTCATCCTTACCAGTACCGACAAGTCCATTCAATGCTTGCGTTGAGCCCCACATCAAATTGGCACGGGCATCATAATTCTTTGGTTCCGCAACCGCGATTGGTCCCCACTTAATCACTGATCGTAACATACCTTCAATCATGCCATCTTGAACATCAGTTGCTCGGGCATTATCAAAATATTGTTCCAACAGATGAGACATAATATCCATCGCTCCAGCGGACGTTTGGTACGCTGATACAGAATAGGTCAAGCTTGGGTCTTCAAACGACACAGCAGGCGTATTTGGCCCAAATGTCGCGAGTTTTTGTTGCGTTTCTGGATTCGAAATCACAGAACCTTCATTCATTTCAGTACCAGTGGCTGCTAATGTCAAAATATCCACAACCGGTACTTGATCAATTTCAAAACGTAATTCTGAATCCAAGACCAAGTCCCATGCATCACCAACATAATATTTGGCTGATGCAATCACCTTACTTGCATCAATCACAGAACCACCACCCACAGCTAAAATGACGTCAACGTCTTCCGCTTGTGCCAAGGCTTGTCCCTTACGAACTGAGTCAATCTTGGGATTTGGTTCCACACCAGCTAATTCAGTCACATCAAAGTCTACCAATTGCGCCATAATTTGGTCATAGACGCCACTTGCCTTGATTGATGCTCCACCATAAACAAATAACACACGCTTTCCAAATGGCGCCAATGTTTCAGCTAATTCATGCCAAAAGCGTCCTTCACCAAAACGAATTTCGGTTTGATTCCCATACGTAAACTCATTCATGTCAGAGTTCTCCTTATTTCTATTTAATGTTTACAGTTTAAAACCGGAATATCAAAGCATACTTAAAATAAGTAATGTAACAACACTTTCTCATAAACAAAAAAAGAGCCACTCCCTAAATAGTGGCTCTTTCGTAATCTTTAAACCTAAGCTTAGTCGATTACTTCTTGTTCTAGGTTCATTGTGTTTTCGATATCAGCGATAGATGGTACCTTAGTCGCGTCTTCATTGTTCACAACTGGTGCCCCAACCACTTCAGGTTGTACGGCTTGGTATTGCTTCATACCAGTTCCAGCAGGGATCAACTTACCGATAATAACATTTTCCTTCAAACCTACCAATGGGTCGTTCTTTCCACGAATAGCGGCGTCTGTAAGAACACGCGTTGTTTCTTGGAAGGAAGCGGCAGACAAGAATGAGTTTGTTTCCAATGAGGCCTTAGTAATACCTAGCAAGACTGGACGAGCAGTCGCTGGCAACTTACCTTCAATCAAAGGCTTTTCGTTGGCAGTACGGAATTCCGCAATGTCCATCAAAGTACCTGGCAACAAGTCAGTCTCACCTGGATCCATGACACGAACCTTACGAATCATTTGACGAGCCATAACTTCGATGTGCTTGTCAGAGATTTCCACACCTTGCATACGGTAAACCATTTGCACTTGGTCAACCAAGTAGTTTTCAGTAGCAAGTGTGTCACGAACTTCGATCATTTCCTTAGGATCAGCTGAACCTTCGTTCAACGTTTCACCACGGTGGATCATGTCCCCTTCAGCAACACGCATACGTGCAGCCATAGGTAGTGTATAAGTACGTGTATCAGTTTCACCTTCGATGGTTACTTCCTTAGTACGTTCTGCTGGGTTTTCTTCGATAGACTTAACTTCACCGGTAACCTCAGTAATCATCGCACGACCCTTAGGGTTACGTGCTTCAAAGATTTCTTGGACACGAGGAAGACCTTGCGTGATGTCGTTTCCGGCAACTCCACCCGTGTGGAAAGTACGCATTGTCAATTGTGTTCCAGGTTCTCCGATTGATTGAGCAGCGATAGTTCCCGCAGCTTCACCAACTTCAACGATATCTCCCGTAGCCATGTTACGACCGTAGTCAAGTACACAGACTCCGTGTTCAGTGTTACAAGTGAAGGCTGAACGAATGTTCACTGATGTGATTCCAGCTTCAATGATTGCCTTAGCTTCTGCTTCTTCAATCATTTGGTTGTGGGCCACGATCACTTCACCAGTTTCAGGGTGAACAACAGTCTTTTGGGCGAAACGTCCCAAGATACGGTCGTAAAGTGGTTCAATCACTTCGTTACCGTTCATGATAGCCGCTACATCCAATCCACGATCAGTACCACAATCGTGTTCACGGATGATAACGTCTTGCGCAACGTCAACCAAACGACGAGTCATGTAACCTGAGTCGGCAGTCTTCAAGGCCGTGTCGGTCATACCCTTACGAGCCCCGTGGGTTGAGAAGAACATTTCCAAAACAGAAAGTCCTTCACGGAAGTTGGCGATGATTGGCAATTCCATGATTTGTCCGTTAGGAGCGGCCATCAATCCACGCATTCCCGCAAGTTGTGAGAAGTTAGAGATGTTACCACGAGCTCCTGAGTCTGACATCATGAAGATGTTGTTGTCCACTTCGAAGTGGGCAATAAGCTTTTCAGTAATGTCGTCCTTAGCACGGTTCCAGATTTCAATAACGCGTTCATAACGTTCGTCATCTGTAATCAAACCACGACGGAATTGCTTTGTCACTGTAGCAACCTTTTCATGGGCTGCTTCAATGATTGCTGGCTTTTCCTTCAATTCAGTAACGTCGGCAACCCCAACAGTCAAACCTGACTTAGTTGAGTCTGCATAACCAAGGTCCTTCATACGGTCCAATAGCAATGACGTTTCTGTAACCTTGTAGATCTTGTAGACTTCAGCAATGATGTCTGACAAGTAACCCTTCTTGAATGGTGGCAAGATAGTTGTATCTGCCAAGTATGCCTTCACGTCTGTTCCTGGTTCTAGGAAGAAACGGTCGTCAATACCCTTCAAGTTGGCTTCTGTAGGTTCGTTCAAGTATGGGAAGTCAGTAGGCAAGATGTCGTTAAACAACAACTTACCAACACTTGTTACCATGATGCGTGAACGTTGTTCATCGGTAAATGGCTTGTCTGCTGGGAATGATGATGTTTGAACCCCAACACGTGTGTGCCAGTGAACATAACCATTTTGCAAAGCAGTACGGGCTTCGTTGATGTCCTTAAAGATCATCCCTTCACCTTCACGTCCTGCTTCTTCAGTAGTCAAGTAGTAGTTACCGATAACCATGTCTTGTGATGGTGCCACGATAGGCTTACCATCCTTAGGTGCCAAGATGTGACCAGCGGCAAGCATTAGCAAACGAGCTTCAGCTTGGGCTTCATCTGACAAAGGCACGTGAATGGCCATTTGGTCTCCGTCGAAGTCGGCGTTGTACGCTTCAGTAACCAATGGGTGCAAACGCATTGCCTTACCTGAAACCAACACTGGTTCGAACGCTTGGATTCCAAGACGGTGCAAAGTTGGGGCACGGTTCAATAGAACTGGGTGTTCCTTGATTACGTCTTCCAACACGTCCATCACTTCATCATCACGACGGTCAATCTTACGCTTAGCGGCACGGATGTTTCCGGCCATTTCGCGTTCAACCAATTCCTTCATGATGAATGGACGGAACAATTCAACGGCCATTGGCACAGGCAATCCCATTTGGTTCATCTTCAAGAATGGACCAACGTCGATAACTGAACGTCCAGAGTAGTCAACACGCTTTCCAAGCAAGTTTTGACGGAAACGTCCTTGCTTACCCTTCAACATGTGTGACAATGACTTCAACGGACGGTTACCAGGACCAGTAACAGGACGTCCACGACGACCGTTATCGACCAAAGCATCGACCGCTTCTTGCAACATACGCTTTTCGTTTTGCACGATGATACCTGGGGCATTCAATTCTAGCAAACGCTTCAAACGGTTGTTACGGTTAATTACACGACGGTACAAGTCGTTCAAGTCAGAAGTGGCAAAACGTCCACCTTCAAGTTGTACCATCGGACGTAAGTCAGGTGGGATAACTGGAATAACATCCATAACCATCCATTCAGGCTTGTTACCTGACTTAACGAACGCTTCGATAATGTCCAAACGACGAACGGCACGAATACGCTTTTGACCAGTTGCTTCACGCAATTCAGCCTTCAATTGAGTAACTTCACCTTCAAGATCAACATTGGCTAGCAATGCCTTGATGGCTTCCGCACCCATACCAGCCTTGAAGCCAGTACCGTATTGTTGCTTGTGTTCGCGGTATTCACGTTCTGACAACAATTGCTTTTCAACAAGTGGTGTATCACCGGCATCAGTAACCACGTATGACGCGAAGTAGATAATCTCTTCTAGTGAACGTGGTGACATGTCCAAGACAAGACCCATACGTGATGGGATTCCCTTGAAGTACCAGATGTGTGAAACTGGAGCAGCCAATTCAATGTGCCCCATACGTTCGCGACGTACCTTTGCAGTTGTTACTTCAACACCACATCGGTCACAGACGATTCCCTTGTAACGAATACGCTTGTACTTTCCACAAGCACATTCGTAATCCTTGGTTGGTCCAAAGATTCGTTCATCAAACAATCCATCCTTTTCAGGCTTTAGTGTTCGATAATTGATGGTTTCGGGCTTCTTAACTTCACCATGTGACCAGCTGCGAATCTTGTTTGGACTTGCCAAACCGATTTGCATGCTTTCAAATTTATTGACATCAATCATTGGTTTACCCCTTTCATATGTTCATCGCACATCATCGACGTGTCTACTCGGGCTAAACCTGCAATGACTAAGTAACCGTAATTAATCAGTCATCACAGGTCTAGCCAAGAGCTAGACCGTACGATGCTTAAATTTTATTAATCTTCGCGGACATCGCTGATTTGGATAACGTCGTCGGCTACTTTTCCTTCGTCTTCACGATTGAACTTTTCGTCAACGGCCTTATCAACTGGGTTGGTAGCCTTATCTAGGTTAACAACTTCGTTTTCCATTTCATCGTCCATATCACGCAATTCGATTTCTTCAGAATTTGCGTCCAGAACCTTCATGTCCAAACCAAGAGCTTGCAATTCCTTAACCAAGACACGGAATGATTCCGGAACACCTGGCTTAGGAATTTGTTCACCCTTGATGATTGCTTCGTATGTCTTAACACGTCCAACAACGTCGTCGGACTTGTAAGTCAAGATTTCTTGCAATGTGTGAGCAGCCCCGTACGCTTCAAGGGCCCAAACTTCCATTTCCCCGAAACGCTGTCCACCGAATTGAGCTTTACCACCCAATGGTTGTTGCGTAACAAGTGAGTAAGGTCCGATTGAACGTGCGTGGATCTTGTCTTCCGCCATGTGGGCTAGCTTCATGTAGTGCATGATACCAACCGCAACACGCTTGTCAAAGGCTTCACCAGTACGACCGTCGTAAAGAACACTCTTACCGTCAGCTGGCAAACCAGCTTCCTTGATAGCATCCCAGATATCTGAGTCACGAGCCCCGTCAAAGACAGGAGAAGCAACGTGGATACCCAATTCGCGAGCAGCCATACCCAAGTGCAATTCAAGCACTTGTCCGATATTCATACGAGAAGGCACACCCATGGGTGAAAGCATGATATCAACAGGTGTTCCATCTGGCATGTACGGCATGTCTTCAGAAGGTACGATAACTGAAACCGTACCTTTGTTCCCGTGACGTCCCGCCATCTTATCACCAACTTGAATCTTACGACGTTGCGCGATGTATACACGCACCATCATGTTCACACCAGGTGCCAATTCATCACCGTTTTCACGAGTGAAGATACGAACGTCTTGTACGACACCACCACCACCGTGAGGTACCTTCAATGAAGTATCGCGAACTTCGCGAGCCTTTTCACCGAAGATGGCGTGCAACAAGCGTTCTTCAGCTGATAGTTCAGTAACTCCCTTAGGTGTTACCTTACCAACCAAAATGTCGCCATCATCAACTTCAGCACCAACGCGGATGATTCCACGGTCGTCCAAATTCTTCAATTGTTCTTCCCCAGTGTTAGGGATTTCACGTGTGAATTCTTCAGGGCCAAGCTTTGTGTCACGAGCTTCTGATTCGTATTCTTCAATGTGAATTGACGTGTACACGTCATCACGAATCAAACGTTCGTTAATGATGATGGCATCTTCAAAGTTATATCCTTGCCAAGTCATGAAGGCAATCAATGGGTTTTGTCCCAAGGCCAATTCACCTTGTTCCATTGATGGTCCGTCAGCCAAGACGTCATCGATATCAACAATGTCGCCAACCTTAACGATTGGACGTTGGTTGTAGTTCTTACCAGCGTTTGAACGACGGAACTTCATTAGCTTGTACTTGTCCAATGAACCATCGTCACGACGAACGCGGATTTCACGTCCATCAACGTATTCAACTGTTCCAGCAAACTTGGCGATGATAGCAACCCCAGCGTCGTGGGCGGCCTTGTATTCGATACCCGTACCAATCAATGGTGAGTGTGGGTCGATCAAAGGAACCGCTTGACGTTGCATGTTGGCTCCCATCAAAGCACGGTTTGAGTCGTCGTTTTCCAAGAAAGGAATAGCCGCAGTGGCTACGGCAACGATTTGCTTAGGTGAAACGTCCATGTAGTCAACTTGGTCGATAGGAACTTCGATGTTATCGTGTCCCTTACGAGCCAAAACAGTTTCTGTTGTAAATGATCCATCATCATCCAAGACAGAGTTACCTTGCGCTACGACAAAGTTATCTTCTTCGTCGGCCATCAAGTAGTCAGTCTTTTCTGTAACCTTGTGTGTGTCCCATGAGACACGACGGTAAGGTGTTTCGATGAATCCGTAACGGTTAACACGCGCGTATGTGGCCAATGAATTGATCAACCCGATGTTAGGTCCTTCAGGTGTTTCAATAGGGTCCATACGACCATAGTGAGTATAGTGCACGTCTCGGACTTCATATCCGGCACGGTCACGTGTCAAACCACCAGGTCCAAGCGCTGACAAACGACGCTTATTTGTCAATTCACCCAATGGGTTCGTTTGGTCCATGAATTGTGACAATTGTGATGATCCGAAGAATTCCTTCACAGCCGCAACAACTGGACGAATGTTAATCAATTGTTGTGGTGTAACAGTATCTGGATCTTGAATTGACATACGTTCGCGAACCACACGTTCCATACGGCTCAAACCAATACGGAATGTGTTTTGCAACAATTCACCAACACGACGAACACGACGGTTCCCCAAGTGGTCGATGTCATCAGTTTGACCGATGTTCAATTGTAGGTTCAAGAAGTAGTTCATTCCAGCAATAATGTCAGCTGTCTTGATTGTACGAACAGATTCGTCGAATTGTCCGTTACCAATCATAGGTACTACTGCTTCAGGATCTGATGGGTCTTGTACAAGAATACGTTGCAAAACAACAGGTTCTGTAACAATCGCATCTTCTGATGGCATGTGTGTTTCAGTCTTAAAGTCATCACGATCAAGGAATGGTGCCAAGACACTCATAACCTTCTTGTCGATCAATGTACCCTTTTCGAACAACACTTCTCCTGTTTCAGGATCAGCCAAAGTTTCACCCAAAGTCATACCCATCAAACGTGTCTTCAATGACAACTTCTTGTTGATCTTGTAACGACCAACTGGTGCCAAATCGTAACGACGTGGGTCGAAGAATCGAGCTGTCAACAATGAACGAGCTGATTCTGCTGTCTTAGGTTCTCCTGGACGCAAACGGTCGTAGATGTCCTTCAAGGCTTCTTCAACACGTGTGTCGTTGATGTCCTTGTGAACGTCCTTATCCAACGTCAACCCTAGTGAGTCGTAGTTTGATCCCAAGATTTCCAAGATTTCAGTGTCTGAACCGAAACCAAGGGCACGAACCAATTCAGTCATTGGCAACTTACGTGTACGGTCAATACGCACGTAGTCCAATCCCTTAGCATCTGTTTCAAATTCCATCCAAGCACCACGGCTAGGAATGAAAGTTGTTCCAAATACAGGACGTCCGTTCTTATCTGCTTCTTCGTTGTAGTACACACCAGGTGAACGTACAAGTTGTGAAACGATAACACGTTCCGCACCGTTGATGATGAACGTTCCTTGTTCTGTCATCAATGGGAAATCACCAAAGAAAACATCTTGAGACTTAATCTCACCAGTTTCCTTATTTGTTAGACGCAACGTAACGTGCAATGGTGCTGAATAATTCGCATCATGGTCACGTGCTTCTTCTACTGTGTACTTAGGCTCCATAAGCTTATAGTCCACAAATTCCAATGACAACTTATCTTGGAAATCTTCGATTGGCAAAATGTCTGTAAACATTTCACGCAATCCTTCATCCAAGAACCAGTTGTATGAATCCGTTTGGATTTCAATCAAGTTTGGCAAATCAAGGACTTCCTTAATTCGCGCGTAACTACGACGAACACGGTGTTTACCGTATTTAACTAGTGTTCCTACCAAGTCTTCCACCTCGCTTCATATTTGCCAATCGCACATTACAATTTCTTTACAATTTGGTTACATTTCATAAAAAAACTGGTTTTTAAGTACAAAAAAGACAAAAGCATCCCTTGTTGAAAAAATGCTTCTGTCTTTGATATATAGGTATTTAGGGACAATATTTCCTAGCAACCATTTTTTTGCACAATTAAACGTATACACAATTATACGCAAAAAGCATACAAATTTCAAGTCCCCACGGCCCCATTTACATAATGTACTTATACAGTAACTGGCACCTTTTTTACTTCTTTCGTGGTCAAAGTAATCTTACCTTGCTTCGCGCCAACGACCACTTGCTTATCGGGTGTTAGTTCACCTGATAATAACGCTTCAGCTAATTTATCTTCAACTTGCGTTTGTAGCGCACGACGAATTGGACGCGCACCATATTCTGGATCGAAGCCAGCTTCCGCAACAACGTCAATCGCTGCTGGTGTTAACTTCGCTTGAATATCACGTTCAGCCAAGCGATTAATGACATCTTGTGCCATCAACTTAACGATATCGTGCAATTCAACCTTAGTTAATGAACGGAAGACAACACTTTCGTCCAAACGATTAATAAATTCAGGACGGAATGATTCCTTCAACGTCTCTTGGACCAAGGCCTTCATCGCATTGTAATCATCTGCCTTAGACGTTGAACCAAATCCAACCTTCTTTTCATCACGCAAACGAGTTGCACCCAAATTAGACGTCATGATAATGATCGTGTTTCGGAAATCAACCTTACGTCCCTTTGCGTCCGTTAGGTAACCATCATCAAACACTTGCAACATCAAATTGTAGATATCAGGATGCGCTTTTTCAGCTTCATCCAACAATAGCACTGAATATGGTTGACGACGCACCTGTTCTGTCAATTGGCCACCTTCATCATAACCAACATAACCTGGCGCAGAACCAACCAAACGACTCGCTGTATGCGCTTCACGATATTCAGACATATCCACACGAATCATATTGTCTTCTGAACCAAAGACAGTCGCTGCCAAGCTTTCGCCAATTCAGTCTTACCTGTTCCTGTTGGGCCTAAGAACATAAATGTTCCAATCGGACGATTGGGATGCTTCAGTCCTGAACGGCTACGACGAATAGCACGAGCAACAGCAGAAACTGCCTCATCTTGACCAATCACGCGCTTATGCAAATCTTCTTCCAAGTTCAACAAACGCGTTTGTTCATCGGTTGCCATTTCAGCCAACGGAATACCTGTTTGCTCAGCTAGTAATGTCGTAATATCAGTATCATCAACGGTCATCGCATAGACCGGCTCTAGTTCCGCATGAACTTGTTCATATGCATCTAACGCTGCACGTTGTGCCATTTCAGCATGGCGTAACGTTGCCGCTGCTTCAAAGTCCAATGCCGCAATCGCGGTTTCTTTCTCAACTTGCAATTGTCGTAATGCATCTTGCAACTTGGCATGTTCAGTTGGTTCACCAACACCCGCAATACGCACCTTCGCCGCTGCTTCATCCATCAAATCAATTGCCTTATCTGGCAAGAAACGATCTGTAATGTAACGCGCAGACAACTTAACTGCAGATTCTACCGCTTGATCAGTAATCGCCACTTGGTGGAACAATTCATAACGCGGCTTTAGCCCCATCAAAATCTCCATCGCTTCATCTTGTGTTGGTTCTTCAACCATCACTTTAGCAAAACGACGTTCTAATGCCGCATCGGCTTCAATGTACTTTTGGTATTCATCTAAGGTCGTAGCCCCAATTGTTTGCAATTCTCCACGCGCCAAAGCTGGCTTCAAAATATTTGCTGCATCAATCGCACCTTCGGCACCACCTGCACCAATCAACGTGTGCAATTCATCAATAAACAAAATAACATCTTGTTCTTGTTGAATTTCATCAACAATCTTCTTCAAACGATCTTCAAATTCTCCACGGAATTTTGTCCCAGCAATCAAAGAACCCATATCCAACATCATCAAACGCTTATGCGCTAAATCATGTGGTACATTCCCAGCGACAATCCGTTGTGCTAGACCTTCCGCAATCGCAGTCTTACCAACACCAGGTTCACCCACTAGAACGGGGTTATTCTTTGAACGACGCGCCAAAATTTGAATCGCACGTTGCACTTCCGCATCACGTCCAATAACCGGATCCATCTTTTGATCCTTAGCTTGTTGCGTTAAGTCCTTCGCCAATGAATCTAATAAAGGCGTCCCTTCAACGGGTTCCTTGGCACGACGACGCTTATCTGATTTCTTGTTTCCTTTTGTTTGTGGATCAAAACCAGTCTTTTGGACAATCGCATGACGCAAATCGTTCAAATCCACTTCTAATGCAGCCAAAATACGTGATGCCAAAATTGTTTCATCACTAATCATTGCCAACAAAATATGTTCTGTTCCAATTTGCTTTTGGTCAGCCAATTGTGCTTGTTCTGCAGCTTGATCAAGAATCGTTTGGACCTTTGGTGAATAGGGTAAGTAAGTCCCATTCATCTCACGCGCTAAATTACCATAACCGGTAAATTGCTCAATTTCTTCACGTACAGCTGCTTCATTAACAAAGAATTGTGCTAAAACTTTCCCAGCAATCCCCATACGTTCCAATACCAATGCCAACAAGACGTGTTCTGTCCCGACCGCTTGATGTTGGAATCTTTTTGCTTGTTCTTGCGCTAAGGCTAATACATTTTTAGCGCTATCTGTGTATTGTTTTTCCATACTTAATCACGCTCACTTTCAAATTTCAATCGATGTAGTAATCGGTGTAACAGGCGCGCTCTCAGACGATTCTCGGCAGTGAATCCCGTCACCGCTAAGGCGTCTTTATCAAACATCGTACGCATCAATTCAGCTTCATGCTCTGTCAGAAGTTGATCCCGAACTAAACACGCCAAAATCGCTTCCGATTGTTGAATCGTTACAACAGGACCAATTTGATCAATCAAAGCATCTAATTGTTCAGCTTCTCGTCTTAGGTGTACACGTTCAATTCGCACAAACCCACGACCACCACGTTTTGACACAACAACATACCCATTTTCCAAAGAAAAACGACTGCGCATCACATAATTAATCTGTGATGGTACCACATCAAATCGTTCAGCCAAAGCTGAGCGATTCAATTCTATTTGATCACTTTCCGCTAACAAAGCCTTTAAATAGGCTTCGATTTGATCTGACATATTATTCGTCATATCGGTCCCTCCTACTTTAATTGTCAAAATTATACGTCATCGACTTCTTAAATGTCAACAATAGTCAAGGTTATAAAACGGGACAAAAAAACGACCAAGTAAACTTGATCGTTTTTTAAGAATGCACCTAGCAGGAGTCGAACCTGCAACCTTCTGATTCGTAGTCAGACACTCTATCCAATTGCGCTATAGGTGCATATTATTAATTTTTTTAATTTGAGAGATATACTCCCAAATGCCGACTACTGGATTCGAACCAGCGACCCCTTCATTACTAGTGAAGTGCTCTGCCAGCTGAGCTAAGTCGGCAAATGCGGATGACAGGAATCGAACCTGCACGCCCGAAGGCACTGGAACCTAAATCCAGCGCGTCTGCCAGTTCCGCCACATCCGCATACGCTTTTGTTTCAATCACTTGAAACAACTTTTATATCATATCAAGCTCAGCAACCTTTGTCAACGTTTCTTTCGAAAGTTTTTAAAAGTTTTTCGAACCGTCATCTCTTAGGTGTTACCCCTTGACGACTTAAACTATATTACATGATAGATTCGCATAACGCAACCCTTTTTCCATAAAAAAAAGCAATTATCTGAAATAATTGCTTTTTTGATCATATTTGATTAGATTTCGTCTTCTGGAACAATCTTTTCTGCCCCAAAGTACGGTACCAACGCTGTTGGAATCGTTACAGTACCATCTTCATTTTGGTAGTTTTCCAAAATAGCAGCAACTGTACGACCGACCGCAAGACCAGAACCGTTCAATGTGTGTGCAAATTGCAACTTACCTTCTTCGTCACGGTATTGAATACGTGCACGACGAGCTTGGAAGTTTTCTGTGTTTGAAACAGAAGAAATTTCACGATACAAACTTTGTTCTGGCATCCATACTTCTAAGTCATATGTCTTAGCGGCTGAGAATCCCATGTCCCCTGTTGACAATGTCAACACGTGGTATGGCAATTCAAGCTTTTGTAGAATGTTTTCCGCATCTGCAACCATTTGTTCCAAAGCATCGTATGATTCGTCTGCCTTCGCAAACTTAACCATTTCTACCTTATTGAATTGGTGCATACGAATCAAACCACGTGTATCACGTCCAGCTGAACCAGCTTCTTGACGGAATGATGGTGAAACAGCTGTCAAAGAGATTGGCAACTTAGCTGCATCAAGAATCTCTTCACGGTAATAGTTTGTCAATGGCACTTCCGCAGTAGGGATCAATGTCAAACCTTCATCACCCTTCAAACGGTAAGCATCATCTTCAAACTTAGGATATTGCCCAGTTCCGTACATAGCAGCGTCCTTAACCATGTATGGTGTGATAACTTCTTTATATCCTTCTTGTTGGTGTTGATCCAACATGAAGTTGTAAACGGCACGTTCTAGGCGAGCACCTTGTCCCATGTAGTAGACAAAACGTGCACCAGATACCTTTGCACCACGTTCCCAATCCAAAATACCAAGGTCTTCACCAATTTCATAGTGCGCCTTTGGTTGGAAGGCGAATTCACGAGGTTGTCCAACTTCACGTTCAACACGGTTCGCTTCTTCATCCGCCCCAACTGGAATACCTGGGTTTGGCAAGTTAGGCAAAAGCAACATGCGTCCTTCAATAGCTGATTCAAGTTCTGTCACTTGTTCATCTAATTCGCGAATCTCAGCTGATACAGCTTGCATTTCTGCAATTGTTTCAGTGGCATCTTCTTTATTACGCTTCTTTTGACCAATTTCGTCTGAAACAGTATTACGACGTGCCTTCAATTCTTCAACACGAACCAATAGATCACGACGCTTAGCATCGTCAGCCAAAATCGCATCAATCGTTGCGCCATCTACACCACGAGTTGCCAAACGTTCCTTAACTTCTTCGGCGTTACTACGCATCAACTTAATATCAATCATATGTGTACACTCCTAACGTAGGTTTAATTTTTCTAATTCAGTGTCAATAATTGCCAAGACAGCATCACGTGCTGCTGGGTCTTCAACGAAGTCGTAATCATCCCCATTGATTTGCAATTTAGGTGAACGATCATAAGCAGCAAACCAATCCGTGTAACGTTGGTTTAGTTCCTTATAGTATTCAAACAAACTCGCATCGTTATCCAATTGTTCAAAATCACGACCACGCTTTTTAATACGTTCTAACATCTTGTCAAAACTAACAGAAATATGAATCAACAAATCAGGATCTTTTTGTTCATCAGATGATTCAATCTTTTCCATCATGTTGTTCAAAAGATCAGCATAAATTTCTGCTTCTGTTTGCGTAGCACGTTCTAGGTCTGCATTTAATTGAAATAGCAAACGATCTTCATAAATTGAACGATCAATAATGTTCAATGGTTGTACACGCGCTTCTTTAATATTTTCCAAACGCTTATTCAAGAAGTAATTCTGCAACAAAAATCCATAGCGTTGTGGATCTTCATAAAATAATGGCAAAATCGGGTTATCATCTACCGATTCGTAAAAGGCATCACTTCCTAAATGTTCAGCCAACATCGTCGTTAGACTTGTTTTTCCTGCCCCAATCGTTCCAGACAACACTATCATCGATTATTCCTACTTTCCATAATTCTTATATCGCTTATTTTAGCAAAAAAAGCGGTACCTGTCAGATTTACACGTACTTATTACTTATTTTGATTCATTAAATCCCAATATTGTTCAAGTGTTAGGTTGTTCTTAGCCATATATTGCGCATTTTCAACACCAACATAACGGAAGTGCCAACTTTCATAAGCGATTCCTGTACTTTCACGACCCTCAGCAGTCTTAGGGTAACGCAAAACAAATCCATAATCCGGCGCATGTTTAATTAACCATTGTTGGGCTTTCGTTTCATCTGCTTCAGGATTCAAAGCATGGTGCACGTCCCAATATTCATTCGCCATGATATCTACACCTAAACCAGTATGATGTTCACTGGCGCCAGGTGTTTGAATATATTCTAACGTCTTTTCCATGGCCTCGTCTTCACTATCACCTTGCGCCAAGTATTGCGCCACTTGTGTATCAATCACGGTTTGTTGATACGCAATCGAACGATACGCCGACACAATCGTTACAGGGTATCCTGCTTCAGTCGCTGCATTTACAAAATCAGTTAGTGATTGTTTCATCAACGCATTATAAGTCACACCTTGCATCTCAGCCTTCTCAAAATCGATTTCCGCTTTTAACGGATGCTTCTTGTTGACCAAAACCAAAGCTGGATTGTCAGTTGTTGCATCTGCTGGCAATCCGTCTTTCGACTTACTTGCGTTATTTTTTGTTGTCACATTAGATTCGGCCTTATTCGTTTCCACTGGAACATTTTTAGGCGTTACTGCTTGTTGATAAAACCAGAATCCACCCAAAACAATTAACGCACTTCCAATTACAATACCGACATTTTTACGCATATCCTTCTCCTCTACCCGAAGATTGATCGCCACGTACGAACAAACCAGTTCGCCGGCTCAACATCTTCGTCTGTCATAACCTTCACTGTACCAACACCAGGTAGATAATTGTCAGATTTCGTACTAAATTGCCATTTAGCTGAACCAATTGTTTCTCCTGCTTTATAGGGCACTTCTGATGTTAACTTTACATCATCAAACTTAGGCATATCTTCTTGCACACCAAGCAAGAATGATTGTTTCTTAGCTAAACTAACTGACGCTTGCCCTGCAGCAGCTTGATTATCTTTCACATCCGACACAGTCGTCCCTCTATCTAGGGTTTCAGCTTTCAATTGCGCAGATGCTTGATGCCACATATTTTTAGATGTTGTAAATACTTCTGTTTCACTATCTGCTGGACGCGCATTCAAAACAACAGATAGCACAGGCACACCATGAATACTTGTTTTAGCAACTAAGTTTTTCCCATATTCTAAAATGGTCCCAGTCTTCATCCCCAAAACTTTAAATTCCTTGTCTTTCAACAATTCATTTGTATTCTCAAGTTTAACGTATCCGCCCTTCCCATCCGGGAATTGTTCCGTGATTTTACCATTGAACGTCAACATATGCGGATAATCCTGCATAATACGTCCCGCAATAATGGCTACTTCACGAGCAGATAATCGATTCATATCATCTTCATGATATGTATCAGTTTGAAAAGGACCTAGCGCACCAACTGGTAATCCACTAGCTGATGACCAGTTTGCATCCGGAATTCCCCAACTGGCTAATTTTTCATTTGCCATTTCATTAAACTTTTCTTGGTCACCGGCAATTAAGTCAGCCAAAACTAATGACGCACTATTACTTGAAGGTAGTAACGTTGCATTCATCAAATCTTCTAATGTGTATTCACCATCGACATACAATGGCACCGTCGCAACTGACATATCATGACTGTATTCAGCTAACTTTGGCTTAATTTTAATTTTTTGATCCCAAGACAATTTCCCTTCAGCGACCGCTTCTTCAATAAAGTAAGCAACCACTAATTTGGATACTGACCCTAACGGCAAACGCTCATCCCCGTTCTTTTCAGCAACAATGCGTCCTGTATTCAAATCCACTAACAACGCTGCTGTTGAACTCGTCTCAGGTGTAAACACTGCAGCTGACGCCGATGTTGACCCTAATACCATCACCATCGCCATTAACACCATCACAGCTTGTTTCAATCGTCTCATATTCGTTCTCCATTCGAAAATCTAGTCGCTTTTCATTATACGCCCTTACACCAGGTTACGCGACCGCAACAAAAAAAGCCGACCAAATAGTCGACTCAATTTGTTTATTTTCCAGTTGCAGCGTGGATACGGTTAACCGCACGCGATAGCGCTGCTTCGGCACGTTCAGATTCACGCTTGTTTTGTGCTTCGCGCAAGTGACGTTCAGCACGTTCACGAGCAGCAGTTGCACGAGCCACGTCAATCGTATCGGCACGTTCAGCGGCATCAGCCACAATGGTTAATAGATTGTTTGAGAACTCAGCAAAACCACCATTAACCGCAATCAATTTTTCGAAACCTTCAGTTTGGTTTTCAATCTTAACCTCACTGATACGAAGAGCTGAAATAAACGGTGTGTGATTGGCCATGACACCCGTTTCACCACTTACTGTGTGTAAAACGACCATCGTTGCATCTGCATGAGTAAAGACATCGCCATCAGGCGTTACGACATCAACCGCAAAGGTGTGCTTCTCTAACATCGGCGACCTCCTTTAGGTTAACCCATAAGCTTTTCAGCTTTTTGGGCCACTTGTTCAATCGCTCCAACATTTCGGAACGCTTCTTCAGGGTATTGGTCAAATTCACCATCAAGGATAGCCTTGAAACTGCGAACTGTTTCCGCAACTGGCACATATTCTCCTTGGACACCAGTAAAGGTTTCCGCAACAGAGAATGGTTGTGACAAGAAGAATTGGATACGACGGGCACGGTTAACAATTGTCTTTTCTTCATCAGACAATTCGTCCATACCAAGAATTGAAATAATGTCTTGCAATTCACGGTAACGTTGCAAAGTACGTTGTACTTCTGACGCTACATCGTAATGCATTTGACCAACAATTTCAGGCGTCAACGCTGTTGACGTAGAAGCCAATGGATCCACCGCTGGGTAGATTCCTTGTTGTGTCAAAGAACGTTCCAAGTTAGTTGTCGCATCCAAGTGCGCGAATGTTGTTGCAGGCGCTGGGTCAGTATAGTCATCGGCAGGCACGTAAACGGCTTGGATTGACGTAATTGATCCATTCTTAGTTGACGTAATACGTTCTTGCAATTGTCCCATTTCAGTAGCCAATGTTGGTTGGTATCCAACGGCTGATGGAATACGACCTAGCAAGGCTGACACTTCAGATCCAGCTTGTGTGAATCGGAAAATGTTGTCAATGAACAACAAAACGTCTTGATGGTTCACATCACGGAAGTATTCCGCAATTGTCAAACCAGTCAAAGCCACACGCATACGCGCTCCAGGAGGCTCATTCATTTGTCCGTAGACCATGGCAGTTTGCGCCAATACGCCTGAGTCCTTCATTTCGTGGTACATGTCGTTACCTTCACGTGTACGTTCTCCGACACCAGTGAAGACAGAAATACCATTGTGACCTTGTGCAATATTGTGGATCAATTCTTGGATCAAAACAGTCTTACCAACTCCGGCTCCACCGAACAATCCAATCTTTCCACCACGGATATAAGGTGCCAACAAGTCGATAACCTTAATCCCTGTTTCCAAAACTTCAACTGAAGTTGTTAATTCATCATATGCAGGTGCTGAACGGTGGATTGGCATACGCTTTGCATCAGCTGCAAAAGCTTCACCATTATCCACTGGATCACCCAAGACATTCAACACACGACCAAGTGTTGCTTCTCCAACAGGCACTTCAATCGGTGCCCCTGAATCAGTTACTTGCATCCCACGTTGTAGTCCGTCGGTAGAGTCCATCGCAATTGTACGTACAACTCCATCACCAAGTTCAATCGATACTTCGACCGTCAACTGTTGGCCATCACCAAGATCAACAAGCAAAGCATTGTTGATAGCTGGCATTGGTGTTCCAGTCGGAAAGGCCACATCGACAACCGGTCCAATGACTTGAACAATTTGTCCGTTACTCATTGTGCTTCCTTTCTCTGTCTCATGGGGGAAGCTGCACTACTTTTCAAGTGCAGCCATTCCACCCGTAATTTCTGTAATTTCAGTCGTGATCGCACTTTGACGTGCACGATTGAATTGCAATTCTAACTTATCAATAACTTCTTTGGCATTATCAGAAGCCGCAGACATTGAATTAACAGAAGCAGCGTGTTCCGCTGTCTTCGCGTCCAAGATTGCCCCGTAAATGAGACTTTGCGCATATTGCGGCAAAACCACATTCAAAATTTGTTCCGGTGAAGGTTCAAATTCATATTCTGGTTGAATCCCTGATTCAGGGTCTGTTGCTTCCATACCTTCTGTATTAACAGGTAAGAATTGTTCAATCGTTACTTCATTTGAAACACGTGATACGAAATGTTGGTAAGCAACTTGCAACTCGTCAAAGACTTCGTTGTTATACATTGCAGTTACCATCTTAACGATATCGCGTACTTCATTAAAGACGGGCACGTCCGGCACCTCACGATATTCATACGCCACATTAAAGCCACGCTTCTTAAAGAAGTCAGCGCCATTACCACCAACCGCTAAAATAACAATTTGATCACGGTTTAGGTTGCGAGCTTCGATGTCCGCCAAAACCGCCTTAAGGAGAGTAGAGTTATATCCACCCACCAAACCACGGTCAGACGTAATCACCAAATAACCAACTTCTTTAACTTCACGTTGTTCTAAAAGCGTATCTCCAACATTTGACAACTTAGCTTGCGCCAAATGCGCAACCACATTATGCAAATGTTGTGAGTAGGTTTTATACCCTTGCCCTGAACGTTGAATCTTACCCAATTTTGCCGTTGAGACCATTTGCATGGCACTCGTAATTTGGCGGGTATTTTTCGTTGAGCTGATACGGTGTTGAATTTCTTGTAAAGAAGCTCCCATGTTCGCCCTCCTACTTTAGACTTGGCTGCCTGTAAAAGTTGACTTAAATTCAGACATTGCATTGTCCATCAAGTCAGTATCTGGCAAGTCCTTTGTTTGCAAAATAGTTTGCAACAAGTCTGTGTGTGATGCATGCATGGCACTAATCAATTCATCTTGGAAACGTGCAATATCTTCAATTGCAACATCATCAATGAATCCGTGAGTTAGCGCGTACAATACCATAACTTGGTCTTCAACAGCCATTGGTGAATGCAATGGTTGCTTCAACAATTCAACTGTACGACGTCCACGAGCAAGCTTAGCTTGTGTGGCTTCGTCCAAGTCAGAACCGAATTGTGCAAATGATTCCAATTCACGGTATGAAGCCAAGTCTAGACGCAATGTTCCAGAAACCTTCTTCATCGCCTTAATTTGCGCGTCTCCACCAACACGAGAAACAGATGTTCCCGCATCAATGGCTGGACGAACACCAGCATAGAACATATCTGCATCTAAGAAGATTTGTCCGTCGGTAATTGAAATAACGTTTGTAGGGATATACGCTGAAACGTCACCCGCTTGTGTTTCAATAACAGGCAAAGCAGTCATTGATCCACCACCCAATTCGTCAGACAAACGCGCAGCGCGTTCCAACAAACGTGAGTGCAAGTAGAAGACGTCACCAGGGTAAGCTTCACGACCTGGCGGACGACGCAAGATCAATGACAGCTCACGATAAGCAGTTGCTTGCTTTGACAAGTCATCATAAACAACCAAAACATGCTTTCCGTTATACATGAATTCTTCACCCATGGCTGCCCCAACATATGGCGCTAGGTAAAGCAATGGTGCTGGTTCTGAAGGTCCAGCTGTAATAACGATCGTGTAATCCAACGCACCAAGTCGACGCAAAGTTTCAACTTGTGTACGAACTGTTGAGTCCTTTTGACCAATCGCAACGTAAATCGCGATAACATCTTGTCCCTTTTGGTTCAAGATTGTGTCAATAGCAACAGAAGTCTTACCTGTCTTACGGTCTCCGATAATCAATTCACGTTGACCTCGACCAATTGGAACCAAAGCGTCAATCGCCTTAAATCCAGTTTGTAGAGGTTCTGAAACTGACTTACGTTCCATAACACCAGGTGCCTTTGTTTCTACTGGACGAGTCTTCGTTGTGTTGATTGGTCCCAATCCATCGATTGGTTGTCCCAATGCGTTCACAACACGTCCAATCATTTCCTCACCAACAGGCACTTCCATGACACGTCCAGTACGCGTAACCGCGTCACCTTCATGAATATCATCATAACGACCAAGAATAATGATACCAACATCATTTGATTCAAGGTTTTGTGCCATTCCGTAAACACCACTTGCAAAAGTTACTAGTTCGCCAGAAAGAACATTTTCCAATCCGTCAACACGGGCAATACCGTCACCAACGTAAGTCACTGTTCCAGTTTCTTGAACGTCCAAGTCTTCTTTGTAGTTAGCTAATTGTTCTTTGATGAGAGAACTGATTTCTTCAGCTTTAATGCTCATATCAATCCTTCCTCGTACTTTCACTCTTTTAATATGTTACACATTAACCAACAATGTGTTGACGAACTTGTGCTAATTTCTTAGCAATTGAGCCGTCCATTGTCACGTTATTTGCTTGTACAATAACCCCACCAATAATGGCTGGGTCAATCTTTTCTACTAAGACAATTTCGTTTGCGTTAAATTGTTTTTTCAACTTTAAAGTTAGACGCTCACGTTGTGCATCGTCTAATGCAACGACAGTCGTCACTTCAGCAGTTACTCGCCCTTGATCAGCGTCAACAAGCTTACGATAAGCATCGACAATCAATGGCAAATCACCAATGCGACCATTCTCAAATACCAATGCCAACAAACGGGCTCCCAAAGGAGTCATATTTGCTGAAACAGTTGCCATAATTTCTTCTTTAACAGCAGCTGGTACTTGTGGTGATTGCAAAGCACGCATTGTCACTTCATCAGATGATAAAGCCGCGACACGCACTTGTAATTCCTCTAAAGTCACACTATCTGCGTTATCCGCGTGTGATAGCTCAAACAAAGCAACAGCATAGCGTTTTGCCGTTGTTACTTTATTATTGCTGACCATTTGCTTGCGCTCCTAACCCATCAATATATGCATCGATCAATGCTTTTTGTTCTTGAATATCAAGTTCTTTTTGCATCATCTTTTGCGCAATTGTGATAGAAAGTTCTGCGACATCATTCTTAGCAGCATTCAATGCCTCTTGGCGATCTTGCGCAATTTGCGTAGCTGCTTGTTCTTTAACATCTTGTGCCTTTGTTTGTGCATCGGCAACAATTTGTTCCATTTGTGCGGTTCCTGCTGCTTTAGCATCCGCGATGATGCGATTAGCATCATTACGCGCAGCAACCAAGGCTGCTTGGCGTTCTTGTTGCAAAGCTTGAGCTTCAATACGTGCTTCTTGCGCAGAATCCAAGTCGTGGGCGACACGCTTTGCACGTTCGTCCATCATCTTGGTAACTGGGCCCCAAGCATATTTCTTAACTAGTAGCATCAAAAATGCAAACGCTACTAATAGATACAACATGTTCCCCAAAGCCAACCCATCACCAGTACCTAACAGGCTAAATTGATTCCACATTTAGTTGGCCTCCATTATATGCTTACTTGTTCAACAACATGAACGCAATCGCAATCGTAATGATTGGCACGGCTTCAACCAAGGCAACCCCGATAAACATGTTTGAACGTAGCTTTCCTTCCAATTCAGGTTGGCGAGCCATTCCTTCCAACATCTTTGAGATAACGATTCCGTTACCGATTCCACCACCAATCGCAGCCCCCGCTGCGGCCAAACCTACACCGATCATTGCAATACTACCTGTCATGAGTATTCCTCCATTTTTTAATAACTAATTTCTATTTATGCTTCCATCTTTTCAGCGATATACACTGTTGTAAGTGTCACAAAGACATACGCTTGAATTGCACCAATAAACATTGAGAATCCGACCCAAATAATGGTCATGAACATCCCTGGCACAATTGTAAACAATCCTGCAGAACTGGCAAATTCCCAGAGTAACGCAAGTAACATTTCTCCGGCAAAAATATTACCAAACAAACGCAATCCCAGCGTCATAAAACTGGTAAACTGATCAATCAAATTGATTGGCAACAAAGCTGGATATGGACTTAGGTAGACATTTTTGATGTATCCCTTAAATCCGAGTGTGCGAACACTCAAGAAATGTGCCAATCCGATTGAAATCAAAGCCAGCGTAAACGCAACTAGTGGATCAGCTGTTGCACTCTTTAAATACGTAACGTCGTTATAACCGACGTGTAGGAACAAACCAATTTGGTTTGATACAAACACGAACATGAACAACATAAACGCATAAAACTTCAACTGGTTTCCCGTCTTGTTTGGTAACGATCCTTCAACAATACCATTTGTAAATTCAATGATCATTTCCAAAGCATTTTGTTTCTTTGTTGGCTGCATCGTCACCTTACGTGACATCCAGACAAGAACAAAGAAAATTACTGCCATGGCAAACGTAATTGAAATTACAGCTGGCCAATCAAAGATCAGTCCCGCAATACTAAATGATGCGGTCTCTTCCACAGAACTTCACCTCCTTAATTTTTTAAATCAGCGAGCGCGCATGAAATTAGCGTGTTCTTCTCGGCTAATACCCCCTTATATTAGCCCCTTTCTTTCGTAAATTCAACGCTTAAAATTATGATTTTTTTCTATCACGTTAAAAAACGCGATATATCAGCCTTTGAAAGCGCATGATTTCACAAAGTTTTTTGTATTTTTTTCACAAACTCATTTTAAAAACCGCTATAAAGCTTGCCATTGCTAATAATAAGTGAGTGTTTGCGCTTACACAATAACGAAAAAAAAGAGCTCACATTTTGTGAACTCTTTTATCATCTTTATTTTTAAAACGTTTCAGCTTTCAATTGCTTCTCTGAAACTGATTCTTGAGGCAAAATTAGATTCAATACAATCGCCATCACTGTCGCAATCGCAACCCCTGAGAATTGCACAACACTGTCTCCAGTACCGATTTGCAAGTAGGCGTTTCCGATTCCAATAACCATAACTGGTGAGGCAATCATCAAGTTACGCTTGTGGTCAAAATTAACCTTGTTTTCAATCAAAATACGTAATCCTGATACCGCGATAACCCCAAACAACAAGAATGAGATTCCACCAGACACAGCGCCAGGAATTGTTTGAATCAACGCTGATAGCTTACCAACAAATGAGAATCCAATCGCAAAGACCGCTGCTCCAATTAGCACGTAAACTGAGTGAACCTTCGTAATCGCCATAACACCAATGTTTTCACCGTATGATGTTACCGCAGGACCACCAACTAACCCAGCAAAGATTGAGGCCGCCCCGTCACCAGCAAGTGTACGTTGTAGTCCAGGATCACGGAAGTAATCACGCTTTGTTAAGTCATCCAAGACCATCAAATGTCCTAGGTGTTCTGTCATTGTTACCAAGGCCAATGGTGCCATAACAATGATGGCATTCCAATATAGCTTTGGTTGATAATCAACAAACGGAATTTCAAAATCAGGCAAGGCAAACCAAGAAGCATTCGCAACAGGTTGCAAGTCAACTAGACCAAATGCCATGGCAGCTAGGTAACCGACAACAATTCCAAGCAAAATCGGAATCAATCCTAGGAAACCACCCAAGAACATATTGAAGACAATCGCTGCTCCTAATGTAATCATCGCTACGGTGAAGACACGCCAGTCATATTGACCGTCCAATAATGTTGCAGATGAAGCCGCAGCACCTGACAATGACAATCCAATCACCAAGATGATTGGTCCCACCACGATTGGTGGCAAAATCTTATGAATCCATGCTGTTCCAATCAAGGCAACCAAGACCGCAACAATCATGTACACCAACCCAACCGAAATAACTCCGGCTGCAACCCCTGGGTATCCAGTTGTTTGCATCAAGGCCAGCATTGGGATAATAAAGGCAAAACTTGATCCCATGTATGCAGGAATCTTACCTTGTGTAATCCAAATATGTAATAGTGTTCCAACTCCTGAACTGAACAAAGCAATTCCAGGATTTAAACCAACTAGCAACGGTACCAAAACCGTTGCTCCAAACATTGAAAATAGGTGTTGCATTGAAAGTCCAACCCATTGGAATAGACCTGGCTTTTCATTTACATCCAAAACGACGTCGCGATGTTGTTCCATGATATATCTCCTTCATATTGGCGCGCATCTCTATCTTCAAAAAAAGACTGATGCAAATATTTGCATCAGTCTTTTACTTCAATAGCCCCACACCTAAAGTGTGCGGTATTAACGTTCAACTTTTCAATCTCACAGGATTGAATTAAAGATGCGTTTCGCTTGTTAAATTATATCGCTATCCGTTTTACTAATCAAGTAAAAAAATTAAAACGTTATAACTTCGGGTGCTTCAATGAATGATTCAAGTAAAATAGAATTTACTTTAATTTCTAAAATGACTTCATCTTCTGGATGCGGGTGTCCATGGTGCCAACCAGGATTGTCAGCAAATAATGGTGCAATCGCTGCCCATTCCTTTTCTGATACTTGCGCAGTTGCTTGATTGGTTGAGATTCGCTTACCACCAGTACCTGGGAACGTTGTAAACGCAACATGCTCGTTTTCCAAAATCTCAGCTTCTTTAACAGAATCTGGTTTTGTCACCACATAAAACATTTCTGGTTCTGCCGCATCATGTCCAAATCCAACGATTCTAACAGATGGATGCTCCCCAGCTACTGTTGCCAAACTCATTAATTGCTTTGCTTCTGAAACATATTCCAAATAATTAGCCATATCATACTACCTTCCTGTTACCGTATTTTGAGATTAGTTTAACACACTTGACGCTAAGTAAACCCATTATAATTTTACTAAAATCGTAAATAGATTCAAAAGAATACTAACACGGTTACAAGTTAGCCCGTTAAGCTCCTTTTTGAGGGTATAAAAAAAACACCCTAAGGTGCTTTTTTAAGGATTAGTGAGTTCCGTACAAACGGTCTCCAGCATCCCCTAGACCTGGAACGATGTAACCAGCTTCATTCAAGCCATCGTCCAAACCAGCCGTATAAATATCAACGTCTGGGTGAGCCTTTTGCACAGCGGCAACACCTTCAGGTGCAGCAACAACTGTGATCAACTTAATCTTCTTTGCGCCACGCTTCTTCAAAGCATCGATCGCCATGTCAGCTGATCCACCCGTTGCAAGCATTGGGTCAACCATCAACACTTCACGTTGGTCGATGTCTTCTGGCAACTTCAAGAAGTATTCTACAGGTTCTAGTGTTTCTTCATCACGGTACATACCGATGTGACCAATACGGGCCGCAGGGATAAGCTTCATGATTCCGTCCACCATTCCTAGACCGGCACGTAGAATTGGCACAATAGCCAACTTCTTTCCTGCCAAAGTCTTTTGTGTTGTCCAAGCAACCGGTGTTTCCACATCAATATCTGCCATTGGTAGGTCACGTGTTACTTCGTAGGCCATCAATGACGCGATTTCGTCAACGACTTCACGGAATTCTTTAGTTCCGACTTCCTTATTACGGATAATCGTTAACTTGTGTTGAATTAGTGGATGTTCAAATACTGTTAGTTTGCTCATAACGTAGCTCCAATCTAAATAATTAATTATTTGGCGTGCTCGATTTCACTCAATGGAAAACGATCCGTCAATGCACGGACTTTTTTAGCAACCCCTTGCAGAATGGCTTCATCTTCTGGATGCGCTAGAGCTTCCAAGACAAGTTCAGCGACTTGCGCTGATTCTGCTTCTTTAAAGCCACGGGTTGTAATGGCTGGTGTTCCGATACGGATACCTGATGTCACAAACGGACTACGTGGTTCCTTTGGAATCGCTTCTTTGTTGGTTGTGATTTGCACACTATCCAACAGATTTTGCGCTTCCTTTCCAGTCAAACCAGTTGGTGTTAAGTCCAAGTTGAACAAATGGTTATCTGTTCCACCTGAAATCACACGAACAAGGTCTGATTGTTGGAAAACATCGACCATTGCTTTCGCATTTGCCACGATTTGCGCACCATACTCTTTAAAGTCTGGTTGCATATCTTCATAGAAGGCAGCTGCTTTACCAGCAATGATGTGTTCCAAAGGACCACCTTGTGTACCAGGGAAGATAGCTGAATTTAACTTCTTACCTAATTCTTCCTTAGCCAAGATCATCCCACCACGTGGACCACGCAATGTTTTGTGTGTCGTCGTTGTCACAACGTCAGCATATGGTACTGGTGATGGATGCACACCTGCGGCAATCAAACCAGCAATGTGCGCCATATCAATCATCAAGTAGGCATCAACTGAATCCGCAATTTCACGCAAACGCGCGAAATCAATAAAACGTGAGTAGGCTGAAGCTCCCGCCACAATTAGCTTTGGCTTGAATTCATTTGCCAAAGATTGAATTTGATCATAATCTAACAATTCTTCGTCATTCAAACCATAATCATGGAAGTTATATAGCTTACCTGAAAAATTAACGGGTGAACCGTGAGTCAAGTGACCCCCGGCATTCAAATCCATCCCTAATACATCGTCCCCCGGTTCCAACAATGCTGCGTAAACCGCCGCATTGGCTTGTGAACCTGAATGAGGTTGAACGTTTGCATATTCTGCACCAAACAATTCCTTAGCACGATCAATTGCTAATTGTTCAATTTGATCAATAAACTCTGTTCCACCATAGTAACGCTTACCAGGGTATCCTTCCGCATACTTGTTCGTTAGGATACTTCCTTGTGCTGCACGTACACCGGCAGATGCAATGTTTTCTGAAGCAATCAACTCAATGTTGTGCTCTTGGCGATCGGCTTCGCGGTCAACCGCTTGCCATAGTTCTGGATCATATTCTCGATAATTTGTCATAGTGGTACACCTCCGTGAAATTTTATATCATACCCACTGTTTAAGCTTACTCAATTGTACTCAGATGAACCTAATCTGTCCATAGTTCTGTTGCACGATGTCCACCAGATGCTTTCAATAAACGGTTATTATACGCCGCATGAATGGAATCTCGGGGGAAATCAGCAACAAAAATTGTTTGAATTTCTGCGCGACCATCAAAATGACGTAATCCAGCAAACAATTGTGCCATCGCACTGTTCACGTCGTCACCTAATGACCATGCATCCGATACTGACAAATCAGTTATCACAGAAGAGGGCATCATCAATCCCACTTCACTTGGGTGCGTTGCAACCCAAGCCAAGACATCAGACCATTCATCTACCGCAACCATAAATACATCCTTATCAGGTGCATAATGACGGTATTTCATCCCCGGCGCCTTAGGTGCAGCTGATGCATCTTTCATCGTCACCTCTGAAATCACATCAACACCTAACACATCCGCCAATTCTTCTGGCGTAATTTTACCTGGACGCAAAACCGTTGGTTGTTCCGTTGAAAGATCAATAATCGTTGATTCAACCCCGATCATCGTTGCACCATCATCTACCACCCCTGCAATTTTTCCTTGCAAGTCATGGTACACGTGTGCAGCCAAAGTTGGTGATGGTCGACCAGAAGTATTGGCTGACGGCCCAACTAACGGTACACCTGCATCACGAATCAATTGACGCGTCACATCATTATCCGGCATACGAATCGCAACTGTATCTAGGCCACCCGTCACCGTTTCAGACAATGCATCCGGCTTAACAGGCAAAATCATCGTCAAAGGACCTGGCCAGAAAGTAGCCATCAAAGTATCTGCCCATGCATTTGTTAGTGCAAAGTCAGTGACTTGAGCAATATCCGCGACGTGCACAATCAGCGGGTTATCGGACGGGCGTCCTTTAGCCGCATATACTTGTTGCACTGCTTGCTCGTTAAAAGCATTTGCTCCTAATCCATAGACTGTTTCACTCGGAAATGACACCAGTTGACCGGCTTGAATAGCTGATACGGCTGCTGAAAGTTCTGATGATGTCCAAATCTGTGTTTCCATCATATTATGCCTCCCGTTGCACACGAATCATGCGATCATGGCCACTCATATCTTGCTTCAGAGTCACGGTCACATTTGGTAAGGTTTCAAACAAGGCAACCAATGCAGGTCCTTGTTGATAACCAATTTCAAAAAATGCTTGTCCTGTTGGTTTCAAATAACGCAACAAATCTTGCGCCATTTGCTTATATAAAGCTAATCCTTCATCATCTGCGAATAACGCTAAATGAGGTTCAAAACCAATGACTGACGTATCCATTTGTGCTTCTTCACTTTCAGCAATATAAGGTGGATTACTAACAATCACATCATATTGACCTTCAATAGAAGCAAACAAATCACTTTCAACAAAACGAACACCTGCATCAAACTTATCAGCATTGCTCTTCGCAACAGCTAATGCATCTGATGAGATATCGCTAGCAGTTACCTGCCAATCAGGACGTTCCACTGCTAATGTGGTCGCAATTGCACTTGATCCTGTTCCAATATCCAATACATCTAAGGTTGACTTAGCTTGTGTGCTTAAAATCCACTCCACTAACTCTTCTGTTTCTTGACGCGGAATTAGGACACGACTATCCACATTAAATTCACGACCATAAAAAGCCGCATGCCCCAAAGCGTATTGTACCGGACGGCCACCCTTGATAGCATTAATTGCCATCTTGAAGCGCAACAATAGTTCATCTTCTAAAATGGTATTCGCATTATTAGAAAGTTGACTATAATTCCAATCCAAAATACCCGTCAATAGGTAATCGATTTGGGCTAGGCGTTCTTCTTTATCATGAACATAAGGTTCTAATTGATAGTCACCCCAGTTACGAACAGATTCAATTGTTTCTTGCGGCTCTAGTCCACCATAAGAATCAAACATAAGCATTACCCTTGCTTCAAGGCTTCAAGCTTTGCTGTTTGATCGGCAATCACCAAAGCATCAATTACGTCGTTCAATTCACCGTTCATAACACGGTCCAACTTGTTCAAGGTCAAACCGATACGGTGATCAGTAACACGGTTTTGTGGGTAGTTGTAAGTACGGATACGTTCTGAACGATCCCCACTACCAACGGCCGTCTTACGTTGTTCCGCATATTCAGCTTCGTTTTGTGAGGCATAGTGATCATACACACGTGCCTTCATGATTTCCATCGCCTTCAAACGGTTTTGTTGTTGTGAACGTTGGTCTTGCATTGCCACAACAATACCAGTTGGCAAGTGAGTCATACGTACGGCTGATGACGTCTTGTTAACGTGTTGTCCCCCGGCCCCTGAGGCACGGTAAACATCGACACGCAAATCCTTGTCTTCAATTTCAATATCAACATCTTCGTATTCAGGCATAACCCCAACCGTCGCTGTTGACGTGTGAACACGTCCAGCTGATTCAGTTTCAGGCACACGTTGCACACGGTGAGCACCGTTTTCAAACTTCAACTTTGAATACACGTTATCTCCGGTAATCATCAAAACGATTTCCTTGTATCCACCAATTTCAGTCTTGTTTTCATCAATAACTTCAACGTTCCAGTTTTGACGTTCTGCAAAACGGGCGTACATGTCGTACAAGTTAGCAGCAAACAAAGCACCTTCGTCTCCACCAGCAGCTCCGTGGATTTCCATGATGATGTTCTTGTCATCGTTAGGGTCCTTAGGTAGCAATAGCACCTTTAGCTTTTCTTCCAAGGCGTCCTTAGTTGCACGTAGCTCCTTAAGTTCTTCCTTAGTCATTTCTTCCATTTCAGCATCCAAATCTTCGTTCAACAATTCCTTGTTGGCGTCGATTTCTTCGATGGTTGCTTGGTAGTTACGGAATGCTTCTACTGTTTCACGAAGTTGCCCTTCTTCTTTTGATAGGGCCATAAAGCGCTTTGTGTCCGCAATAATTGTTGGATCAGAAATCATTTCGCTGATTTCGTCATAACGATCCACCACGGCTTGCACACGTTCAAAAATTTCATTCATGGTGTTGTATCCTTCTTTATTTATAGTAGTTTGTTAATTATTTCTTGCCGAAACGTTCAGTCAATGCAGTCATGTCTGGTGCATTATAATGACGACGACAAACTGGTAAGTATGATTCATCCCCACCAATTTGGACTTGTGCCCCTTCATAGACAGGTTGTCCATCGGCGACACGCAAGTTCATTGTTGCCTTACGACCACAGAATGAACATAGCGTCTTCATTTCCTCAATCTTGTCAGCGTAAATCAACAACGCTTCTGACCCAGCAAATAGGTGGTTAAAGGCATCGTTCTTTAGTCCAAATGCCAAAACCGGAATGTTCAATTCATCCACAACTTTAGTTAATTGCAGCACTTGTTCTGGTGCCATAAATTGTGCTTCATCAATCAAAACAGCAGCAACATCATCTTCACTATTGATTAGTTCAAACAAGTTATCAGCGTCTGAAATCGCACGAGCTGGGCGGTTCAAACCAATACGTGATGCAATCGTACCAATTTCAGTACGGTCATCCAGCGCACTAGTTAGCAACAAAACATGACGACCCTGTGTTTCATAGTTATGGGCGACTTTTAGAATTTCAATACTCTTTCCACTGGCCATTGCCCCGTGTCTAAAAAATAGTTGTGCCATGTGATGTACCCCTCTCAATTCGGCTAAACGCCGTTTTAGTCCTGCTTACCAGTATAACGAAATTTAGGTCATAAAAAAAGCATCTAAGCAAATTGATTGCATAATAAAAAAGACAAGATAAGAACGACTCATTGCCGTTAATATCTCGTCCCATTTATTAATAAAATTCAGGTTCTACTTCAGCGATTTGGCTATGCCAATCAACATCTGGATAACGACGGTTCAACATCTTCTCCAAAACGCGCAAAGTTAGATTCCCATTACGAGCAAAGATTGGTCCGTGGAAATATGTTCCATAGACATTGCGGTAAACAAGTCCTTCACCACCATCTTCACCATTGTTTCCTTGGCCTTGCTTCAACTTCCCAAGTGGACGTTGCTTATCATCCAAGAAAGTACGCCCTTGATGATTTTCAAAACCATGATAGATATCACCATTAGTTGGGTCTTCAATAATCACATCCCCAATGAAACGGCTATCTGTTTGATTCAATGTGTAGTGACCCATGGCCTTAATTCCTTCAACACGTGTTCCATCTGCCAAAATAAAGTAATCACCTAGCAATTGGAATCCACCACAGACTCCCAACAAAGGTCCATCAGCTTCGATGTACGCCTTGATGTCTTCAGCCTTACTTGGCAAGTCTTCTGAAACGATTTGTTGTTCGTAATCTTGACCACCACCAAACAACACAAAGTCATATGCTTTCGCATCAAACTTGTCACCTAGTGAGATAATTTCGGTCTCCATTTCAACGCCTAATTGCTTTGCATAGTAAGCCAAAGAAACAGCATTTCCATAGTCACCATAGGTATTCATCAAGTCACCGTAAAGATGCGCAATATTTAACTTATATTCAGCCATTCGCTTACGCCTCCTCTTCTGACTTAATGTATCCTGCTTGCTTCATTTCTTCACGCAATTGTAGCATCGCTGTGTACGTAGCTGCCACATAAACGTGTTCTGTTGGCATTTCTTTAATAGCGCCAATCACATCTTTAATGTTTGGATAAATTGGTTGATCACCAAAACCAGCCATCTTTAGACGAACATACATGTCCTTGTATCGTTCACCACCAGTCGCCACAGCTTTAATACCTGTGTCATGTAGTGATTCAAAATCAGCGTCCCAAATCCAACTTGTATCAATTCCATCCGCATAATTAGCGTTCAAAAGCGCCATCAATGAGAAGTCCTGATCATCCGTCTTCATCATATCAATCACTTGATTTGCCCCAACCGGGTTCTTAATCAAAACAATTGTCACAATCTTATCAGCCACTTGGATTGTTTCTTGGCGACCAAAAATTTGTGCATTCGATGTAAAGGCATGTTGAATTTGTGGTACTTCAACACCCATAAAACGTCCAACCGCATAAGCAGCTAACGCATTATAGATGTTGTACATCCCACCAATTTCAATCTTAAATGGTTGGTTATCAATTTCAAAGGTTGAAGATTGTGGTGTCATTTCAATCAACTTTGTAACAGCGTAATCAAGTTCTGGACGCTTAAAGTCGTCCGTCTTACTAAAGTAGTATCCTTGGTTTCCGTATGTCATAAAGTGATAATGTAGCACTGAATGATCAGTCGGTGACAACACACCATCCGTGTTACTTGGCGCACGCATTTCACCCGTTGCAGGTTCATGGTTAAATCCATAGTAGACCTTTGGATTAGGTAGTTCTTCACGCAAAAAGACTGGTGAATCTGCATTAGCAATCACCGTTGCTTCTGGGAATAAACGAATTCCCTTTAGAATCTTTTCGTAAGTCGTGTAAATTTCACCATAACGGTCCATTTGGTCACGGAAGATATTTGTCAAAACAAAAGCCATCGGCTTCAATTGACGAGATACTTCTTCAATGTTTGCTTCGTCAACTTCCAACAAGGCAATTGGACGCGCATTCTTGTCCTTAGGCTTAGCCGTCAACATTGTTCCGGTAATCCCTTGCATCATGTTTGACCCAGATGGATTTGTAATCACGTCAGGATACATTTCACGCAAAACACGTGTCGTCAATGCTGTTGTAAGCGTCTTACCATTTGTTCCAGTAATTAGGATAACATCGTAGTTCTCTGCTAGATCCGTCATTACTTGTGGATCTACTTTCATCGCCAATTTCCCAGGCAATGAAGATCCCCCACGCTTCAATACATCATGTAACACAAAGTAGGCGCTTCGTCCTACAGCTGTTGCCAGCGAACTTCGTAAAGTCATATCTATCTCCTATTACGCCATGTCCGCCATGACTTTTTCAAAATACAATCCATTTAAACATACCACAATGGTCTGGATTATAACGCTTGTGGATTAACTTTATATTAAATTGATGCTTTCCCTGGTGTTGACGCAATCATTGTGACATCCCCAGTAAATCGCCAGTTTGAAACATCACTAGGCAAAATAAAGGTTATCCCACGTTTCAAATCATACGTTTGACCGTCTACCACCAGTTGACCCTCACCTTGAATCACCGTAACGATTGTATAAGGCGCAGCTTTCAACATCTCTGCATTTCCATGTACATGCCATTTTACGATATTAAAGGCTTCTGCTTCAACTAGATTCGTGACATCAATGTTCTCGGATGTCTTCGTTTCGATATCGGGGTGTTCAGCAACAAACGGAATCGTCATGACTGCTTGTGCGTCTTCACGATGTAATTCGCGTAATTCACCAGTTTTAGCATCACGACGATCAAAGTCGTAAACACGATATGTTGTGTCAGATGATTCTTGAACTTCCAATACCATAACACCGGCACCTAGGGCATGCAATGTTCCTGCAGGAACATAGAAAACATCCCCAGCCTTAACATCAATGGTGCGCAACAATTCATCCCAGCGACCTGCATCAACAAGGGCTGCAAATTCTTCAGGTGTTTGCGCATTGTGTCCAAAGAAAATATGGGCATTAGGTTCTGCATTCAATACATACCAAGCTTCGGTTTTACCCAGTTCATGGGCATGGATTGCTGCATATTCATCATCTGGATGAACTTGCACAGACAAGTTCTGTTGGGCATCTAAAATTTTAACTAACAACGGGAACGAACGGTTCACATCGTCATTTTCGAACAAAGTCGGTTGACTTTGCCAAAGTTGGGCGAGATTCTGTCCTTTGAAACGACCATTATTAACGACCGTCAGGCCATGATCATGACCTGACGCCACCCAGGCTTCACCTGTGTGGTCACTTGGTAATTCAAAATCAAATTGCTCATGTAGGCGTGTTCCACCCCACATCTTGTCTTGTAAAACAGCATCTAAAATCAACGGTTCCATCATCACGTCACCTCGCCTAAATATAATTGTTTTAATCCAACTTTAAATAAATTTTTGATACCCAACCTAAATCAACAATGTGATACCATTCAATCCCCCCAGAATCGTGGGCAATTTCATCGGTTGTCACGCGCAAACCATGCACTGCACGCCCGCTCTCACGACCGTACGGCGCATCATATACCGTTACATCTTTAGTTGGTACATAATCAATGGTTGCTTGTTGCTTAACATGCACTCGGTCCAACAACTCTAATTGCGTTGTCGGTCGTTGTGTCATGTCAGGTGCAGTAGTTGATTGTGGCTTGTGCCCCAATCGCATTGTCTCGAAATTAAATGGTACCCAACGCGTGTCCGCAATTTGATACCAGAAATGACCATCGCGAGTCGCAACTCGCTCGACTACTTTAACAACAGTGCCTTGCCAGATTGGCGTTGCTAAAGTTTCTTGGGTCAAGTCAGTATATGTTGGCACTTCATCCAAAAAGGTTAAGTACCTATCTTCCAACGTCTCAGTTTCCATATAACTATTACGTCGGTAATAAAATGTCACTACCCGGTCTTCCATACTAAAAATACCAGTTGGTGTCCCATCACCTTTCACAAATTGATAACCTTCAAGTTCTAAAGGTTCAATTGCAAAAGCGTCCCCGACGGCGCCTTCCACGATACGGTGTGGCGCAATTGATAGCTTGGTATTCACATCTTTGGCGTACACCCATATTGGTGTCCCTTGTAATCGCACATCTACCATAACGATATTTCCTTCCCCACATTGTTTTGTACTCTTATTGTACCAATTAACCTTAAGTTTAGCCCGTACCTTTATCAGCTTTTAAACATTAAAAAAACGACCTATCTAATGAAAGGTCGTTTTAATTTGATTAACGTTCGATGATTTCCATCTCTTCGCCACCAATAATTAACATGTCACAGATTTCTAAGAAGAGTCCGTGTTCAACGACACCAGTCATTGCCTTCAATTCAGTTCCCAAAGCCAAAACATCTGTTCCGGCTGGTAATTGTACATCAATAATGTAGTTTTCTGAATCTGTTGCCAACTTTTCGTTTGCTTCTGTCATACGGAATTGTGGTTGCAATCCCTTATCAGCTAAGAAGTTGAATACTTGTTGGCTACCAAACTTAACCACTTCAATTGGCAACAAGAATGAACCCAATTCAGTGTGGTACTTTGATGAATCAACGATCCAGATGTTCTTATCTGACATCATTGCGACAACCTTTTCAAACAACAAAGCGGCTCCACCACCCTTGATACCGTTCAAGGCTGGGTCAACTTCGTCAGCACCGTCAACAGTTACGTCAACATGCTTTACTTCATCAATATCAAGAACCTTAATTCCCAATGAAGTTGCCAAGTCTGCTGTACGGAATGAAGTTGAAACGGCTTCAATTTGAAGACCTTCGTTCTTCACACGTTCGGCCAAAGCACGAACGAAGTGTGCGGCTGTACTTCCTGTACCCAAACCAATAACAGCGTTGTTTGGCATCAATGAGGCTGCCTTTTGAGCTGCCTTTTGCTTTTGTGCATCTAATACTTCTAAGTTAGTCATTATGCTTGCTCCTTCAATCCATCTTCAATTTCTTGCTTGAACGGAATAGCTGGAATTGCACCCGGACGTGAAACAACTAAGCTACTTGCAAAGCTGGCACGACGGATAACATTTTCAACGTCTGAGAAGTCTGGTTGCAAGATAGTTGCAACACTACCAATAAATGTGTCCCCAGCAGCTGTTGTGTCCACAGCCTTAACCTTGAAACTAGGTACAACACCGTCAGCACCATTAATATGGTAGAAAGATCCATCTGAACCCAAAGTAACCATCAATTGCTTGATACCTAATTCGTTTTCAAAACGCTTCATGCTTTCTGCCAATTCAGCTGCATCAGTTGTTGCTTCTGCTTCTAACAAAGCAGCTGCTTCTGTTTCGTTAGGAATCAACAAATCAGTTTGTGCTAGCAATTCTGAATCAACGTGGTTTGTAACTGGTGCTGGGTTCAACAAAGTCATTGCCCCGTTTTCATGTGCAATCTTAAATCCTGCCAAGATTGCTTCTTGTGGTACTTCAAGTTGTGCCACAACGATATCAGCATCCAACAAAACATCACGAGCTGCTTCAACATCAGCAACAGTCAATGCTTGGTTAGCACCACCGTATACCAAGATAGTGTTGTGACCATCTTCTTCCAACATAATGTAGGCAGTTCCAGTCGCCATATCCTTCTTGATTGAAATATTGCGTGTGTCCACACCTTCTTCATTAAGTAGGTCGATGTAGCTTTGACCACGACCGTCGTCTCCAACAGATCCAACAAAGGCAACTTCAGCGCCTTGACGAGCAGCCGCAACGGCTTGGTTAGCACCCTTACCACCAAAGTTAGTGCTTTGGTCAATCATTCCTAGGGTTTCACCTTGACGAGGCAAACGCGCCATCTTTTGGATAACATCAATATTCAAACTTCCGATAACAACGACTTTATTCATAACTCACTCCTTAGTTAGTGGGGCACAATTTACTATATTTACTTTATATTCTACCAAATTTTCGGTCACACACCAGCTTTTATGTTAAAAAATGTAACCGTTTTTATTTTGGGTTCTTAAATAGTGTACCACTATTGTAAAACGTTTTACTTTAAATTAATTTTACAGTTATATTTCATTATTAAGTTTAATTTCAGAAAAGGGGTACACAAGCTCTAAATGTTTGTTATAATCGCAATGTAAACGTTTTAATTTTATAATTCTATTGAAAGTATTTGTGAGGTAATACTTGATGTTATTTATGATTGTTAATTTTTTGAGTATCTTTGTCTTCTTAGGCATTGCATATTTGTTCTCTGACAACCGCAAGGGAATTCACTGGCGTTCAGTGATTACTGTTGTGGCTATCCAACTTGCATTGGCTTGGTTCTTCATGCGTTTCAGCATTGGACAAGAAATCGTGCAAGGAGCCGCTGAAGGATTTAAGTGGTTGGTTGACGTTTCTAACGCTGGTATCGCATTCGCGTTGCCAGACTGGTTGCAACCAACAACTGGATTCCCGAACTTCGTTACTAGTGCCCTACTACCAATGTTGATGATTGTTCCATTCTTCGACTTGCTTAACTACTTTGGTATCCTACCATTCGTTATCAAGTGGATTGGACGTGGATTGTCAGCTGTTACTGGACAACCTAAGTTCGAAGCATTCTTCTCTGTTGAAATGATGTTCTTGGGAAACACTGAAGTTTTGGCTGTTTCTAAGACACAATTGAACGCGATGAGTGCTCGTCGTAACTACACACTAGCTTTGATGTCAATGAGCTGTGTGACTGCATCAGTTATCGGAGCCTACACAACAATGGTTCCTGGTAAGTACGTTATGGCTGCTATCCCATTGAACATTTTGGGTGCTATTGTTATTTCATCAATGCTTAACCCTGTCGATGTTCCTGAAGAAGAAGATACAATCGTATCAATTCACGGTGATGAAGATCACCGCGAACCTGTCTTCTCATTCATCGGTGACTCAATCTTGGGTGCCGGTCGTTTGATCTTGATCATCACTGCATCAGTTATTGGATTCGTTGCCTTGGCCGCTTTGGTTGACGCCCTATTCAGTTTGACTGGTTTGGAATGGTTGAAGCTACAAAACATCTTCGGAGTTGTTTTGTTCCCATTGACTTGGTTGCTTGGATTTAACGTTTCTGAAGCGTTCGAAATTGCGCAATTGATGGGAATGAAGTTGGTTACTAACGAATTCGTTGTTATGGGAGAAATCTCAAAGAACATCATGGCCGGTACTGGTTTGTTCGCTAACGAACACGCCAAGGCTGTTGTAACTGTATTCCTTACAAGTTTTGCCAACTTCAGTACAATCGGAATGATCCTTGGTGCCTTCAAGAGCTTGGTATCTAAGGAAAAGTCTGACTATATCGCTAACCGCGTTATGAACTTGCTAATCGCTGGTATCTTAGTTTCACTTCTATCTGCTGCGATTGCAGGATTGTTCGTTTGGTAAACAACGCTTAATTTAATTAGGAGATAACTCATGGTTAAAGCTGTAATTTTAGATATGGATCCTGGTGTTGATGACGCTGCTGCTATCGCGGTTGCCTTAAACAACCCTGCTCTAGATGTTCGTTTGATTACTACTGTCGCTGGAAATGTTAGTGTTGAAAAGACAACTAACAACGCGCTTAAGTTAGTAGATTTCTTTGGTAAAGACACACCTGTTGCTGCTGGTGCTAAAGCACCATTGAAGCGCGAATTTAAGGATGCGTCATATATTCACGGTGAATCTGGTATGCCTGGTTATGATTTCCCAGAAGCACACAGTCAACCATTACAGATTGATGCTGTTGAGGCTATCCACAACGAACTCCACGCTGCGGATGCCCCTATGACAATTATTGCAACTGGTGCATATACAAATATCGCACTATTACTACAAAAGTACCCTGAAGACGGTGCCCTAATTAAGGAACTTATCCTAATGGGTGGATCTATCTCTGGGGGAAACGTCAGTTCAGTCGCAGAATTTAATGTCTTCACTGACCCTGACGCTGCAAAGGTTGTCTTCGAAAGCGGTCTACCAATCGTTATGATTGGCCTAGATGTTACATTAAACGCTTTGATTACAACTGAAACAACAGAAGCACTTCGCACGCTTGGTCGAGCTGGTGAAATGCTTTACGGAATCATCACTGCTTACGGTGACGTGCACGAAGGTGGTAAGCCTATGCACGACGTTAACACAATCCTTTACGCAGTTAACCCTGACCTGATTACAACTCGCCCAGAAGCGATTGATGTTATCACTGAAGGACCTGCTATTGGGGCAACTGTTGCCGATACACAACACCGTTGGCACGAAGATGATTTCCACAATGCTGAAGTTGGTATCGATATCGATGCCGCCAACTTTAACACATGGTTCCTTGAGCAAGTTAGCTTGATGAATTAATTTTTCAGGAGAAACACTATGGCAAAGAAGAAAATGATTTTGGATTTGGACACAGGTATTGACGACGTATTGGCTATCGCCTATGCGCTTGCTACACCTGATGCTGATCTAATTGGTATTGTTAGTTCATACGGAAACACTTTGGTTGATATCTCAGCCGAAAACAGCTTGAAGATGCTTGAAAAGTTTGAAGCAACTGATGTTCCCGTATTCATCGGACACAGTCACTCATCAGATACTGAAGACTTTGAAACAATGGAAATCTCAAAGCAAATTCACGGACAACGTGGACTTGGTAAGGTAGAACTTCCTACTGCAAAGCGTCCTGTTGAATCACAACACGGTGTTGATTTCATTATCGAAGCTGCTCACAAGTACGCTGACGATTTGATTATCGTACCAACTGGTCCTCTTACTAACTTGGCTGACGCTATGCAAAAGGACCCAGAAATTGCTGACTTGATTGGTAACATCACAATCATGGGTGGTGCTTTGACAATTCCAGGAAATGTTACAGCCTACACTGAAGCAAACATCAACCAAGACCCTAAGGCAGCCGATTACGTATTCCGTAACGCTAAGATGATGGTCATGGTTGGTTTGGACGTAACAATGAAGACATTGTTGACTAAGAAGGAAACACAACAATGGCGTGACCTTGGTACAGATAAGGCTACTGTGATGGCAGATATCTTTGATTTCTACATCGACGCCTACCGCGACCTTGGTATCGACGAACGTGGAGCTGCTTTGCATGACCCACTAGCTGTTGGTGTGGCTGTTGACCCAGCTTTGGTGTCACTATTCCCAATCAACATGATGGTTTCACACGAAGACGGTCGTACGATCGGAGATCCAAAGCGTCTTCTAGATCCTGTTAAGAACAACTACGCCGCTATCGATGTAGATGAAGACTTCTACCTAGAACGCTTCATGAACTACATGGAAAACGTGCTTAAGTAATTCAGAAAAACACTAGTCATTTGGCTAGTGTTTTTCTTTTTGTCCAAAATGAGTAACGTGCTACAATGTTAGTAAGGACTCATTATGAAAGATACATTTATAAAACATTATTGGTATTATGCTTCTTTAATCGGTAGCACGTTATTATTGGCTCTCTACTTTAGTCCCATCCAGTCACAATGGATCGTTATCGTCTTAATGTTTCCCACGTGGCAGTCTGGCTATATTACATTGAGCGCCAAAGATATAATCAAATCAATCAGCTACAAACCCGTCTTAATACACTTTCTAAGCGTGAGTTGAACCACCTCGCAGTATTAATGCAGTTACCTGTCGTAACACTCACAGACCTTAAAAATACACGTTTAAGACATACACAAATCAAACACTTACAACAACTTTTACACATGGAGGATTAATACAATGTTCACTAAGATTATCTGGTTTTCTTTAATTACTGTCATCTTCCTAGGAACGATTTCAATGGCATTCATCTTCCCTGAAGCCTGGGCAAAATGGACATTCGGAGGTCTAGCCTTTGTAGAATTGATTGTCTTCTACTTACTAGACCTTTTACGTAAATCAAGCCCTTTAGAAGAACACGCTAAGTAGCAACACCCCCAACAAAAAACAACGTATCTAAAGCCAGAAAACGCCCTAGATACGTTGTTTTTTTGTGCCCTTCAAATCTCCAGATACTGATTTACGCGAATAAAAAAAGCCATCGGCTTTATGCCAATGACTTCCTAAATATTATCCACGCTTCTTAAATCCGAATCCCCAAACAGTCAATCCAGCCAATAGGGCTCCAATTACTGAAACAAATGACTTAGCATCTGAACCAGTTTCTGGCAAAGTTTCTGTTTGTGTACGTTGTTCAGTTGCCTTTGGCGCCACTACTCCAGCCTTTGGTGCAACTGCATTTGTGTCTTCCTTAGCTTCAGGCTTTGTGTCTTCCTTGGCTTCAGGCTTTGTGTCTTCCTTGGCTTCAGGCTTTGTGTCTTCCTTAGCTTCAGGCTTTGTATCTTCCTTAGCTTCAGGCTTTGTGTCTTCCTTAGCTTCAGGCTTTGTGTCTTCCTTAGCTTCAGGCTTTGTATCTTCCTTGGCTTCAGGCTTTGTGTCTTCCTTGGCTTCAGGCTTTGTGTCTTCCTTAGCTTCAGGCTTTGTGTCTTCCTTAGCTTCAGGCTTTGTGTCTTCCTTGGCTTCAGGCTTTGTATCTTCCTTATCTTCAGGCTTTGTATCTTCCTTATCTTCAGGCTTTGTATCTTCCTTATCTTCAGGCTTTGTATCTTCTTCAGTAACAAATCCTAATACTTCGAAAAACTTGTTATCAAATTCTTCGTCCGTAATATCACCGTTTTCTAACGCTTCCAACAAGGCTTGAATGTCTTCAACGGTTGGTTGAACTTCTTCCAAGTACGCAGTTAATTGATCCAATAGTTCAGCTGCTTCTTCAGATTCTCCATTTTCTTCAATGAATTCTAGCAATTCTGCTTGTAGATCTACTACATCATTAAAATATGCATCCAAAAATTCTTGAACATCTACTTCATCTTCTTCTAGCAATGAATCTGCCAACTCTTGCAACGCTTCAAATCGAGAATTCATTTCATCGATTTCTGCATCGTAAGCTTCGTCAAACTCTTCTTCATCTTCTACTTCTTCTTCGTTGTCGACTTCTTCTTCATCTTCTACTTCTTCTTCGTCGTCGATTTCTTCTTCATCTTCTACTTCTTCGTCGTCGTCGATTTCTTCTTCGTCCATATCTGCTTCAGCTGGTGCCGCAAATACAAGTGTATTCTTAGCTTCAACTTCTTCAATGGCAGCAACTACGGCAGCCTTGTTATCAACTGACTTAGTTTCATCTGCATTTACTGTATCAACAGCTCCCAATCCCATCAACGCGGCTGAGGCCAACAAAACGTTCTTCATAATCATTACGCATATTCTCCCAATTTTTCACTATATAATATTGATAATTTCAGTATAGCTAAAAATTAAGGAATTCTCAACATTTAAATCAATTAAAAGTGCGTTTAATACAATAAAAAAACGGCCGAAGCCGTTTTTATATGATATTCATTTGTTATTCAAACACCATTTGATTGTGGTACAACTCTGCATAGAATCCGTCAAGTGCTAATAATTCAGCATGACTTCCTTCTTCAATGACATTACCATCACGCAAAACAACAATCTTGTCTGCGCCTAAGATCGTCTTCAAACGATGTGCGATAACGAAACTTGTTCGCCCACTAATCACATTATCCATCGCTTTTTGAATACGAGCTTCTGTCACAGTATCCACGTTAGATGTCGCTTCATCCAAAATCAACAAATCTGGATTCGTCAAAATTGTACGTGCAATTGACAATAACTGCTTTTGTCCAGTTGAAAATACTGAATTTTCATCACTTACTTCAGTGTTGTAACCATCGGGCAAAGTCATAATAAAGTCATGAATATTAGCTTGCTTCGCTGCATTTTCAACGGCTTCATCAGTCGCATCAAATTCACCAAAGGCAATATTTTCACGTACAGTTCCACTAAAGATTACTGATTCTTGGAGTACGATTCCAACATGATCACGCAAACTCTTCAAATCCATATCTCGAACATCCACACCATCGAATGTAACTGCCCCACTATCAACGTCATAGAAGCGGTTCAATAGATTCATAACGGTTGTTTTTCCAGA
Organism: Weissella tructae; assembly: GCF_000732905.1. Taxonomy (NCBI): domain Bacteria; kingdom Bacillati; phylum Bacillota; class Bacilli; order Lactobacillales; family Lactobacillaceae; genus Weissella; species Weissella tructae. Next base: position 1,240,770 of record NZ_CP007588.1, read on the forward strand.
TCCAGTTGGTCCAACCAAGGCAACCATTTGCCCCTTTTGAACGGTTACATCAATTCCATGTAAAATTTCATTACCTTCATTATAACTAAAGTGAACATCGTTCAATGAAACTTCACGTTCAATACCTGTCAATTGACGTCCATTTTCTGGATTAACTTCTTCGTCTTGATCCATAATTTCTTCAATACGCTTCGCACCAGTCACAGCTAATTGCAACATGTTGTATGTTGCCGTAATTTGCGTAATTGGTTGGTAGTATTGTTGTGAGAAATTAACGAACATCACGATTAATCCCAATGCTACGGCACGGTCCAAACGTCCGTCCAAGGCTAAGTATCCCCCAAAGAAGATAACAATCGCCGTATTCATCAAGCTCATCCCCATCATCAAAGGATATAGAATACCTGACCAAACTTGCCCCTTGAAAGTCGCATTTCGAACCTTTTCATTGTGTTCTTCAAATTGACCAACAGTCTTTTCTTGTAGTCCATTTGTGATAATAACTTGTTCTCCGTTAATTTGTTCATTAACGAATCCATTCAATTCTCCAACTTCAGCTTGTTGTAGGTTCACAAACTTTTCAGCCTTACGGATAATCAAAACAGCTAGTAACAAAGCAACTGGCGTAGATGCAATCGTGACCCAAGCCATTTCAGTACTTTGACTGAACATCATCCACAAGACACCAATCATCAAAGCAAGTTGTGAGAACAATTGGAAAATAGCTTCGTTCATTGCATTGTAGATGTTATCAATATCGGATGTAAAACGAGACAACACGTCTCCGTCACGATGTGAATCAAAGTACTTAATTGTCATGCGTTGTAACTTCCCAAACAAGCCCTTACGCATGTCACCAACAGCCTTAGAAGACACAATTGCTTGCGCAAATGATGTAATCAACAATCCCAATGCCATCAATACAACAAACATCACAAACATCCAGATTGCATGGTGCACCTTATCTGGCGATGCTTGTGCGGCCGTAGCTGGGTTTAAAGCTAACATCATGTAATCCGCAATTTCTTGAATTGCCTTACCCATGTAAACAGGTGCTTTAACTTGGAAGTATGTTGCTAATGCCATGAACACAAACATAACCAACATACCAAACTTATAACGCTTAAAATAATGCGCAAAGAACTTTGCGGCTTGCCATAAACTTGCCATTAGTCAACTACCTCCTGTGCTTTTTGTGTTGCATAAATTTCACGGTAGATTGGTGATGTCTCAAGCAATTCAGCATGAGTTCCTTCACCAACTAATTGCCCTTCATCCATAACAAAGATACGGTCTGCATTAATTACAGATGAAATCTTTTCGGCAATAACGAAGGTTGTTGTTTCTTTCAACTCTGTATCCAAGGCTTCTTGGACCTTCTTTTCAGACTTCGCATCCAAAGCAGATGTTGAATCGTCCAAAATCAAAATGGCAGGATTACCAATCACACCTCGTGTAATTGATAGACGTTGCTTTTGCCCACCAGAGAAGTTAGCTGAACGTTCTTCAACCGCATGTTCATACGTATCTTCGTACTTTTCTACGAATTCTGCTGCTTGTGCGATACGTGCTGCACGCTTCATGTCATCCGTTGTGGCATCAGCTTTCCCATGACGCAAATTATCTGAAATCTTTCCAGAGAACAATGTTGCACGTTGTAACACAAATGAGACTGCGCGACGTAATGATCCTTCATTAACATGCTTTAAGTTCTCATCCCCAACTTTAACCACCCCTTCAGTTGGATCGTACAAACGAGGAATTAGTTGTGCCAATGTTGATTTACCTGATCCAGTCGCACCAACAATTCCAACCATCTCTCCAGATTCAACCTTGAAAGAAACGTGCTTCAAAACTGGTGTTTCATCACCAGGATATGAAAAACTAACGTCATCAAATTTAACAACACCTGTTAGGTTCTCTTCTGGCGCGTCTGCATCGAATGTCAAATCAGGCTTTGTATCCATAACTTCCTTAACACGACCAGCAGATACAAGTCCACGTGCCGCGAATGTCATCATGAATCCACCCATTACGATAGACATCATAATTTGCATCAAGTAATTAACAAAGGAAGTTAATGCACCAAGCATCGTTGGATCTGATACCACATTAGATGCAACAAACCAAACTGAAACGGCAATTGCCAATTCCCCAACCAACATAAATGCTGGCATTAGAATCGCAAACAGGTACCCAATTTTAATATTGATATCTGTCAAATCGTCCGCAACTTCATTGAAGTTGTCTTCTTCACGTGATTCTTGATTAAATGACTTCACCACCCGGACACCTTGCAAGTTTTGCTTGGCCAATCCGTTTGTTTTATCAATGTATGTTTGAATTGATCCGAAGTACTTTCCCATTGGGGTAAATACCATCATTGAGATTCCTACAATCAAAACAATCATCACCAAAATTACCCACCACAATTGTGGCAATGTAATCAAGGCAAGAACAAGTGCCCCAACAAACAACATTGGAATACGTAGCACCGTCTGGAACAAAGACATAACCATTGTTTGAATTTGTTGCACGTCGTTTGTCATACGCACGACTAGGTTTCCAGCTGAGAATTGTTCAATGTTCCCAAATGAGAAACTTTGAATTTTCTTGTATTCATCTGAACGAATATCTGCCGCTACTCCCATCGCAATACGCGCAGAAAACACGGTACTAATCGCACCTGCTACCAAACCAACTAAGGCGATAGCAATTAATTGTCCACCCAAGGGATACATTTGGCTCATCTTATCTTCGGCAATTGCTTGAATCACTTGTTGCAATAGCTTTGGTTGCCATAGACTCGCAATAGCCGCAATTGTAACTGTTACAAAGGCCCAAAATGCATCAACTTTGTAATTTTTTACATATGAAAATATGAATTTCATGTTTTTCCTCCCATTTCTCCAATCTTGCTAGTATACCATTCAATCAAACCTGTTAGGTTAAATCGAACTTAAAAGCGTTTATGTTGCCATAAACGCTTTTTTGTCTACTATTCAATAATGTATTTTCCGTAACGCGCAACTTGAGTTGGCGTTAGCGTTACGCTTAATTTTGTACCTTCTTCAGTATATTCTGTTTCATGTACGGTAGCGTCATCATTCAACGCCGCAACGACTTGTCCATCCGCAAATGGAATCATCAATTCCTTTTGAACATGATCAGAAAAGATTTCAGCACGTACCATTTCAATCAAGGTATCCAATGATTCGTCAGACTTAGCAGACATAATCAATTCATCTTCTTGACGTTCCGGATAAGCTTGGTCTTCAATACGATCTGCCTTATTAAAAGCAATAACCATTGGCACATCACGTACCCCAATTTCTTGTAAGGTCTTCATAGTTGTTTCCATCATTGCTTTGTAGTCAGGATCTGAGTAATCAACAACTTGAATCAACAAGTCTGCTTGTGCTGCTTCTGCCAAAGTCGCCTTAAAGGCTGCAACTAGACCGTGCGGTAATTTAGACACGAAACCAACCGTGTCAGACAATAGGAAACTTTGCTTATCTGGTAAGTTAATCTTACGAACGGCTGTTTCCAAAGTCGCAAACAACATATCTGCTTGGAACACTGTCTTTTCTTGATTTTCTCCGAAGCGCTTCACTAGACCGTTCATGATTGTTGACTTACCCGCATTTGTATATCCAACTAATGCGACTGTCTTAATTTCTTCTTTTTCACGGTGAGCACGACGTGTTTGGTCATCAGCTTCAATGTTTGCTAATTCCTTACGTAATTCTGAAATTTGGTGTTCAATGTGACGACGATTCAATTCTAGTTTTGTTTCACCCGCACCACGACTGGTAAAGCTTCCGCCACCACCACCTGTTTGTTGGTCCATTCGAACATTCATTGATGTTCGTAGACGTGGTAGTTGATATTGCAATTGCGCAATCGCGACTTGCAACTTCGCAACCTTTGTCTTGGCACGTGTCGCAAAAATATCTAAGATTAATGCGGTACGGTCCATCATTGAGACACCTGTACCAGCCTCCAAGTTACGGATTTGTGATGGTGACAATTCATCGTTTGTCACAACCATTTCTGCATCAAGTGCCTTAACTAGTTCACCTAATTCTTCAACCTTACCTTTTCCGAAGTAAGTTCCACCATGGGGACGTTCCATTTTTTGTGTTAATGTACCGACCACTTCCATGTTGTTCGCATCTGCTAAGTTCGCCAATTCTTCCATTTGATAGGTAAAATCAACATCAACACGTTCTAGTCCAGCCAAAATTACTTTTCGACGTGGGTTTTGTTCATTTTCAATCATTCATTTCTCATTTCCGCCTTACCAAACGGTTGTTACATCGTTGTAGGCCTTTACTTTAATTTCTTCTTCACTAATTTCCCAAAGGGCAATTCCACCGTTATTCACAGCATCCTTGGCTAGGGCTTCATTTTCAAAACGGGCAGCCATGTTACGAATCAACGTCCCGTGGGCCACGACCAAAATATTGTCACCATCTTGATGATTTTCTGCAATGTACTTCAAACCATTATCGAAACGGTGCCAAAACATTTCTGCGTTTTCAGCATCATGATATGGATCTGTTTCGTGGAAAGCATCCATCATACCATTCATCCCCAGCGCTAAGGCAAGTTCACCATATGTTTCTGATGTTTCATCTAAGTTCAATTCACCAGAAATTTGCTTCGCAACTTCACTTCCCAACAATCCTTCGTAAATACCAAAGAATACTTCACGGAAGTTATCCAGCTTTTGTGGTTCCTTCAGGTCACCACTCGCAACATTACGAGATAGAATGCCTTTTGCTGTGTTGTTTGCACGTGTTAAATCAGATGAATATGCATGAGCAAATTTGACATTACGTAGACGTTCCCCTGCCGCAAACGCATCCGCAATTCCACTTTCAGTCAATGGCGCATCACTCCACCCTTGCATGCGTCCATACTTATTCAGATATGTTTGTCCGTGACGTACAATGTATAAATTAAATGCCATAATTTGCTCCCATTCTTTTATGCCAACATGTATTAAATTGCTTCTATACATTATAACATTCTCATTCTTTAAAGTCGCAGCCTTTACCTGCCTTATTTTCAACAAACCTGTTGACACAGCCCAGTTTAATAGATATAGTTAATATCGGTTGTTGCATAAATCAACAATTACCTCATGATGAAGTTTGGCCCAATGGTCAAGTGGTTAAGACGTCGCGTTCTCAGCGCGGAATCCAGGGTTCGATTCCCTGTTGGGCTATTGCTCAAAAGTTAAATTCATCATGGCCCAATGGTCAAGTGGTTAAGACGTCGCGTTCTCAGCGCGGAATCCAGGGTTCGATTCCCTGTTGGGCTATACTTATCAAAAAAGCTGATATCTTAATTGATATCAGCTTTTTTGTTTATTTATCCGTCTGCAATACCCGTTGTACCTCTGTCTGCAATGCTGGAATCACATCTGTTTCAAACCATGGATTTTGTGACAACCAAATATTATTACGTGGTGAGGGATGGACTAGCGGAAAGTAGGTTGGTAAAAAGTCCTTATATTGGCGAACATTGTCCGTAATTTTAACACTGGCCTTCTCATCTAAATAATAATGTTGTGCGTATGCACCAATTAAAATTGTCAGTTTAATATTTGGCATCATCTGTAACATCTTTGGATGCCATTTCTCAGCAACGATTTTACGTGGTGGTAAATCACCTGATTTCCCTTTGCCCGGAAAATAGAAATCCATTGGTAGTACCGCAATATCACCGGAATCGTAAAAGATAGCATCATCAATACCTAACCATGAACGTAGACGATCACCTGATGCATCTCGCCACATCACATTTTGTTCTTGTGTTTTTAGACCAGGTGCTTGTCCAATAATTAAAATCTTAGCCGTCTTTGGAATCGCAAACAGAGGTTTCCAGCCTTTTTCTGTAAATATCTGGTTTTCTGGAGCTGATGCAATTTCGTCTCTAATCGTCATTATTCTCTCCTATCCAAAACATCTGTATGATTGCCTTCAGTATACTAAAAAAGATGACCCTATGAAAATATATAGGGTCATCTTTTTAATTGTTATTAGACAAACATGCTCAAGATCAATACGATAATCAATCCAACAACAGAAATAACTGTTTCCAATACTGTCCAAATCTTCAAAGTTTGCTTCACATCCAAGTCAAAGTATTCCTTGAACATCCAGAATCCAGCATCGTTCACGTGTGAAGCAGCCAATGATCCGGCTCCAATGACAAGAACCATCAATGCTGGGTTAATTCCAGCTCCGGCCATCAATGGACCAACCAATCCGGCAGCGGTCAAAGCAGCAACTGTCGCTGATCCTAGCGCAACACGCAAGATAACTGTGATAATCCATGCTAGCAACAATGGTGAGATTGTTGATCCTTGGAACATCAAAGCAACTTGGTCAGCAATTCCACCATCAATCAAGATTTGCTTAAAGGCAGCACCACCACCAATAATCAATAGCAACATCGCGATTGAACGAACAGATTCTTCAACTGAAGTACTAATTTCAGCAGCTGACTTTTGTTGGTGCCATCCCATTGCCCACAATGCGAATAGCAATGAAATAATCATGGCTCCCACAGGGCTACCAATCATCGTTACAAATGAATCGAATCCTTGTGGATCAGTAAATGGCTTACCATTGTTGTTTACCATTGTGTAGATAGTTGTGACACCCATCAACAAAACAGGGAACAAACTTGTCAAAAGTGATAGCCCAAATGAAGGTGTCTTTGCTAGATCAAATTCCTTGATTTCACCAAATGAACTTAGTTCACGCTTAATCGTAAATGCTTCTGGCGCATACTTTTGAGCCAACTTAGTAAATAGTGGCCCCGCAACAATCGCTGCTGGAATCGCAACAATCAAACCGTAGAACAAAACTTCACCAGTGTTTGCACCCAACGCTGTTGCAATCGCTGTTGGCGCAGGATGAGGTGGCAAGAATCCGTGTGTTACAGACAATGCGGCAGCCATTGGAATTCCCAAGTATAGCAATGGCACACCGACTTCAAGCGCAATAACGAAGATAATTGGAATCAAGATAACCATTCCAACTTCGAAGAACAACGCAATTCCCAAGATGAAGGCAGCAACCATAACAGCTAGTTGAATACGCTTCTTCCCAAACTTTTCAATCAACGTGTGGGCAATACGGTATGCTCCACCGGCATCAGATACCAATCGTCCCAAGATGGCTCCAAAACCAAACACAATGGCCAACTCACCCAGTGAGCCCCCAATACCTTGTGAAATAGAATGTGGAATTTGTGCAAAATCCATTCCCAATCCTAGTCCTACCATCACGGCAGTAAAAATTAATGAGATAAATGTATTTAGCTTAACCTTCACAATAAGGAAAAGTAAAAACAAGATTCCCAAAAACAGTGTAATCATAGATTGCATGACTTTCTCTCCTATATATCTTTTTTGTATGTAAATTAGTGTAAAGGTTTTACTCACTTTTTGCAAGCGCTTTCAGTTTTTATTTTATGTTTTCTTTAATTATGGCGTATTTCACAAGCCGATACCCTCATTTCACAATCTATTTTTTTGCAATTACCGGTTAAAAACAGGTACAATACACTTACTACATGCGTCAGAAAGGATTCCTCATGCAATTTATTTCATGGAATATCGATAGTTTAAATGCTGCCATTCAACATAAGTCACCTCGTGGTGAAATGACTTGGTCTACCCTAGTCGAAATCGCCGCGATGGCACCAGATGTCTTGGCTATTCAAGAAACAAAGTCACCCATTACTGGTATGACTGGCCCACAAGAAAAAGTCATTAAAGAATTATTCCCTGACTACCACATCTACCAAAACACAAGTACTGAACGTAAGGGTTACTCAGGAACAATGATGTTATCAAAGACTGAACCACTTAACATCACAACACCTAGTATCGATGCACCAGAAGGCATGGATACTGAAGGTCGCATCCTAACACTAGAATTCGAAAACGCTTTTGTTTCGACTGTCTACACACCTAACTCTGGGCGTGAACTAGCACGTTTAGAAGATCGCCAAGGCTGGGATGCAAAATACCAAGCTTATATTGAAAGTTTAGATGCCATTAAGCCCGTTATTTTTTCTGGGGACATGAATGTCGCGCATGAAAGCATTGACTTGAAAAACCCTAAGGCAAATCGTCGCTCTGCTGGCTTTACAGATGAAGAACGTGCTGGCTTTACATCACTATTAAGTGCCGGCTTTGTGGATACATTCCGTTTCCAACACCCCGACACGATTGAAGCTTACTCATGGTGGGCACAAATGTCTAAAACATCAAAAATCAACAACACTGGTTGGCGTATTGACTACTATCTAGTATCACAACGCCTAGCTGATAATATTGATGAAACAAGCATTTTAAATACTGGTGATCGCCAAGATCATGCCCCTGTGACACTTTCATTGAAAGATTTCACACTGTAAAAAACATCTCATTCAAGCCACCTACATGTGTTTGTAGATGGCTTTTTTGTTGCATGCATCGCCCTATCTTTTGGATATATAAAAAAGCCACCCGTTTAAGGGTGGCTTTTCGTTTAACTTATTTTTAGCCTTAGAATTGGTTTTCTAACAAGCTACGGATGTCTGACAAGTATGGTTGACGTGGGTTCGCCGTTGTTGTTTGGTCATCGTAAACCAAGTCCAACAAACCATCTAGTTGTGCATCGAAGTCTTGCTTTGTGACACCATTACCTGACAATGTCACATCAATATCCAAGTTATCTGTTAATGTCTTAATCTTAGCTAACAATGCATCTACTAACGCAGCATCATCTTTACCAGTCAATCCAATGTAACGTGCGATATCAGCGTAATCCTTTTGTGCTGTGTATGTCTCGTAACGAGGGAATGGTGTACGCTTTACATTTCCACTCACAGCATTGAACTTAATCACTTCTGGCATGGCAATTGAAATTGATAGTCCGTGTGGCAAATCAAAAGCTCCACCAGTCTTGTGTGCCAAGGCATGGTTAATACCTAAGAAGGCATTCGCAAATGACATACCTGCCAATGTTGATGCATAGTGCATGTTGGCACGAGCTGATTGTCCTTCCTTAGAAGGATGGCTTGCATCGTACTTGTATGATGTCTCAAGGTTTTCAAAGATTAACTTAATAGCTTGCAAGGCCCATGGACGAGTGAAATCAGATGCCATTACTGAAACATATGATTCAAGCGCGTGAGACAAAGCATCCATTCCTGAGTAAGCAACTGTACGCTTAGGTACAGTCATCACGAATTCAGGGTCAACAATGGCTACATGTGGTGTCAATTCGTAGTCAGCCAATGGGTACTTAACATGTGTTGCGTCATCTGTAATAACCGCAAATGGTGTTACTTCTGATCCCGTTCCAGATGTTGTTGGAATGGCAACCATTTGCGTTAATGTTTGCGTTTCAAATGTCACAATACGCTTACGAATGTCGATAAACTTTTGTTGCAACTTACCAAACAATTCTGCCAATTGCGCTTCGTCATCCAATACACCTTCATGGTTTTGGGCGTATTCATATAGGTAACGTCCAATCTTACCAGCATCAAGTGCAGAACCTCCACCAAGCAAGATAACAGTGTCCGGTTGGAAATCACGCATTTGCTTAGCAATATCAACCGCTTGGCTAATCATTGGATCAGGTTGTACCGTTCCGTAGATGCTTGTCTTAACTGGGCTTTGACGCAAAGCTAATTGTTCGGCGACCTTTTCAACGAATCCAAATTGTACCATTCCTGGGTCAGCCACGATAAAGGCACGTTCTACACCAGGCATGTCTTGCAAGTATGAAATGGCGTTTGATTCGTAATAAATTTCCTTTGGCAAGCGAATCCATTGCGGACGGTTACGACGTTGGGCAACTGTCTTAACATTCAAAAGATCGTTTGTTGATAGATTGTGTGACAATGAATTCTTCCCCCATGATCCCGTTCCAAGCGTCAATGATGGACGCATGGCATCGTTATAGATATCTCCAACTCCACCTAGTGCATCGGGTTGGTTAACCAAAATACGTGAAGCACCAATAGCATCTGCATATTCCTTCACAAATGGGTCGTCTTGTGCCCCAATTTGAATTGCTGCATTGTGTCCTGCTCCTTGGTAATCCAACAAAGCTTGCACAATTTCAACACCTTCTTCACGTGAACCTGCCTTATATACTGACAAAAGCGGGCTCAACTTTTCTGAAGACAAAGCTTCACCGATGTTCTTCTTATCTAGTTCAAACAAGATAACATCCTTATCAGCTGGCATTTTAACATCTGCATTTTCAGCAATTGTACGTCCTGGCATTCCAGCAATCGGACCAGTTACACCAAAGCCTTCAGCATTTGCCTTAAACACATAGTCAGCCAACTTCTTGTGTTCCTTCTTTGGTAACAAGTAAGCACCTTGTGCTTGCATTTGCGCCATAAATTCATCGTAGACTTCTTCAGCGATAACAACTGAATTTTCAGTGGCACAAATCATACCATTATCAAAACGCTTAGATAGTAGTAAATCTTCAACCGCACGATTTACATTAGCTGTGGCATCAACGTATACCGCACCGTTTCCAGCTCCAACTCCCATTGATGGGTTTCCTGAACGAAGCGCTGCGTTAACCATTCCAGGACCACCAGTTGCTAAGATTGAGGCAATATCTTGGTTCGTAATCAAAGCATTTGTTGCTTCCATAGAAGGCTTTTCAATCCATTGAATGAAGTGCTTAGGTGCTCCAGCTGCAAGCGCTGCTTCGTAAACGATTTGCGCCGCATGTGCTGATGACTTTTGTGCTTGTGGGTGGAAAGCGAAGATAATCGCATTACGTGTCTTAGCTGTCATCATTGACTTAAAGATTGTCGTTGATGTTGGATTTGTCGTTGGCACGATTCCTGCCAAAATCCCAAGTGGTGCTGCTAATTGAACAGAACCAGTTACCTTGTCTTCTCCAATAACCCCAACTGTCTTATCATGCTTGATTGCGTTGTATACAGATTCAGATGCGAACTTGTTCTTTGTGTCCTTATCTTCAACCACACCACGACCAGTTTCATCGTGTGCTTCGTGTGCTAACAATAATGAATTTTCAGCTCCGGCCAATGCCATTGCTTCTACAATACGATCAACTTGTTCTTGTGTGTAATTTTGGAATTCAAGTAATGCTTCCTTTGCATTCGCAACCAACTTTTCTGTCATTGCAACTGCTGCAGCTGTCTTTTCTTCTTGTGTCATATCTTGCTTTTTATCTGTGCTCATGTTTTTAATCCCCTTTATTTAACGTTTCCCTTACTTCTCTACACACTTAGTATAACACTTCACAAAGTCGTGTCAACAGACTTTGAGAATAAAATCACATAATCATTCTTAACGCACTCTCATCAGCATGTAAGGTTATTTGTCACGTTTTGTGATTTAAATCACAACGTGTTTTTGTTAAAAAATTAGCAGAAAATATTTTCATTTGTTTTTTCGTATCCAATAATTTAAAACAAAAAACCGCTCAAACCCTTGATATAAAGGAATTCTTATTCATTATATGAATTTTAATGCATTTAAACTGATTTAAATTCTACTAATTAGCATTAAATCGATTTACCATTTTTAAAACAGCCCTTTTCTTTTTTTCGTCGTTGTATTATGATTTATGTGTACTCAGAAAGCGCTTTCAACGAGTAGTAACTTACGACATATTCATCGAGTTTGAATGTGTTTTCACAACTGTTTAGACGAATAGGAGATTTATGATGATTGATAATCCAGCAATTCAAGTGAATTCCGAAATTGGGAAGTTGAAGTCAGTTTTGTTACACCGTCCCGGAGCCGAAATCGAAAACATTACGCCTGATACAATGGAACGTCTATTGTTTGATGACATTCCATATCTAAAGATCGCGCAAGAGGAACACGATTTCTTCGCCAAGACATTGCAAGATAACGGTGTTGAAACCGTCTATATTGAACAATTGTTAGAAGACGTCTTACAAGACGAGGCAGTCCGTAACGAGTTCTTAACACGTTACCTAAATGAGCACTACTACACTGGTGCCGCTATGCGTGACATCCGCGACTACTTAAACTCATTAGATCTACACACAATGGTCGCAACTATTTACGCCGGTATCCGTCGTGAATTGGTTGACCTAAAAGAACCTAACTTGCATGACGTATCTGGTTCTGATGCACAAAACCCATTCTTGATTGACCCACTACCAAATGCGTACTTCACACGTGATCCACAAGCCATGATGGGAAATGGTTTGACGATTAACCGTATGACATTCGCCGCACGTCGTCCTGAGTCATTGATTACTGAATTCGTTATGAAGCATCACCCACGTTTCGCCGGCAAGGTCGATATTTGGTTGGACCGTAATACTGATTCACGTATTGAAGGTGGAGACGAATTGGTCTTGAACGACCACACATTGGCAATCGGTGTATCAGAGCGTACATCAAGTCGTGCCATTCAAGCGTTGGCTGAAGAAATGTTCAAGAATCCTGACAGCAAGTTCGATACTGTTGTGGCAATTGAAATTCCACACAACCACGCAATGATGCATTTGGACACAGTGTTCACGATGGTTAACCACGATCAATTCACAGTCTTCCCTGGAATTATGGATGAAGACGGAAAGATGAACATTCAAATCTTGCGTCCGGACAAGGACGGAAACGTCACTTTGCACCCACGTACAAACTTGAAGAAGACATTGATGGAAGTTCTTGATTTGCCAGAACTTGACCTTATTGAAACTGGTGGTGGTGACCCTATCGTTGCCCCACGTGAACAATGGAATGATGGATCAAACAATTTGGCAATCGCACCTGGTGAAATTGTCACATACGACCGTAACTACATCTCTATCAAGTTGATGGAAGAACACGGTATCAAGGTTCACCAAATCAAGTCTAGTGAACTAGCCCGCGGTCGTGGTGGTGGTCGTTGTATGAGTCAACCAATCTGGCGTGACAACATCTAACCCACTACAAACACTTATTACAGACATTAAAGGAGCATAACAATGGTTGAATTAGCACAATTACAAACAATGCAAGGTCGTTCATTCTTGAAGGAAATCGACTACACACCCGCAGAAATGCACGCATTAGTTGACCTTTCGATTGAATTGAAGGCCGAATTGGAAGCTCAAAAGTCTGGTGGGCCAGTTGTTACGAAGTACTTGCATGACAAGAGCATCATCTTGCTATTTGCCAAGACATCTACACGTACACGTTTGTCATTCGAAATTGGTGGTGATGAATTAGGAGCCAACACAGTTTACATTGACCCAACATCAAGTCAATTTGGTAAGAAAGAATCTGTTGCTGACTCTGCTCGCGTCTTCGCTGGTATGGCCGATGGTATTGAATACCGTGGATTCGCACAATCAGACATGGAATTAATGGCTAAGTATGCCGTTGATACTGAAGGTCGCCACAAGCCCGTTTGGAACGGTTTGACTGATGAATGGCACCCAACACAAATGATTGCCGACTTCATGACTGTAAAGGAAAACTTTGGTCACTTAGGAAATGATTTGACTTTGGCTTTCGTTGGAGATGGACGTAACAACGTCGCTAACTCATTGCTAGTTGCTGGATCAATGTTGGGTGTTAACGTACACATCGTTGCCCCTGCTGACCTACAACCAACAGAAGAAGTTCAAGCGATCGCCAACAAGTACGCTGCTGAAACTGGTGCAAAGCCAATGATTACAGCTGATTTGGACGCTGGTGTTGCTGACGCTAACGTTATCTACAATGACGTATTCGTAAGTATGGGAGAAGACAATTGGGAAGAACGTTTGAACCAATTGATGCCTTACCAAGTAAACATGGCATTGCTAAAGAAGTCTAAGCACTTTGACAACGGTTTGATTACAATGAACTGTTTGCCAGCGTTCCACGACTTGAACACAACAGTTGCGGAAGACGTACACGAAAAGTACCCTAACCTAGTTGGTACTGATGGTATTGAAATCACTAACGATGTTTTCGAAGGACCACAAGCACGTCACTTCCAAGAAGCGGAAAACCGCAAGCACTCAATTAAGGCCATCATGGTCGCAACTTTGGGTGACTTGTCTCTATATCCAAAGCAATAAGCCTTAAATTTGTTGCAAAAAATGAATTGTGACATTGTGTTGCAATTCATTTTTATTTTACGGAGAGAGTATTATGGAAAAAGCAGAGGTTAAGAAACTAGGCCTCGTGGCCTTAATTAGTGGAATTGTTACGAGTTCATTAGGGTCCGGAGTCTTCAACGTATCATCTACACTGGCACAAGGTAGTACCGTCGGTGTCTCAATTTTAGCTTGGTTATTCGTGATGGTGGGAATTGGATCCCTTGCGTGGGTCTTCGCAACACTATCAAACTTATTCCCAAAGCTTACCGGTGTCACTGACTATGCATTAGAAGGTAGCGGTAAAATCGCTGCCGTTGCATCCGGTTTTGCCTACTTTGTCAGTGGATTTTGTGGAAACCTAGCCTTCTTATTGATGTTAGGTCAAGCAATTAGTTATTTCTCAATTTACATTCCCGCGCTAGCGCCTTTAGCCGATGGAAGTAGCTTGGTTACAATTATATTTGTATCCGCTTTTTCATGGATTTTGACATGGTTCGTGATTAAGTACGGTGTTGAAAACATGGTGAATTTCAACACCATCATCACCTTCTTCAAAGTTGGTTCATTAGTTGCCTTCATGTTGTTTGGAATTATTTTCTTCCAAGCTGGTCTATTTACAGCCCACTTCTGGGAATCATTTACCAACAACATGGGAAATCTTTCATTCGGTCAAATGACTGGTGAAAGTTTCTACAATCAATTCAGTACCGGAATCCTATCAATGATTTTCTTGTTCGTTGGTATCGAAAGTGCGTCAATGATGGGAGATCGTGCGCAAAAGAAATCAGATGTTGCGAAGGCAACAATGATTGCGACATTTATCTTGTTCTTTATGTACTTCGTGATTACTTTGTTGCCATTTGGTATGTTGCCACAACAAGAATTAGCTAACATTCAAGAACCGGCCCTAGTTTTCGTCGTACAACAAACAGTTGGTCCAATTGGTGGAGCTTTGATGAGTTTGGCTTTGATTATCGCCCTAGTTGGTGCCTTGATTAGCTGGTTCCTACTACCAGTTGAACCATTGCAACGACTATCATCACAAAACATCTTCCCTAAGTGGATGGGTAAAACTAATGAAATTGGCGCCCCTGTCAATAGTTTGATTTTTACCCAAGTATTGATGCAGTTACTGATTTTCACTTTGTTCTTTACAGAGTCAGCCTACATTTTCGCTTTGAGCTTATGTACGGTCGCAATCGTTATCAGTTACTTCTTCGTCGGTTTGTTCCAACTTCAAGTTGGAATTAAGCGCAAGAGCACTGCTTTGATTATCCCAGGTTTGATTGTTGTCTTATTTGAAATCATTGCGGTGGCTGTTTCAGGTATTCAATACCTAGCACTATGTTCATTAATCTTGGTAATGGGATTCATCTTCTATGTACAACATCAAGGAATTCCTAACATCAAACGTGGTGAATGGATCACTATCGGTATCACAACTGTTGCTGCCATCTTCACAATTATTGCCCTAATCAACGGGACAATTACATTGAGTTAAATTGAAAGGATATTATTATGCAAAAACGTGTTATTTTCGCTCTTGGCGGTAACGCCATTCTAACTAACGATGCCTCAGCAGCAGCCCAACAAGCTGCTTTGAAAGCAACGGCTAAGAAGCTTGCTAATTATGTCCAAACACATGATGGTACACAGCTTGTTATCACGCATGGAAATGGTCCACAAGTTGGAAACTTGATGTTACAACAAACGGCTAACCCATCTGAAAAGAACCCAGCAATGCCACTTGATACAGTTGGGGCAATGACGCAAGGTGAAATTGGTTACTGGCTTGCTAATGCTTTAAACGACGAACTTCCCAACAATAACGTCGCTGCATTGTTCACGCGAACACTAGTAGACAAGAACAACCCTGCATTCCAACACCCAACTAAGCCTATCGGTCAATTCTACAACCAAGAAGAAGTCGCAGCCCTACAAGCTGAACATCCTGAATGGCAATTCGTAGAAGATGCTGGACGTGGTTTCCGTCGCGTTGTCCCATCACCAGAACCAATCGGTATCGTAGAAGCATCTGCAGTGGAAGCATTAGCTAACGCTGGTGAAATTCTAATTGCCGGTGGTGGTGGTGGTGTCCCAGTTATCCGCGAAAACAACCAATATGTTGGTGTTGAAGCGGTTATCGATAAGGACTTTACGTCTGCTAAACTTGCTGAAGTTGTTGAGGCTGACGAATTGATTATCTTAACAGCGATTGATCAAGCCATGATTAACTTCGGTAAAGAGGACCAACAAGCGCTTGGTACTGTTTCAGTAAACGAAATGAAGCGTCACGTGGACGACAATCAATTCGCTGCTGGTTCAATGAAGCCAAAGATTCTTGCCTTACTATCATTCGTTGAACGTACAGGTAAGCCCGCTATCATGACTAGTCTTGATAACGTCGGTGATTACGAAGATAATGGCCGTGCAACCATTATCGTTCCCGATTAATATTGATTTAACTTCCCAATCTACATTCTAAACTCCAGAAAAATAGAATAGATATGAAACATGCCATGCAGTCCCCTAGCTGTATGGCATGTTTTTTGTCAAAAATAATGTAGTAACCAAAAAAGCGTACCGAAATTAATCGGTACGCTTTTTCTATTATCTGATTACCAAATCATAACGCGATCTTCAGGTGCTCGATACATACCATCTGATGGTTGTACATCATATGTTGTGTAGAATTCACCAAAGTTAGACATTGTGACATTGGTACGTAACTTAGCAGGCGCGTGCACATCTGAAGCAACCAATAGTTGCATGTATTCAGGACGTGCCTTCATACGCCAAATCTTAGCCCAGTTGTCAAAGAACGCCACTAAATCAGCATCTGCTTCACGTTCTGTGGCTTCAAGCGCGGCTGCAACACCACCCAAATCAGCGACATTTTCGGAAACAGTTAACTTACCATTTACTTTTGCGCTATAGGCATCAAGACCATCAAATTGGGCCACAACTTGATCAGTCTTCGTCTTAAATGCAGCATAGTCTTCGTCTGTCCACCAATTGTTCAAACTTCCGTATTCATCAAATGATGCACCGTTCGTATCAAAGGCATGAGAAATCTCGTGTGCGATAACTGTTCCAATTCCACCATAATTCGCTGATGCTGATTGCTCTAAGCTATAAAATGGTGCTTGTAGAATGGCAGCTGGGAACACAATTTGATTTTGTTGTGGATTGTAATACGCGTTCACTTGATGCGCAGACATATGCCATTCTGTGCGATCAACCGGTTGATGCCATTTTGACCAGTGATACGCAATGTCTTGTTGACGGAAACGATTAGCAACACTAAACAATGTGTCGTCATCTTGAATCACTTTATCATAATAACGAACAGGTAATTTATCAGGGTATCCGATATGTGCTGAAATCACACCAAGCTTCACTTGTGCTTTTTCACGTGTTTCCGGTGCCAACCAGTCAATATTATCTAAACGATTCTTATACACATCAATCATCACAGCGACTTGTTTTTCAACATCTGCCTTAGCTTCTGGTGAGAAATATTTATCAGCATACCAAAGCCCTAACGCTTGATTATAAGGTCCTGAGGCTAAGTAATAGGCTGCTTTCTCTTGGCTAATAGCTTCTGGTGTTCCTGACAAATGGCGTCCGTACGCACCACTTAACACGCGAATTTCGTTTGATAGATATGATGTAAAGCTGTTAACCACACCTAAAATCAATGTGGCTTTTAACAATGGCCATGCTTCTTCAGAATAAAACTCAGCTGCATGTTGCCAAAAACGTTCTTCTGGTACCACAACCATATCGGGCTTTTCACCAATTAATTGCATCATAATAGCATCTAATGGCATACCAGGTACAAGTTTTGTAAAGTCATCCCATGCATATGGATGGTACAACTTGGCATATTCAGCCCCTTCTTCATTACTTAACACGTACTTTGCAATGCGTGCATCATAGGCCAATACCTTATCTAAGATATCTTTAATTTCTGCATCTGCAAATCCAAATGCCATCAACAACGCCTCTTGCGATTCACGCCACTTCGCTAACAAATCAGCGGCTTGTGGGTGATCTGGCTCATAGTATGTTGTATCTGGCAAGATTGTTCCCAATGCATCAGCCCACAACACATTTAATTGTGCATTTTTAAAGTCAGGCGCAACACCAAATGGTAATGCATTTGGTAATCCAGCTTCTTCTAAATCAGCCATTTGATTCGCAAAATCTTCCCATGATGCCATTGCCTTATACTTCTCAATCAATGGCAAAATAGGCGCAACGCCAGTTTTATCACGTTGGTCCCAATCGCTTGTTAAATGGTGGTATTTCACAAAATTGTTCAATAATGTTTCTGTCGGTACGTCCTGGCCAGCTTGCCAATCCGCCGTCGTATTTAACATCAACTCTTCAATTTCATCAGCTAAATCACTAAAGCCACCCGTACGTGGCTTGTCAGATGGAATCACAGCTGTTTCAGCCCATTCTGCATTGATTGCATCATAAAAATCATCTTGTTTACGTATCATAGCGTCCCCCATTTATACATTTATTAGCTACTAGTTTACCATGTTGAACTCAAACCAATCAAAAAAGCGTAGCTATTAAATAACTACGCTTTTTAAAGACTACTTATCCCATTCAGCTAATTGCTTCTTAATATCATCATTCAAGCGTTCTTTAGCCTTCTTTGATTCACTGTCAGCAATTTTATTCTTCAACGTTTCTTGTGCCTTCTTATCGTCTGCAAACTTCTTGTCCTTCTTAGTTGCTGATTCGAATGCATCCTTCATTTCTTTTTCTAGCGACTTCTTATTCTTGTCTTCACTTTCAGTCGCTGTCTTTAGAAGTTGATCATATTGATCAGTTGTGATTACTTTCCATTCTTTAGGAAGCGTCATCACATAATCTGTACCCTTAGCAATTTCGTGTGGTTCACCCCAACGCATAAATTGCTCAAATACATTCGTAACTTGATAATTGTTAACACTTGTCTTCAACGTCGCAGGTGTTCCCTCTTTCAAAGTCATCGTTGTGTTTCCAACTAATGTTTGGAATGTCTTACCGTCTGTCATGTATGTGTAACGAACACCACCATCAACCTTTTTAGTTGTGATGAAATCGTAGTCTCCTACATGCCCTGCTGGTTGAATTTTATCTGTCTTTGTTGCTTGTACTTCTTGCATAAACAAATGCTTTGATTGCGCATTTGCTAGACCGTATCCATTTCCAATTACTAGAACAATTCCAATAACAAATGGTACCCAAGAAATTTTGCGGTGATGCACAAATTGCATCAAGGTATATAGTAATAGGGCGAATCCTAATACAAGTAAAATAATCATGAGTTTTTCCTCAACTTTCTATTCCGTTATTATACCATATCGCTTTTTTGCCTCGTCACAGTTGATATTCATCATCAAGCCGCGTCATGCAAAACACTGTCTATTTCATTTAGATATGGTGGATATAACCAGGTCGGATTCGCACCGACACACCTCTTATATCAGGCTGATTATTAGTTCTTTAGTTTCCTAGTGACGCCACTGTCAAACCACCAAAGATGATCGCCAATACAGTGAACAACACACTTACAAGCATCACAATAAACATAAACAAACCAGCACGGTTCCAAGTTTCTTGCACGGCCTTAAATGTCGCAACGTCTGTGTAGTTACCATTCTTCCAGGCCCATTCGTTTCCCTTAGCTCCAATAACAAACATCCACACGATGTTGAAAATAGGAATTAGCATCAAGAAAACCAAATATGACTTATTTCCAATTCCCCAAAGGATACTGTACATAAAGGCTCCCCAGTTCCAACCCTTAACTTCTTCTGGTACAACATTCATTTCATTTTGCATCATAATCTCCCATCTACTCAATACATACAATTTAAGTTACTTATATATCATAACACATGACATTTTCACATAAAAACAAAAAAACGACCTACTCTAATGAGTAAGTCGTTCTTTTTATCACACTTTATTTAATCAAAAGATTAAACAAGTGGTGACCACTTCCAGTCAGTGAATTCTTCAATGTCACGACCTTCGTTACGAGTAACGTCGAAGTGCTTAGCCAAGATGTCATCCATCTCCTTCAAGAAGACAGCAGCCTTAGCTTCGTCAACTGTTCCGTTCGCAACAAGCGTAGAAACGGCGTCCTTAGCTTGGTTGAAACGATCCAATTCTGAGTATACACGCATGTCGTAAGTAGTTGTGATGTCACCATCTTCACGGTATCCGTGAGGGCGCAATCCCAAGTGTCCACGTTGGTAGAAGAATGATTCGATCAAACCTTCGTAACCGTGGAATCCGAAGACAACAGGTGTTCCTGATTCACCGAAGTAAGCAGCGAATTCTTCGTCTGACAACTTACGGTCATCGTTCATTGGTCCGTTCTTAGCTTGCAAACGCATCAATTCAACAACGTTCACGTAACGCATTGCAACTTCAGGGAAGGCAGCGTTAACCAAGTGCAAAGCAGCCAAAGTTTCGATTGTTGGTTCTACACCAGCAGATGCGAAGACGATGTCAGCCTTACCTTGTGGAGCAGTAGATGCCCATTCGATTGTTGCCAATCCTTCTTCTGCCAAGACAGCAGCTTCATCAGCTGAGAACCATTGTTGACGTGGTTGCTTTGAGGCAACAACGTGGTTAACAACGTTACGTTCTGAGAAGGCACGGTTGAATACAGCCAACAATGAGTTTCCATCGGCTGGCAAGTATTGGCGGATGAAGTCAGACTTCTTTTCAGCCAAGTGTGTCAACATACCTGGGTCTTGGTGAGTGTAACCGTTGTGGTCTTGTTGGAATACAGTTGAAGTTGAGATCAAGTTCAACGCTGGGTAATCGTTACGCCATGATTGTTCTGAGGCGTGACGCAACCACTTGAAGTGTTGAGTGATCATTGAGTCAACTACACGTAGGAATGATTCGTATGATGCGAATACACCAACACGACCAGTCAATGTGTAAGCTTCCAACCAACCTTCAGCTTGGTGTTCTGAAAGTTGTGAATCAATGATACGACCTTCAGGTCCAACCTTTTGGTCGTTAGGGAACTTAGTTTCTTCCATCCATTGACGAGTAGTTACATCAAACATGTCCCATAGACGGTTTGACATAGTTTCGTCAGGTCCGAAGATACGGAATGAAGTAGGGTTCATCTTTGCAACTTCAGCAAAGAATCCTGACAATACGTTCATGTCCATGTTGCGCTTTGAGTCAGCTAATTCAGTACCACGGTTTTCCGCAGTAATTTCGTTAGTGTATTGACGCCAGTCTGGCAAGTCCAAGTTCTTTGATGATTGACCCTTAGGTGCTCCACCGTTAGCAATTGGGTTTGCTGCCATACGCTTGTCACCCTTAGGTGCAAGTTCTGCAAGTTCTGCCTTCAATGAACCATCAGCATTGAACAATTCTTCAGGCTTGTATGAAGCCATCCATTCTTCGAATTGTGGCAATGTTGACATGTCACCTTGTGACAATGACAAAGGAACTTGGTGCGCACGGAATGAGTCTTCGATTGGGTTTCCGGCTGCGTCGAAACGAGGTCCACCCCAACCCTTTGGCAAACGTGCAATCACAACAGGCCATGCAGCGATTTCACCATCTTCGTAACGACCGTTTTCACGGGCGTCCTTTTGGATGGCCTTAATGTCTTCGATAGCTTGGTCAAAGACTTGTGCTGACATTTCGTGGTAAGCCATGTAGTCGTGGATGTCATCGTTTTCGATGAAACGAGGTGACCATCCCAAACCTTCGAAGAACTTTGAGATTTCTTCGTCTGACATACGTGAGAAGATAGTTGGGTTTGAAATCTTGAATCCGTTCAAGTCCAAGATTGGCAAAACGGCACCATCGTTCTTAGGGTTCAAGAACTTGTTTGAGTTCCAAGCAGTCATTGATGGACCAGTTTCGTTTTCACCGTCACCAACGACAGCAAAAGCGATTTGTTCTGGGTTATCCAACACAGCACCGATGGCGTGTGATAGTGAGTAACCCAATTCTCCACCTTCGTGCAATGAACCAGGAGTTTGTGCAGTCATGTGTGATCCGATTCCACCAGGGAATGAGAAACGCTTGAACAACAATGACATACCCTTAACGTCTTGTGTGATTTCAGGGTAGTTGTCAGTGTAAGTTCCGTCAAGGTATGAGTTCGTAACCATAACTTGTCCACCGTGACCAGGTCCACCGATGTAGAACATGTCTAGATCGTACTTGTTGATCAAACGGTTAGCGTGAGCGTATAGGAAAGTTTGTCCTGAGATAGTTCCCCAGTGACCGATAGGCTTAACCTTAACGTCTTCTTCAGTGATTGGTGTGTTAGTCACTGAGTACAATGGGTTGCTCTTCAAAAAGATCATACCTGCTGAAAGGTAGTTGGTTGCACGCCACCAGGCGTCAACTTTTTCAAGGTATTCCTTTGAATCAAAATTAGTCATTTTGATGAATCTCCTTTGTATAAGAAAGTGATAGTGAATTAAACACTGGGGCAGACGAGAGAGTCTCCCCAGCTAACAAGTCAATCATAACAGATAATGAAAATGTGTTCAAGAAAAAGACTCGAATTGGAGCGGTCCAATTCTTAAAGAGGCCTTAATCCCCGTCCAGACTATCAAAACTATTAAACTCCATGTACTTATAGTGAACACGCATTTGAGCCATTTCAAACGGCGTCCCGTCGTCTAGGAAATAGATACCTGCCATAACTCCAACCGGTTCAACCGGCTTTAACGCTAGCAATTCTTGGTCTGCCGCATCTGATGGTTCTGCGGTAACTGTTAGGAATGATTTCGTAACTGATTTTTTTGTCGCATTTTGTGTGTATTGGAACAAAGAATGCTTCACGTCATCAGCTGTCAAATCTGGCAATAATTTAACTGGGATAATCGCATGCTCAATCATAAATGCCGTCCCTTGCAAGACACGCAGACGTTTCATCCGATAAACGCGCTCCCCTTTTTCTAAGAAAAGATCCTGACAAATTTCGTCATCGGCGGTCATCGTCTCAAATTCCAACACTTTAATCGCTGGCGCTTCGCCATTATGACGATAGGCATCTGAAACCCCTAGATTCTGTCCAGCTGATTGGAACATCGGTTGTTTCTTCAGATACAACGGATTAACGAATGTACCAGAACCACGTTTCTTAAAAATAATGCCTTGTTGCGCTAAAACATTTAAGGCGCGTTTGATTGAACTACGTGAAACATCGTAAGCAACAGCCAACGAACGTTCATCTGGTAGTTTTAATGTCGGAAATTCTTGTGCATGGATACGCTTCTTCAAATCTGCGACCACACGCATATAAATCACTTCAGTTTCCATTGATGTTGCTCCCGTGTTTTTGTATGGTCTTCATCATAGCACAAAAGTGGTCCAACCAAAACAACTGGTTGGACCACTTTTGAATTTTAATAATCTTTATTATGCCATTCAGCTAAATATTGCTCAATAAAAGCTCGCATTGCTGCATCCCTTTTCGCACCAATTCGCTTACCTTCAGCCGTGTTCAAACTTGCCGGCAACAGCAACAATTTCTCATAAAAATGATTAATAATCGTTTCACCTTCATCACTACGATAATCTGCTTTAGTCTTCAATTCACGTGGCGGCATCGCCGGATCATAAATCACATGTCCTCGTGGAATACCATATTGCATGGTCCGGACGACACCAGTT
Source organism: Weissella tructae (assembly GCF_000732905.1). Lineage (NCBI taxonomy): Bacteria > Bacillati > Bacillota > Bacilli > Lactobacillales > Lactobacillaceae > Weissella > Weissella tructae. The sequence goes on from NZ_CP007588.1 coordinate 1,264,569, forward strand.
AGTCCCATCGCCTCTAGTCGATCTGCATCTTGAACGATATGCCCTTCGAGAGGTAATGGTTCTGGGTTCCCAAAGCGTTCTTTACTCCAAGACATATTATCAATAATCAAGAAAATAGCTGCTTGATCCTCAGTAGAAATATCTAAATCTTGTAACTTATCGACAACAATTTGTTTCGCTGCCGCTTGATCATCTACTAATTTTTCATCATACGTATCATGCAAAATAATAGCCGCCAAAGTCACAAATTCATCTGCATCAGGCTCTGTTGCTAAAATGTGTTGCGCCAATTTGATTGCGCGATGAACATGATCATCCCCATGACCAGTTGCATCCGTTTCTTGCAAACCCTCCATAAACTGCATCAAGGCTACTAAACGTTCTTCCATGTCGCACTCCTTATCGTGTAATTCCCCAAACAATAATATACATCACCAGACTAATCGTTATCAGCCCTAGCATCCCCAACACTAATGGATAGCCAATTATTAGCCATACTGTCTCGGCCGAAATCTGAAATAACCACAAACCTAATGTCAAAATTGTCAACACAAGCACATATTGTGGCATACCATTCCAGACACCATGCCAATCAGATCGACTCAATTTCAATCCTAATATCAAATTGGTCAAAAGTACCAATAAAATGGGTAATTGCCACCAACTATCCCGCGTAAATAAGGTTGTTTCTTGATACATAAACACATTAGGCCACAACCACTTGGTTAGACCAAAACCAACAGCTGTAATCCCAAACATTGGCGCTAAGCCAATCATTAAATTACCCATCTGTTGGTAAAAACTATCTGGTCGCCATGCATGTGATACATACCCTCTTGTTCGATAACCGTCATCAGTCGTTTTTCCACGCTGAAATAACTGTATCTTATCGATATCATGTCGAAAAATAAAGGCCATGATGGCATGAGATAATTCATGAACTACCACGCCAGGCGCTGCCATATAATCCACAACACGTTCACCAAAACGCCGACCAATTAACGTATTAATTTGTTGTGTAATTGCTGAAATAACTAACGCAGCTAATAAAAATGCACCACCTAAGCTAAATAAGACCGTTAGCCATAAAGGCCACAACGTTTGCCATGTCATTGGATATCCTCTGATTGGATGTCTACAAATTCAGCTTCAACAAATGTTGCCAAGGCTTGCGCATCAATCTTAATTGAGCGTCCTAATTCTCCGGCAGAAACCACAATTGTCCCCGCTTCTTTAGCGGCATTATCAAAGTAAATCGGGAATTTTTTAGTTTGCCAAATCCCCACCGGATTATTCGCACCATGCACATAACCTGTTGTTGCCACTAACTCTTTCGCCGGCAACATATGTACCTTCTTGTTACCTGAGACAACGGCCAATTTCTTTTCAGATAAATGTCCTTCTACCGGCACAATGCCCACTAAAGGACCTGTAACATTTCCAGACAAGGCCAATGTTTTATAGATATCAGCTTCAGAAATCCCATGTTCAGCTAATTCTTCTTCACGTCTATCCATGCCACCAGAAAAAACAATTGATTCATACGGAATCTTAGCCTTATCTAAAATTTGTTCAACAAGTATTTTCTTTACTTTCACTTTTTTTGCCATGGATGGTTACCTCATTTCTCTAGTATTTATCATTTTACCTGAATATCCATCATTTTAAAAACACGGTCTCTTAAATTGATTTATCTAAAATGAAAACTTTCATTTTTTAAAATTTCGACAAAAATGAAGCATGTACCCTAAAATCTGATTTGCTATATTAGTGTCACTCCCGGGATGTTGCTGTTATTTCATTTGTTTGTTTAAAGGAGCATACATGCGTAAAAAAGGACTATATCTACTAACTATCCTGTCCGCTTCAACTCTTATACCGCTTACTGCACCCATTGCACTAGCGGATACACACACATCGACTCATGAATCTGCACAAAATGTACAACCAGTATGTTTAGCTCACTTTGACCATCTCGTCTCTGTTCACAATAATCAATACGTTTTAGCAACTAACAACGATGCACATATTTCACAAAATACTTATACACAATTAGAAAAGGCTGTGACGACAGCTAATCAAACGATTGCAGCACATCATTTCACTATTGATCCAGAAACCAAAGAAATGTACACAGAACATTTGCGTGTGCCACGTGCAGCCAACAGTCGTTACACGTACAAAAATTTTTGGTGGGGAACCCGTTACTATTTCCGTAGCAATCAAGCAGTTGACCAATTAGTACATGAACTTCAAAGCCACGGTAGCGATCTGAGTATCGGTGGTCTTGTTGGGAGTATTATAGCTTCTCGTGGCATCGCTGCTGTGGGAGCCCTCAGCAGTGTCTACTTCCAACGAGTTGCCAATAATCTAAATTATTACAATGCTCGTCATCGTAAAAATCAAATCTATATGGACTGGAATTATTCCGGTCAGTACTCAATGCACATTCTACGTTAAAGGAGCCACCACATGACAATCAACATTTTTATATTAATATTCCTAGCGGGATTGGTGTTTCTTTCTGCTAAAACCGACAATTCATTTAATAGACTATGTCGCCCTTTTCAAACTAAATTACTCATACTGATTGGTATCGGTGGATTCATGCTCGATCTTTTCCAAGGCACACCGTTCTGTGCCGTAATTGCACTGATTATAGTTCTTATAGATGTTGTCTACTCAATACATCAAAAACGTTCTATCTCTAAATAGTCATTACAGTGTTCAAACAGGAGGAAAGGTATGTTACTCGGATTTTTCCCAATTATTTGGTTAGTTCTATTACTCCCTTTACTAGGCCGCAGAAACTTCCCATTCAGCGGATTTCTTAACCGCTATAAAAATCAAACCTTCATCGTTATCGGTTTGTTAGCATTGATCAACGGACTAGCCTGCGATGTTCCTTTTAAGTATGCCTGGACATCATTAGCGGTTATATTAGTTGGTCTTGTGCATTGGACTCGCGAAAAAGGACGACTATCAAAATGAAGTCATAAAATTTATAGACACAAAAAAGACCAACTGAGGTTAGCCTCGGTTGGTCTTTTCGTTTGTATTTAATGATTACAAAACAATGCCTTGCTTTTCCATTGCTTCGATAACTCCTGGGTTAGCCATGAATTCTTCGAAGTTTGTGTCTGCACGTTCGATAACACCTTCGTTACCAAGAACCACAATGTGGTCCGCAATTGTTTGTGCGAATGTACGGTCGTGTGATGTAAAGGCGATTCCACCCTTGTAATCAATCAAACCATCATTCAAAGCAGTGATTGATTCCAAGTCCAAGTGGTTAGTTGGGTCATCCAATACCAACACGTTTGGCTTCGTCAACATCAACTTTGAGAACATAACACGGACCTTTTCTCCTCCAGACAACACGTCCAAAGTCTTTTCCGCATCTTCTCCCTTAAACAACATACGTCCCAACAATCCACGCAAGAATGTGTTGTCGTCTTCATCCTTACCGGCGAAGTCACGCAAGAAGTCCAAAATTGGCATTTCTGGCTTAGGGAAGTTTTGTCCCATGTCCTTGGCCAAGTAATCGTGTGAAGTTGTTACACCCCAAACAACTGACCCTTCATCTGGTTCAGTAACCCCAGCCAAAATATCCATCATTACCGTTGCGGCAACGTCGTTTTCGGCCATGATCAAAGTCTTTTCATTTGGTGCCAAAGTGAAGCTAACGTTATCTAGCAACTTCACACCATCAACTGTCTTAGAAACGTTTTCGACACGAACCATGTCGTTTCCAATTTCACGTGTAGTTGTGAAGTTGATGTATGGGTACTTACGTGTTGAAGGTTGGATGTCATCCAAAGTGATTTTTTCCAATTGCTTCTTACGTGCAGTCGCTTGCTTAGACTTTGAGGCGTTCGCTGAGAAACGAGCCACGAATTCTTGCAATTGCTTGATTTGTTCTTCCTTCTTGGCGTTTTGTTGCCCTTGCAAACGTGAAGCCAATTCTGAAGATTCCTTCCAGAAGTCGTAGTTTCCAACGAATTCTGTGATCTTTCCGTAGTCCACGTCCAAAGTCATTGTTGAAACGGCGTTCAAGAAGTGACGGTCGTGGGAAACAACAAGGACAATGTTTTCATAGTCAGCCAAGAAATCTTCCAACCATGCGATTGTCTTTGAATCCAAACCGTTAGTTGGTTCGTCCAAGATCAAGATGTCAGGGTTACCAAACAAAGCTTGTGCCAACAAGGCCTTAACCTTTGTTGTTTCAGGCAAATCACCCATCAATGCGCTTTGTTGTTCAGATGAGATTCCCAATCCTTGCAACAATTGTGCAGCATCAGCTTCAGCAGTCCAACCGTTCATGTCGTCAAACTTAGCTGACAATTCTCCGGCACGAACACCATCTTCGTCGTTAAAGTCTGGCTTAGCGTAAATCGCATCCATTTCAGCCTTAACATCGAACAATTCCTTGTATCCACGCATAACAGTTTCCATAACTGTCAAATCGTCGAAGGCAAAGTGATCTTGTACCAATGATGACATACGTTCGTTGGCACCCATTGAAATTGATCCAGTAGTTGGTTGAATCTTACCTTCCAAAACCTTCAAGAAAGTAGACTTTCCAGCTCCGTTGGCTCCGATGATTCCGTAAGTGTTACCAGGGGTAAACTTTAAATTAACGTCTTCGTACAACTTTTTTCCAGTAAATACGACTGACACATTTGACACAGTTAACATATTTTTAGTACTTCCTTTTAATTTTCTCTATATTCATTCCATTCTATCAGAAACAAGTAGGCTTGTCGCCTTATCCAGGGTAGATAAAAAGACCACCCAAGGGTGGTCTTTCAAATTTCAGTCTAAAACATCTTACTTTATTTGTTTTTGGGCAAAAGCCAAAGTCACAAAGTAGATTGCGGCTTCGATAATCGCAATGAAGAACGAAACGGGTAAGTTTGTCCAAAACGACAATACCAACGCAGACCAAACACCAATTAGCGCAAATAAAATAGCGTAAATTAACATTTGTGTCACAGTACGCCCAATGCGCATCGCTGAACTCGCTGGCAAAGTCATCAAAATAAAGATCAACAATGATCCGACAATTTGTGATGAAACAGCAACTGTCGTGGCCATCAAGACCAAAAAGATAACTTCAATGGCGACGATGTTTTTCAAACTAAAGCGTGCAGTTTGGTAATCAAAGGCAAAATGACGTAGTTGGCGGAAAAGCACTAAGCCCACAATCAATACACCACCCGCTAAGAGTACCACTTGAATAATATTTTGCTCACTGATACTAAAAATAGATCCAAACAAAATACTTGTCGCAGCACTCGCATTTTTCTGCGATAGTGCTAAGAAAGCAATCCCTAACCCAATCGCCACCGCACTCACTGCTGAAATCAATGATTCTGAGCGTTTTTCTTGCATCCCCAGTTCACCAATCGTCGTCGCCGCAAGAATGGTAAAAATCAACATTCCCCATAGTGGTGACCAACCCATAAATAAACCAAAAGCAGCTCCAGCAAAACCAATTTCACTCAATGTGTGCGCCAAGAATGATAAATGACGAGCAACTACAAACACACCAACAAAACCACTCACCACTGCAATTAGCGTTCCAACTAAGAAGGCATTCTGCATAAATGGATAACTAAACATCTGTTTGCCTCCCGATTTCTAACTTATGAACATCTAGTTGTGAAACAGGACCGAATTCACCACCATTTGGACCTAACAACAAATAATCATCTGCATATTGTTGGATAATGTCTAGATCATGACTGATCATCACAATACTCAAATCATGATGGTCACGATAATGACGAACCACATCCATCAATTCGAATTTAGCCACATTATCTAGATTAGCGGTTGCTTCATCTAGTACCAACACATCTGGATTAGCTAGCAGCGCTTGGGCCAAATAGGCGCGTTGACGTTCACCACCTGAGGCTAAATCAATCCGTTGCTTGCTCAAGGCTGTTAAATTGGTATCTTCTAAAATGTGGGCCAAATGATTGTTTTCAGCCTTCGTCATCCAAGGACGCCAACCACGATCGTTACTTAGCGCAACGAAGTCCGCAATTTGTAATGGAAAGTTTTGTGCATCGGGACGTTCTTGTGGCACATAACGAACAACATTGTCAGGGGTTCCCCACGTTAATGTTCCCGCTGTTAAGGATTGTTGCCCTAACAATGCACGAATTAAGGTTGTCTTTCCAGTTCCATTATCACCAATGATTGCCAAAACACGTTTGCTCTTCAATTCAAAATCAACATTTTGATACAGCCAACGGTCCCCAAAGGCAATCCCAACACCTTCTCCTTTTACAACACCCATTATTACTTCACCTCTTTTTGTAACGCTTCTAATTGTGCGTATTGCCAGTCAATATAGTTCATATCAGATGGCTTTGTTTCAGACACTTTCACGACTGGCACGTTAGCTTCTTTAGCAGTCTTCACAGCTTGGTCGACTAATTGACTCGTTGCTTGTGTATTTTGAATCACAACAACTGCCTTGTGTTGACGCGCAGCATCTTCCCAAGCCGTAATAGCGGCGGGAGTTGGATCTTGTCCTTCTTCAACTGCGTAGGCAAATTCCGGCACTAATACCTCAGCGCCCATCGACTTCAACCATGGGTCAAAGATTGGTTCTGTCGTTAAGACAGCCTTCCCCTTTAATGCATGGGCCAATTCATCACGTAAGGCATGCACACCCTTCATCTTGGCAACGTACTTTTCAGCATTCGCTTCAAATGTACGACGCTCGTCTGGTGCAATTTCACTATATGCCGCAACTAATTCTTTCGTTAGTTTTTCTACCAAATCTGGTTCATACCAAAAATGTTCATTATCTCCAGCTTTATAATGATACAAATCACTGACACTAATCGCGTTGGCTTTCGGGTTCGCCTTAGCAAACTTTTCACTCCAAGCATCTAGTCCACCACCGTTTGAAATAATGACATCTGCTGCATCGTATTGCTTCGCCGTATTCGGTGTTGGTTCAAAATCATGCGGATCGACATCTGGATTTGCAATCACACTTGTCACTGTCCCAGCATCACCTAAGACAGCTTCTGCGATGTCCCCATAACTATTCAAACTCGCAACCACGGTCAATTTATCATTTGTTTGGGTTGTTTTATTTTGTTGTAGGCCTTGGTAAATGACCAAGCCAATTAATCCAATAACCAAAATACCCGGTATCCATAATAGAAACTTTGAACGATTATTTTGCATGCGTTTCTCCCCCATTTAAACGATCCATCATTGCTGTCAAAAAGTCTGAGATAACTACTTGTTGCGCATCATCAAACTCTGCTAGAACAGCATCATATTCTGCTAAAGTATCCCGATGCTCTTGTGCATGAGCTGATGCTAAGCTAATTCCCCGAGTTGTTAAAGACCAACGGTTAACACGCAAATCATGTACATCTGGCACTTGCGCCACCATTGGCTCTTCATCATTTTGTAAGACCTTCATTGCCTTTGTAATAGCCGCTGCAGTTACCTGCAATGCTTGCGCTAATTCAGTATTTGTTTGTGGTCCTTTTTGTGCCAACAACATCAAGACATGGCCTTGTGTTGCCGTCACCCCGGCCTCCGAGCGATCACAGATAAGAATTTCACGTTGATTTTCCGCTAGTATGCGTACATAGTTTAGAAAATCATCAATTTGTTTTGCTGATTCTGTTGCCATACAAAAAACTCCTTTACCAGTTAATTAACCAGTAAAGGATATCACATTGTTTATTCTTTGACAAGCGCAACTTCACGTAAACGTCCTTTACATTTTCCACACACATACTTATGGATATTTACGCGGCGTTGCCGTTCCATTCGATGCCCATTTGGACATTCATACGTATGATTAACTCGCCGCTTAGATGTTGTTGGCGCATAACGTGCCCCTTCAACCTGGGCCAATAATGTTTTAAACGCTTGGTCTTTATGTTGGTAGGGTAAGCCATTCACATGTAAATGATAGTGAACCAATTCATGTCGGATAACCCCAATTAAATTCGTTTCATCAAATTCGGTTAACATCAACGGATTGATTTCAATATCATGTGTCCGCAATAAATATCGACCACCCGTTGTTCGTAATCGTGTATTAAAGCGCGCAACATGTTTGAATGGCTGATTAAATTCATCTGCCGAAATACGTTCAACTAATCTCTGAAGCTCAGTTGGCGTCATATTTCTTTTGTTCTGCCACACGCAAACCTAGATAGAATTCTGCCATCGCTGCTGTGTAGTATGGTCGAGAATACAAAGAAGAAATACGCATCGTTAGCATATCCAAAATAAACCAACCGATAAAACTTAATTGTAATAGGAACAATTCCATTTTATGTCCACGCATCATACGTGCAGATTCCTTTAGATATGCAGTCGCTGACTTAATGCCACGACCCGCTGCAACATCTTCAGCGTATAAATAAGTTGCCTGTGAATACGCATATTGCTTGATGATCCCCGGCACAATCAATAGCAATGTCCACAATGTAATAAAGAACATACGTACCGCAACCAAGACGACACTATCAATCAACACATCTTTACGCCAAAAACGTACACTAGCACGGTATTGCTTTTCAGGTGGCTTATTTGTGGCACGCCATTGCACAAATCCCCAGACTGATCCAATCATAAAGACACCCATAACAATATCAATCAAGAATTGCATACCTAACAATCCTAGTAACATTGATTGTACTTGTCCCATTGTCGCAGTAATTTGGCCAGAGGCCACTTCACGCGCCCACGTTGTACGACCATTATTGTTAACTAACATCCCTAGCACTAATTCTAAGATTAGCGCAATAAAGACTAAGTTAAACGCAATCGGAAAGGCCTTCCCACGTACAAATTCACGTGCCCTTTTTTTAATTTGATTCGTTTGCATTATTATCATACTCCCTCTAGTTATCGTACCTTTTATGGTATCAAACAATCATCTGAAAACAAAATAAAAAGCCGGCAAGCGTAATCGCTCACCGACTTTTTTAGCTGGGATAGCTGGATTCGAACCAGCGATGCACGGTACCAAAAACCGATGCCTTACCACTTGGCCATATCCCAATGTTAAATGGGGGCTATAGGATTCGAACCTATGAACCCGAAGGAATGGATTTACAGTCCACCGCGTTTAACCAGACTTCGCTAAACCCCCTCAAATCAACTTATTTATAATACCAAGCGTACAAATTGATTGCAACCCTTTTTGTCAAAAATTCTCTAAAAAAAGTAAATTACTTGTATTTTTATATTTTATTCGCCTTTATTCCCTAATCCGGTGCATATTTACATGTAAATCTAGCATGTAAAGTACTCGTTACGTCCATGTAAAGAGGTAGGTGCCCCGTGTAACCGACAAATTAAGTATAGTAATAAACATACTGATTGAAACAAGAAAAGCAATTTCACTAAAATTGTATCACGCTCAATGAATGCTCTAAAAAACATTCATGCCATTCAGATCATGGGGGATCGTTTATGTGGTTTCAAATTATCATCAAAACCTTTGTAAGTACGATCGTCTTAACGCGTGTCATTCAACACGTATTTCCACAAATGACATTACATTGTTATGAAGAAAAAATACTCTTTTCCCTGATTATTTTTGTGTTAGGTTGGTTCTTCTATTTGCTTAACGGGAAAAAACAAAACTTGTCTAAAACAGAAGAACTCCCCAATCGTAATCATGACTAAAATCCCATCTTAAAATCTTTATCTCGTCCATGAGATAAGGATTTTTATTTACCCTGTGACTGCCAAACAGCATCATCCATCTTTTTAAACAACAAAAAAGCCGATAGACAGATGTCTATCGACTTTCATTAGCTGGGATAGCTGGATTCGAACCAGCGATGCACGGTACCAAAAACCGATGCCTTACCACTTGGCCATATCCCAATTATGGTGGGGGCTATAGGATTCGAACCTATGAACCCGAAGGAATGGATTTACAGTCCACCGCGTTTGACCAGACTTCGCTAAACCCCCATAATTTAAGGCGTTGGGCACTTGATGCGCCTCAACAAAGTAATACTATACAGACTTTTAACCAAAGTGTCAACGTTATTTCGAAAAAATGTACATTTTTTCTTCAATTGCAGTCATTAAGTCGATATTTAGCCACTCTTGATGCCTTTTTTTAATCCCCAAAGCAACATTTACATACGGAACATCGTCATAATAACGAATCGGCGGGTTCACATGTTGGTGGCCAAAGACAACCGCACGCACATTCTTCTGGGCTTGTAACAATTCGCCAACGCGCTTTGATCCCATCATTGCATTCACTAATTGCAGTCTCAAATCCTCACTTACGTGTAAATCGTCTTTAATAGGTACAAAGTGCGTCGCAAAGATAACTTCTTTCTGATCTGCTTGGGCTTGTTGCAACAACTTCGCCATTTCATCTAAGCCTTTGTCTGTACGTGCTAAATCACTCTCGTTTTGTGGAATGACACGGTCAAAATAAAGCCCATTATGAAAAGCCCAGCCAGCCTCTTCAGAGACCGTAGGCGACAAACTATAATCATACCAACCATTATGACCAATAAGACGAATATTAGAATTTGGTAAGTCTACATATCGTTTGTGCAAATAATGTGGATACGTCTCTTCTAATTCAGCTGCACTAACATTGCGCCCCATATCATGATTACCTGCCACAAAAAAGACCTGCACATTGTCATGCCGATCACTAATCTCCTGAACAAGCTGTTGCGTTCGCGTGAAATCGTTGTAAGTATCCCCTACCAACACTAATACGTCTAAATCATGACGTTTAATGACTGATATCAGCACATTTACAGCTGTTTCATCATCAATTTTATTAATATCAAAATGTAAGTCGCTAATAAAACCTAACATCGTGTAGCCTTCTTTCTTATAAAATAGATGAAAAATGTCATATTTTCTATCAAATACACTTAAAATGAACTTGCCCTTTAAGAACGCGTGTTATAGAATTATTACTATTATCTAATCATAATATCATAAATCGCTAACGTACAATTAGCGTTGGAAATCGGGAGAACACAATTATGAGCACATCAACGAACCCGGCTGACAAAGAACCGCAGAAACAACGGTCATTTTTTGGTCAACCATACGGCCTAAAGACACTATTCCAAACAGAACTGTGGGAACGCTTCAGTTACTACGGAATGCGTGCCATCTTGCTTTACTACATTTGGGACCTAATCGCTAGCGGACAACTTGATATTGACCGCGCAACCGCAGCATCAATTATGGCGATTTACGCGTCATTAGTTTACCTATCAAGTGTTATCGGTGGATTTATCGCCGACCGTTTGTTAGGTGAATACAAGACTGTCTTCGGTGGTGGTTTGCTAATCATGGCCGGTCACATTTTCTTGGCATTGCCTGGTGGTGCATTTACACTATTTGCATCAATGGGACTAATCATCTTAGGAACTGGGCTATTGAAGCCGAACGTTTCTTCAATGGTTGGAACACTATACCAAGGAAATGACTTGCGTCGTGACTCTGGATTTTCAATTTTCGTTTTCGGAATTAACCTAGGTTCATTCATCGCCCCACTAACTGTTGGTTGGACACAACAAAACTTCGGGTTCCACGCTGCCTTCTCATTGGCCGCAGTTGGAATGTTGTTCGGATTGATCCAACTACACCGTGGTAAGAAGGATATTCCTGCTGAATCATACTACGCGCCAGACCCAATTCAACCTGAAGAAGTTCGTCCATTGGTATCTAAGTTAGTTATCGGTGCTGTCGTCTTCGTTCTTGTCTTGATCTTGATGTTCTTGATGGGTTGGACTTCTATTGAAGCTTTCATTAATCTACTTACGATTATTGCCTTGCTTCTACCTATCTCATACTTCGTTACAATGAGTACAAGCCCTAAGGTCACACCTGAAGAACGTTCACGTGTGTGGGCCTACATTCCACTCTTCATCGCTGCCATTCTTTTCTGGGCGATTGAAGAACAAGGATCAATCGTTTTGGCAACATTTGCAGCGGACCGTGTTAACTACGCTGGTATGCCTGGTTTCGTTTCACCTGCTATGTTCCAATCATTGAACCCATTGTTCATTATGTTGTACACACCATTCTTTGCTTGGATGTGGACAAAGTGGGGAAAGAACCAACCTTCTGCCCCACTTAAGTTCGCAGCTGGACTAATGTTTGCTGGAGCATCATTCCTATTGATGTCTCTACCTGGAACATTGTTTGGAACTGATGTTCAAGTATCACCATGGTGGCTAGTTGGTTCATGGGCCCTAGTTATTATTGGTGAAATGTTGATTTCACCTGTTGGATTGTCAATCACCTCACGTTTGGCACCTAAGGCCTTCATGTCACAAATGATGTCACTATGGTTCTTGGCTAGCGCCGCTGGTTCTGCCTTGAACGCACAATTAGTCCGTCTATACAATCCAGCCAACGAAGTTTCATACTTCTTCTACTTTGGAATGACATCAATCGCAATTGGTATCTTATTGGTATTCATGGTACCTCGTATCAAGCGTTTGATGGTTGGTTTGTAAGATTAACAATCACAATTAAAAACGCCTCTAGCGTATGCTAGAGGCGTTTTTTTGTCGCTTATAAATGATACATCTGTTTCCCCTAAGATTACTTAGGTTCTAGTACATCAACTTCTACTTCAGTAGTAATTGTAACGACTTCGATTTCTTCAGTTGTTCCGTACTTTTCACCAACAATTTGTTCGTAGAACGCAACATTTGCCATTGTCATGTATGGTGCAACAAATAAGAATCCAATTCCTAATGTCACAAGACCCAATAGTCCCCAACCAATGAATGTCAAAAATAGCCATACCCAACGCCAGAAGACATTCCATGTCATCAATGTCCAAGTTGTACGAATAATTGTCTTAAGACGTTCCCACATAGTCATACGTGAAAAATCAACATCATTAAATGCCGTTGTATCCATATCTCCAAAAATAGCATCAGAGAACACATAATCTACTAATCCTAATTTGATGCTAACCCAGATAACTAATACAAGCCAAGCAACGAACATCACACCTGCAATGATTAGTCCGGCAAAGGCAAATCCATCTAGCAATGCTCCCATCAAAATAGCTGGGATAAATAGCCCAAACAAAGAACCGAAACCTAACAATGTAAAGATTACCGCGAAGATTAGATAATCAACTCCCATCGCTAGACGATTACGCCAAACTGTAAACAAGGCAAACCATGACCAACTCTTCGCATATTCACGCGCTTGAAGTGGTTGACGTTCTTGTAATGACATCAATGTGCTGGCATATGGGAAAAATCCCAACATCAAGAACCCAGACACAACCGCACCAATACCCGCAACATATTCGTTACCAGTCATGTTTAATACAAACATAAGCACCGCTGGCAATGTCAAAATCTTCAAGATTGAGAAAAAATTACCAGTCAACGCTTCTAGCGCACGCGCTTTAACTTGACGATTAATTGCATATACATCTTTCTTCATTCCTTACTCCTCCATACTCCCTAAGTGTTAACGTTTTTATTTTACTACACATCTAAGATGTCGTCTTCAGTTAATAATGGCAAACGCACAATGAAACTCGTCATTTCATCTGTTGATTCAACATCCACTGTTCCATTATGTGCGTCAATAACACTCTGGACGATCGCTAAACCAAGTCCAGTTCCACCGGTTCCCAGATTTCGTGAACTTTCCACACGATAGAAACGGTCAAACAAACGGGCAACTGCTTCATCCGGAATTTTCACACCATTATTAGTGACACGCACTTCAACCATTCGCGCTACTTCATCTACTTTTGCAGATAAGCGGATAAAAGTTGCGCCATCCCCATACTTCAAGGCATTACTAATCAGATTCATAAATACACGCGCTAAACGATCAGAATCTCCCACCATTTCAATGCGATTAGGTCCTGTTAATGTAGAAATGACCATTCCACGTTCTTTAGCTTCCAATTCATAAGACGCCGCTAACTGTTGTAGCATGGCATCCAAATCCATTGGTGCCCAACGTAATTTAAAATCTACTTGTTGCACCTGCGTATAATCGAATAAATCTTCAACCAACGACTTCATTTGCTCAGCCTTTTGATAAGCTGTCTTAGCATATGTTTTCGCTTGTTTACTATCAATCATCATGTCATCAGGGACAATCAAACCCAAGTATCCCAAAATTGATGTTAAGGGCGTACGTAAATCATGCGACACATTGGTAATCATTTCATCCTTTGAACGTTCAATCTCACGTTGCTCTTGCATGGCTTGTTGCGCACGCACAAACAATCGTTCAACACTCCGTGCCATTGGATCTAAATCACGACCCCAACGCGCTGCAGGAATCACATGATGCCCATCAACGTCTGAGACATCGTGTTCTAATTGTTGTACCAATTGCGTCAAAAATGACAACATCATTTGATCATAGAAATGCAGCACCGTAAATACCCAGCCTACCAGTCCAATCAAACCGATGAGTACCCACAACCAGGCGGTCATCGTGATACCAACCGCACCTAATAGACTCGCAAGTCCATAACCGCTAAGCACAAAAAATAGGGCCGAAACCATACTTTTCATGCCAAACAACAGCCAACTCAAAGCTTTAGGTTTCATGCCCTACTCCTTATCTATCTTATACACTGTAATCATGAATTACAGAACTTCAATCTTGTAACCAACACCCCAAACCGTTTGCACGACTTGGTTACCGCCAGTTGCTTCTTCTAACTTATCACGCAAATGTGACACGTGAACCATGACTGTCTTAGCTGACACCACTGATTCTTGTTGCCAAACACGTTCAAAGATATCATCAGCACTAAACACACGGTTTGGATGCGAGGCCAACAAGTACAAAATACCAAATTCTAAGGCCGTTAAGTTAATGTCCACACCTTCTGATGTTTTCACTTCATGACTGTCCTTATTAATGGTGATTGGGCCTACGTCCAATACTTCTGGTGTATCTTGTTGAATCACATTTTGAGAACGACGTAGTAATGCTTTAATACGCGCCATCACTTCTAATGGATTGAAAGGCTTTGTAACGTAATCGTCCGCCCCAGTAATCAATCCTTGAATCTTATCCATTGCCCCAGACTTTGCTGACAACATCAAAATTGGCACTCCATTGTCTTTACGGATTTCTTTAACGACTTCCGTTCCATTCATTTCAGGCATCATAATGTCCAAAACAACTAACCCGACATCAGGATTTGTACGTAATTTCTTCAAAGCATCTTTCCCATCACCAGCAGTGATTGGGTCATAACCTTCATTCTTTACGTAAATTTCTAGTAATTCAGCAATCTCTTGGTCATCATCAACAATCAAAATTTTCATTGCGTTCTCCTCTCAACCTACTCGTGTGGCTTTTAGCGACGGCGTTGGCTTCCTCCCAAGAATCCACCTTGAATTCCTGTAGCTTGACGCCAGCGACGGAATCCAAAATATGTCAACGCAGCCAAAGCAAGGTAAATCCAACCATCTAGGATTGGGTTAAATGTACGTGGAATGAAAGCAAAACTCATGTAACAGATGAACCATGCTCCAAACAAAACAATTGTCGCTGCCAAGCGGAACCACATACTACGTTGTGAGCCATCTTGACGTGGCGCAACGATCATTGACCATGCTCCAAAGAACAAACCACCTGAAACGGCTGTTAGAACCAATGCAGTCAATCCAAATGATCCAACGTTTTGTTGATTTGATTCCAACATTTGTTGACCACTGAACAACAACATCAATCCAAACATTCCAGTGAACATTCCGAAGAATACCAAGGCATTATCAACAACGATTGGCCAGAAGCCATATGAGGCATAACCACGTTCAGGCGCGTTTTCTTGCGCTTTCTTTGTTTCCAAACCTAGGGCTTGTTGTGGTGTTCCAAAAATTTGACGGGCTGTTTGTCCAGTCTTTTGACCAGCCAACAATTCGCTTTGTACTTGTGCCACTAAACCACTGTTACGTTGCGCTTCAGTTGCTTGGCTTTGTACGTCCCACATAAATTCTTGGTTACGATTTGATAGACCCGCTGCCGCGAAATCTTCACGTGTTTGTAGCGGGTAACTTGCTTGTGTTGTTTCTTCCATGTTTTTTCCCCTTAAATCCTACTCGATTAAACGTTGAACAAGAACTCCATGATGTCCCCGTCTTGTACCACGTATTCCTTACCTTCTGAGCGGCGCTTTCCAGCTTCCTTAACAGCCTTCATTGAACCAAATTCGTCCAAATCAGCAAAGGCAACTGTTTCTGCACGGATGAATCCACGTTCAAAGTCAGAGTGAATAACTCCGGCTGTTTGTGGTGCCTTCATACCTGCACGGAAAGTCCATGCACGTGTTTCCTTACCACCAGCAGTGAAGTAAGTACGTAGATCCAACAAGTGGTAAGCTGAACGGATCAAACGGTTCAATCCAGGTTCAGTAATTCCTTGCAATTCCATGAATTCAGCCTTATCTTCATCATCCATTTCAGCAATTTCTTCTTCAGCACGTGCTGAGATACCAATTACTTGTGCGTTTTCAGCCGCAGCGTATTCCGCAATTTGTTGGTAGTATGAACCAGCTTCTGGGTCAGCCATGTCATCTTCTGCCACGTTAGCAACATACAAAACAGGCTTTGAAGTCAACAAGAACAATCCTTGCACAACGGCTTGGTCGTCTTCGTTAAATTCTAGTGAACGAACTGGCTTTCCAGCTTCAAGCGCAGGCTTGATTTCGCTCAAAACGGCAAATTCAGCAACAGATGCCTTATCACCCTTCTTAGCTAGCTTTTCAACCTTTGAAATACGCTTATCAACTGCTTCAAGGTCAGCCAAAATCAATTCTGTGTTAATTGTTTCGATGTCATCCAATGGATCAACAGTTCCTGAAACGTGTGTGATGTCATCGTCATCAAAAGCACGTACCACGTGCACAATAGCGTTTACTTGACGGATGTTTTCTAGGAACTTGTTTCCTAGTCCTTCACCCTTTGAAGCACCCTTAACGATTCCCGCGATATCTGTAAATTCAAATGTTGTTGGTACCAACTTCTCAGCAGGTACTAATTCTTGAATACGGGCCAAACGATCATCTGGCACTTCAACCATTCCAACGTTTGGTTCGATTGTTGCGAATGGGTAGTTAGCCATTTCGGCTCCAGCCTTAGTAATCGCGTTAAATAGTGTTGACTTACCAACGTTTGGTAATCCAACAATCCCAGCAGTCAATGCCATATTGTCGTCCTCTTTTTCTATTCATTTGCATCAGCGTTAGCTGCTTGCAAGACTTTTTTAAATCGCTTGTTAAAATCATGTCGCGTCATCATCAACGTGTGATGACAATTTTGACATTCAATTTTCATATCCGCCCCAATGCGTGTAATCAACCATGCATTTTCACCACATGGGTGCGGCTTCTTCATTTCTACAATATCACCTAAGTCATACATGGGGGTTCCTCTTACATGTTATCTAATGACAAATCCAAGACGTCAAAAATACGTGCCAAGTCATCATCTGACAAGTATGAAATTTCGATTTTTCCGGCCCCACGTTGGTTACGTGTGACGTTAACCTTAGTTCCAAACTTATCTTCCAACATGTTTTGCGTTGCAGTTAGGTAAGCTGATGGCACAGCCGTTGGCTTTGCTTCATCACCTTGTTCATTCAACTTATTAACTAATTGTTCCAATTGGCGAACAGTTAGCCCTTCGTCAATAACACGCTTTGCAACACCAGGAATACGACGCTTATTGCGTAGACCTAGTAATGTACGAGCTTGTCCCATTGACAAAGATCCATCATTGACCAAATCCTTCACGACGTCAGGCAATGTTAGCAAACGCAATAAGTTCGCAACAGCTGAACGTGCTTTCCCTAGACGCTTCGCAACTTCTGCTTGCGTTAAGTTCATCACATCCATCATGTCACGGTACGCTTGCGCTTCTTCCAACGGTGTTAAATCTTCACGTTGCAAGTTTTCCAAAATAGCGGCTTGCATCATTTGTTGATCATCAAGATCACGAATAATCGCAGGGACCACTGTTTGGTCAGCTAATTTAGACGCACGCCAACGACGTTCTCCAGCCAAAATTTCAAATTTCTTTGAATCTTCAGTAGGGCGAACGATAATCGGTTGTAGCACACCGTTTTCTGTAATTGATGCTGCCAAATCAGCCAAAGCTGTTTCGTCGAAAATACGACGTGGTTGGAATGGGTTTGTGACGATTTGTCCCAAACTCAATTCAATAACTGCTTCACCTTCAGCTGCAACAGGTGCGACTTCTTGGACTTCGATTGATGATGTATCAACATTTTGTTCACCAAACAATGCATCCAGTCCACCAACTGTACCTAAGCCAGACTTCTTCTTATTCACCATGGGCCGCTAAGACCTCCTTCGCCAAGTTCAAGTACACTTCTGCACCCTTTGACTTTGGATCGTAATCAATAATGGCCATTCCATGTGATGGTGCTTCAGACAGACGCACATTACGTGGAATAGTTGTCTTGTATACTTCACTCCCAAAGTAATCACGGACATTGTTAACAACTTCTGTTGATAGATTTGTACGTCCATCAACCATTGTTAGCAAAACACCTTCAACTTCCAAATCAGGGTTAAAGTGTTGCTTCACCAACTTCATGTTGTTCATCAATTGTCCCAAACCTTCAAGCGCATAGTATTCAGCTTGAACAGGGATCAAAATGGCATCCGCTGCTGAGAATGTGTTGATTGTCACCAAACCAAGTGAAGGTGGATTGTCAATCAAGATGTAGTCATATTCGCCATCAATCGCTGAGATTGCATTCTTCAAACGCAATTCACGAGCCATAACAGGCGCAAGTTCTAGTTCCGCACCGGCCAAACGAATTGTGGCTGGTACAATATCTAGTCCTTCGTGTGACGTTGGAATGATTGTGTTCTTGATTGGTTCATTTTGAACCAACACATCATAAACGTCCTTTTCGATTGATGACTTGTGCACACCAGATCCTGATGTCGCATTTCCTTGTGCATCAGTATCGATGATCAAGACTTTTTTACCTAGGCTCGCCAATGACGCTCCCAAATTAACAGTGGTTGTTGTCTTACCAACACCACCTTTTTGATTTGCTAATGCAATAACGTGTCCCATTTTATTCCCCTTCCTACAACGGCTTACGAACTGGATCGCCCGGCTTACGTGGATACTTCTTTGGTGTTGGCTTAACTTTGTTAATCACAATAACTGCACGTGGATCACCATTAGGTAGTGTCACGTCAATTTGTTCACCAATTTTTCCACCAAGCGTCGTAATCGCCTTATTCGCTTCTTGAAGTTCTTCGTCAGCTTGACTTCCCTTCATCGCTAACAATGCACCACCGACTTCAACAAGTGGCAATGTCAATTCACCCAAAATGTTCAAACGGGCTAAGGCACGAGCCGTCGCAACGTCAAACGTTTCACGGAACGCACTACTCTTTTGTCCAAATTCTTCGGCACGAGCGTGTGTCACTGTCACATTTTCCAATTCCAATTCACCAACTAAGTCAGCCAAGAACTTAATTCGCTTGTTCAACGCGTCGATAATCGTAATGTTTAGGTTTGGGAAAGCAATTTTCAATGGAATTGACGGGAATCCCGCTCCGGCTCCAACATCGACCATCTTCAATGGCTCTGTTTGTAATGCTGGGTAAGCGAAAGCAAGCGTCAATGAATCATAGAAATGCTTCAAATAGACATCATCGCGATCCGTGATAGCCGTCAAATTCATATGTTCATTAACCGCTACTAGACGTTCGTAATATTTTTCATATTGCATGATTTGTGTGTCTGTTAAAACGACACCATGTTCGCGTAATGCCGCCGCAAATTCTTGAGGATTCATATCATTTCTCCATACTGGTTCCAATAATAAAAGAATACCCTAAAATGCCTATAAATTCAACTCTTAGACCGATTGAATCGAGTGCACTTCACACGGGTTTATACGGCTTTCTGGCTTAGTTGTCCGTTAACATTTTTTGCCAAATTTTTTCTTGGATTTTTGGTTGCGGATCCGCCATCAAATCGTCCATTTTTCGCCAATCACCACGCAACAAATCCTGAGTCTCGTTTAAACGGCCTGTCAAAATAGTGACTGTCCACTTTTGATGCGTGTAAATATGCGTAACTGGCTTTCCTGCAACAGCTGTTAATGTCACTTCGACACCATAATCCTGCAAAATACGCTTTTGCGTTGCAGCAATCATTTCATCGACCGTCCATTTAGCATCTGTATCACCGATAAATTCATTCACGTTATACAATGGCATCGTCCAAAAATTCGCTAGTAAGCCTGTTTCTGGTCGTTGTTCCCACAAATAACCATCCGGCGTCTCAATTGATACAGCAAAATACGTAATCGGCTTCGCTTTTTTTGCCTTGGTCTTCACTGGATAAAAATCTTCTGTTCCATCCGCGTACGCCGCATTAAATGCTTTGACTGGTGACTTTTCAGAATCGTAATTTTTAGCTGACATGAAAGATGATCCTAAATCCATAATCGCTTGATTAAAATCACCTGGGCGAACTGGATCAATCAACTCATTCCCTAAATCAAAGAACAAATTTCGTGTCTTGGGTTGCGCAATATCTGCGTCAATTTTGAAAAGACGCGCATACACCCGAAAGGCATTTCCATCAATCGCGGCAACAGGTTCTTTAAAGGCAATACTTGCCACAGCTGCTGCAGTGTACGGCCCAATGCCTTTAAGATCTAACAAATCTTTCATGTTATCTGGCCAAATCCCAGCATGATCGTTCATAATCTGTTGCGCGGCTTTTTGCATATTACGAACACGTGAGTAATACCCCAATCCTTCCCATGCTTTTAGAATTGATTGTTCTGGGGCTTCAGCTAAATCTTTTACCGTCGGAAACATTGTCATAAATCGTTCGTAGTAAGGAATAACTGTATTAACTTGTGTTTGTTGCAACATAATTTCTGATACCCAAACATGGTATGGTTCTTGATCTTTGCGCCAAGGTAATTGGTCACGACCTTCTGTGTCGTACCACGCTAACAACGTTTCTCTAAACGCTTTAATTGTGTCTTCTGACCACATTTCAATCATCTTTTAAAACTCACTTTCATGTGTCACTATGTATTTTCATTTATTTTTTTAATGTCTCTATAAACATAACACTTCCAGCCATTCTATGCCCGTATTTGTCAATTTTCTTCTCCAACAAAAAACACTGTACACGGGACGGCAAATGCCCGTATACAGTGTCTCTCACTTTAGTTATGTGTCATGATTCCCATACCATGAATCGTCAAGATATTGCTTATCTAAAGAAATGTGTGACCTTCATCGATAACTCATGACACCAAGTTGATACATCAACATTAGATTGGTATAGAATCAACAACATCTCAAAAAACAAAATCCCAGTTAAGAATATTGCGATTCTCTTTAATCGTTCCACTTGATATCGCTCACGCCACTTTGGATCATGTCGCCGTGCACGTAAAAATTCGTACGTATGATATGCCATGTTTTACTCCCATATTCAAAAGTTCAATGACATTCTACCACTAGGAAACACCTCTATTTGTTCTCAAATTCTCATAAAAACCCGTCGTTTTTTAAATTAACCAAAGAAAAACGTATGAACCATTGTTCTTATCCTAAATTAAAAGACGACGGCGAAATCCATTATGGCGCCATCGTCTTTTCGGTCATGATTAATCTATGAAAATCATTATTTCACGGTACGTTTCTTTTGTGCGCGTGGCAACATAATCGTAAATGTCACCCCGTGCGGATCCGTATCACTAATTGCGATCGTCCCATGATGTCCTTGCACAACCCATTTTGCAATCGATAGTCCAAGTCCATGCCCACCTGTCGAGCGTGAACGTGCCTTATCAATACGATAGAACCGATCAAACAATCGCTTCTTTTGTTCATCTGTAACACCTTTACCAGTATCAGAAACCGTCAATTTAATCATATCCTTCTTCTGCTCACCAGTAACCGTCACAGCTGCCCCTTCACCGGCATATTTTTGCGCATTATCAATTAAGATCACGAATAACTGACGGATACGTTGCGCATCCCCCGTCAAAATCAATTCATCCGGCATGTCGATGGTTAGTGTCTGTTCTTTGCTATCTGCATTCAACTTGTACACATCCCCAACTTCACGCGCAACTTCGGTCACGTTAATATCATCAAATCGGAACATTGGTACACTTGCATCAGATTGCGCAAGTGTCAACAAATCAGACGTCAAATGGTTCAAATGACGTACCTCAGTCAAGGAATTAGCGATGTTTTCAACTTGATCCATCACCGTGTCGTTTGGATGTTCCAACATACGTTCCAAGTTGTTTTGAATAATCGTCATCGGGGTTTTGAATTCATGCGCTGCATCAGCGATAAATGTTTTTTGTTGCCTAGACGCGCGTAATACTGGACGCATATTAGCACGGGTTAACGCCATCGCCATCAGCAACAGTGCAATTTCAGATAATCCAAATATCCATAACAAACGGTACGAAATTTTTTCCAACAAATCGTATTGCGCCGTCACATTCAAATACGCTAATTGATTATCGTGGGCTTTAAAGAAATACCAATATCCTCGGTACTTCTTCATTTCCACAACATCTTCTTTTAACATCAACGTGCTTTTCAATTCATCGGTGTAATCCATCGTTTGCGCTGGCTCAAGATTATCATTTGATTGGCTTTCAACAAATGTTTTTTCAACTCGACGTTCAGCCGGCTTATACATCACTTGCTTAAATTGCGCGACCGCAAAAAAACTAATCAACGCAAACACCAACGTAAAACCAACAACCATTAAGATGGTCATCTTTTCACGTTGACTCAGTGACTCTCTTAGTTTTTGAAGTGGTCGTGGGAGACGTAAATTCTCATAATTTTGTGCGACATATGGCACATATTCTGGCGTTTGTGGCGCTTTACGTTCAGCCATCTTTAATCCGCCTGTGCAGTCAATGAATAACCAACATTACGCAATGTCTTGATGTTAATTTCTGCATCAGCGTTACGTAGGTTCTTACGTAGATTACTCATGTACACTTCCACAACAGTCAATGATGTATCAGAGTCAAATCCCCACAAACGATCAAAAATTTGGTCCTTCGTTACGATTTGGCCCATGTGTTGCATCAAGTAAACAAGCAAACCAAATTCACGACCTTGTAGATTTACCTCTTTACCATCAATCAATACTTTGTGTTGTTCAACATACACTTGTACGTTCCCAACTTCCAATGCACCAGCTTGCCCTAGTACACCTGTATGACGTAGCAATGTCTTTAGACGAGCAAGCAATTCTTCTTTATAGAAAGGCTTCGTGATGTATTCATCGGCCCCCATATCGAATCCTTGCATCTTATCGGCCAATTCACCCTTCGCCGTCAACATCAAAATAGGCAAATTAGGGAAGGCTTCCTTGGCTTTACGCAAAATTGTAAAACCATCTTGTCCTGGCAACATAACATCTAGGATAACGGCATCATAAACACCAGATTCAATTTCATACCAACCTTCGTCACCATCATGAACTTGTGTAATGCTTCCTAGTTCGTTGATTGTTTCACTGATTGTGTCGTTCAATGCAAAATCATCTTCCACAATTAACAACTTC
Source organism: Weissella tructae (assembly GCF_000732905.1). Taxonomy (NCBI): domain Bacteria; kingdom Bacillati; phylum Bacillota; class Bacilli; order Lactobacillales; family Lactobacillaceae; genus Weissella; species Weissella tructae. Next base: position 1,288,199 of record NZ_CP007588.1, read on the forward strand.
ACTGTCTCTTTTGCCATTTCCCTACCCCTTTACATGTTCATTTCATTTTCTATATTTATACAATAGCATAATTCCTGAACCTTAAAATCCGCTATTATTTCGACGTGAACCTTAAATATTTAAGGTTCAGACAATTCTTGTTGTAAGACAAAGCGTTGAATTTTACCGCTCGCTGTTCGTGGCCATGCTTGGTCATAAATTATAAACGCCTTTGGCACTTTGTAGTGAGCTAATCGTTCTCTACCGAATTTACGCAATGCTTCTGCATCAAATACCGCGTGGTCTGCGACATGCACAAACGCAACAGGCACAGCGCCCCAACGTTCATCACTTTGCCCAACGACGACCATATCCGTAATGTCAGGGTACCCTTGGTACGCATCTTCTATTTCAGAAGGAAAAACATTTTCCCCACCTGAAGAAATCATGTCACCTTCACGCCCAATAATCGTAATGAATCCTTCTGCATCAATTTTCGCTTGATCACCTGTATCAAACCAGCCATCCACAAACGATGCTGCATATTTCGCGTCATCATTTAAATACCCGACTGTTAATGTCGGTGACTTTATTTGGAGACGACCTATTCCTTGCATATCTTGTTCTTGTATCCGTACTTCAACTGGCTTTTCTGCACGACCAACTGTTCCTAATTTGTGTACCGCATCTTCAGCCGACAACATCAAAATCTGAGAAGCCGTTTCTGTCATCCCATATGTTTGGGTGATATGGGCATTTACCTCATCCCCGGCCAATAAATCTGCTTTGGTAACAGGTCCACCGCCTAAAATGAAATGTCTGAACTGATTTGGATAATGCCCTGTTTTAGCCCCTAACATCCCCTTCAACATCATAGGTACGACTGAGATGATTGTGCCAGTTCCGCGATCAATATCTGCATTCAATTCTTCCGGATCATAATGATCATAGAAACGAACCGCTAACCCCAATACTAATGAACGCATCACAATTGAAAACCCACTAATATGAAAGAGCGGCACCACTGTTAGCCAAGTATCCTCTGCAGTTAATGCAAAGTTTTTTGCCGTTGCTTGTGCTGATGCCCAATGATTACCGAACGTCTGTTCCACACCTTTTGGCCGGCCAGTTGTCCCTGAGGTAAACATAATACTTGTCACATCAGCCATCGCAAAATCTTCAACCGCTTGATATGCAACCGGCATGACATCTAGTACCTTTGCAAAGGTCAACTGTTGGACGTTTTGCAACACATGCCCAAAATCGTCATCTTGAATGACTTGCGAAATTTCCGCATGCATCACTTGATACTGTAATTCATCTGCAGATAAACGACGATTTAATAACACAATTTGTCGTCCTAATTGTTGTAACGCCAGCACCATCGTATAACCAGTCAAGGTATTAGGCGTAATCAATGCGACTCGTGGATTGTTGTCCAAAACATTGGCCAGTTTTCCCGCTAATGTATGGACACTTTCTGCCACTTCAGCAAATGTTAACGTTGTTGTGCCATCACTCACCGCGACATGATCCGGTCTTGTTTCTGCTTGATATGTTAACCAATTTTGCATGAGCATCTCCTTTCCACCAATTAAAAAATGGCGTTGAACCTAAGGTTCCCCGCCACTTAATTAATCATTTGCTTATGGGAACTTAGGGAATTGATCAAAATCAGGTTCCCGCTTTTCCAAAAAGGCGTTACGCCCTTCTTTACCTTCATCAGTTGTATAGAACAACATTGTCGCGTCTCCAGCCAATTGTTGTAGACCAGCCACACCATCAGTGTCCGCATTCATCGCAGCCTTGATGAAACGCAATGCCGTTGGTGACTTCTTCAACATTGTTTCAGCCCATTCTAGGGTTGCTGTTTCAACGTCAGCCAATGGTACAACACGGTTAATCCATCCCATATCCATTGCTTCTTCTGCTGTGTAGAATTCATTCAAGAACCAAACTTCCTTGGCACGCTTGTGTCCAACGACACGTGCTAGGTAAGCTGATCCATAACCAGCATCAAATGATCCAACCATTGGTCCTGTTTGACCGAACTTCGCGTTATCAGCCGCAACTGTTAGGTCACAGACCAATTGCAAGATGTTTCCACCACCAACTGACCATCCACGGACCATGGCAATAACTGGCTTTGGAATCACACGAATCAAACGTTGTAGATCCAACACGTTCAAACGTGCAATTTCGTCTGGCCCAACGTAACCACCGTTCCCACGAACTGATTGGTCACCACCTGATGAGAAAGCTTCGTCGCCGGCTCCAGTTAAGATAATCACACCAATTGAGGCGTCATCACGACTGTAGCTAAAGGCGTCAATCATTTCCGCAACCGTTACGGGTGTAAAAGCATTACGCTTTTCTGGTCGGTTCATTGTGATCTTGGCAATCTTACCTGTACGTTCAAATAAGATTTCTGAATATTCTTTAATCGATGTCCATTCAACTGTTTCCATGCGTTTATCTCCTTACATTCACAGCGCTAATTTCATGTTAGTGCTTTTATCTTAACATTTTCCATCCTTTTGTGCTTTTGTTCGCTAACTTTTTTAGGGTAAAATAGAGAAAATAACTAAAATCAGACTCAGAAAGAGAGAACTTTATGACTGTTGCTAAGTTTTTGCATCTTAATGCTGAAATTTTAACCGCTGAATTAGTCACGGTTACATTACCTATTACTGCACAAACCAAACAGCCATACGGCGTTGTCCATGGCGGAATTAACGCCCTTATTGCGGAAGAAGCTGCTAGCCTAGGGGCCAACGAAGCCTTAAAAGCAGCTGGCCGTTTAGACGAAGTTGCTGTTGGTGTGGATATTCAAACACATCATTTAGCCAGCGTAACACAAGGGGTCCTAGAAGGTCGTGCCACACCGATTAAAATTGGTGGGCGTATTCAAACCTGGCAAGTCACCATTCGTGAAATGATTACCGATACTGAAACTGCCTTCTCAACAGTGACACTTACAAGCATGTCACGTCCAAAATAAGGAGACAATCATCTATGGAAGCTCTACTGATTATTGACTACACGAACGATTTTGTCGCAACTGATGGCGCTTTGACTTGTGGTGAACCTGGCCAAGCCATTGCCAACCGCATCGTTGAACTGGCTAATGAACATTTAGCCGCTGGTAACGCGGTGATTCTTCCAACCGATTTACATGAAGAAAACGATCCACTTCATCCAGAAACGGCCCTTTTCCCACCACACAATTTGGCAGATACATGGGGCCGCGAATTTTACGGACCATTAGCGGATTGGGTACGTGACCATCAAGATGATGCCAACGTTTATGTCTACCCTAAGAATCGATACAGTAGTTTCGCTAATACAAATCTAGATAATTACCTACGTAGCCGTCGTATTACATCACTTCATTTGACTGGTGTATGTACCGATATTTGTGTCTTACACACAGCCACTGATGGTTACAATTTAGACTATGACCTAACCGTCCATGCCGATGCTGTCGCTAGTTTTTCACCTAGTGGTCATGATTGGGCCTTACAACATTTCCAAAACAGCATGGGAGCGACTGTCACCTCTCGTGACGTCTAATCCTTTTAAATTGATATCAGTAGTTGTTTCTTACGTAGAAACAACTACTTTTTTTATGCCCTTCATGGACCTTATTTAAAATCGATGATTAACCCTTCGCGCCCTTCAGGCAAACGGTATGTCTGCAAAACACCTACTTCATCCGCACAATCACACCATACTTCCCAATCCCATGCCTTAGTAAGTGTTTGTTGGGTGAATTCATGCCGTGCTAACCATCCCCAAGCTAATAGATCGTTCGCAAAAACAGGCGGTCCAAATAATAAGACTGGTTTAACCTGTGCTTTTAACAAATCATGCACACGTTGTAACATAGCTCGGCGTACAAGCCGGGTGTCCTTCACGACGATAATTCCTACGACATATTGTCCCATGTCCATCACTTGAATTTGAATATTCGCATTGATGATGCGACGCCATAATTTGATTGTTTCATGTTGGACTAATAGCCCGACGCCACGGTGTGCAGTCGGCGTCAACATTTGCGTTGCCCAGCCTAATTGCCATGTCTGGCTGGTATTACACAGTACTTGGTGGATTAATAAGGCAGGATTATCACGATACAAACGACTAATACCATCATCAGCTAAGACCACATTATAGACCGTGTCTGGTGTCCCCGACTGTACAGATTGTTCAGCCGATAAAATAAGAATAGCATCGACGGCCATTATTCTTGCCTGCTGCACAAATTCTGTTATATTTCGCATTTTCTGCACATGGTTCATCACAATCATTCGCATCATCTTGCCTCCCTTTACATAAGTTATGGGCTAATATTAGCGAATCGCCGACCGTTACACAAGTGCCTATATCAGTGGATTTTATGCAGGTTTCCATTACTTATTTCATCGTTAATCTACTTAACAAGTTCAAAGCTCGTGACACCAACATTCTTACCTCGCATCATCATTACGCCACCCTGTTAATCATCTACCCTACGTCCTAAAATAAAATATTTGAAAAATAAGCAAAATAAAAAACCCGATCCTAAAATCGAGTTTTTTAACGAACTTATTTACATATCACCAAGTTTAGACCAAGCAGGTGCTTCGTTTTCTGAAGGCATTTCTTCTTCAAAAACAGGCTCTGGTATGGCATTCATTTGCCCTGTTTGTTCTGCGTTTAAAACATCTTGCAGAACAGCTGACAGTTTCACAATTTCATCGTGATTTAGCGTTAGGCCTTTCCCCATCTTTTTGTGATCAGGTGACCAAGTGCGTAAATCAAATTTAGGTTGATTATCACCCCATTGGACAAAGTTCAATTGAAGTTCCCAACCACTTTTACTAGTTGAAAGCGTCCCAAACTCTTGTAGAATATCAAACTTCAAATCTGCCATAACGCTACCCCTTTCATTTACACAAAATTCAAATCGTGAGCGATTGGTGTTTGCATCAACACTCGAACCTTATCTAAGTCACGTGTGTCCGCTAAGACCCACATTAATTTAGCAACGGCCGCTTCTGTGTTCATGTCCCCAACAGTAATCCCACCAGCATCCGCGACTTTCTTACCAACTTCGTACAAGTTGATATCTTGTCCTTCTTCCAGAATCTGCGTTGTAATGATAACTGGAATACCACGTGCAGTTAACTTTTCAATGGCTGGAATTAGATTACGACGTTCAAATGGCAAACCACCATTTCCAAAACTTTCGATAATAACACCATGCGCTGTATCACCTAAGTAATCAAAGATTTCAACCGGCATCCCGGGGAATGCTTTCAAGACAAAGACATTCGTGTCGATGGCCAATTCGCTCATCACAATCTTATCATTTTCACGTGGTTCATATAACATCTTAAATTGTCCATCGGCGACGCTCGCAAGGTATGGATAATTGATACTCTCAAATGCACCGTAACTCTTACTCTTGGTCTTCACAGCACGTGTTCCTGCCATGACCAGACCATTAAATACTAAGTACACACCACGCAAGTCTGCTTGACTCGCAACAGTTAATGCATCGTGTAGATTGCGAATCGCATCTGTTTCAATCATTTCTAATGGCACTTGTGACCCAGTGATGACGATTGGCTTGCTGACATTGTTCAACAAGTAAGCCAAACCCGCTGCCGTGTAGGCCATGGTATCTGTTCCATGTGTGATAATAAAGGCATCATAATCATCAATATGATGTTGAATACGTTCAGCCATTGTTAACCAATCTTCTGGTTGCATGTTTGAAGAATCTTTATTCATCACCGTTTCAATTGACAAATTAATGCCTGGTCGTGGTTCAAAATACGTCATCAACTTTTCATCAGGCATACCTGGTGCTAAACCATTATCTGTTTCTTGTGAGGCAATCGTGCCCCCAGTCGTTAGAATTAGAATTTCTTGCATCGTCGTACTCCTCACCGTCCCCTATCAATTGTGTTTATTATCGCACATCCGGCCATGTTTGTGGTGTGAAATCTGAACAAAAAGAAAACACCAACAAAGAATGTTAGTGTTTTCGTTTATTTTATAGATTAATCTTTGTTTTGTGCGCTATGTTTCATCCCATAAGCGAAGTAGAAGATTGCTCCCAAGCTAATCCAACCTGCTGTCAACAACATTGACTTAGGGCTCAAGCTGACAAACAATCCCAAACAGCACAATACTGAAATCGCTGGCAAGATTGGGTATAGCGGCACCTTGTATCCTGAGTGATCAATATCCTTACGCTTACGTAAGAATAAGATACCCAATGATGCAGATCCAAAGGCAACCAATGTTCCCGCAGAAACCAAGTTAGCCAACAATTCAACTGGCATAGCAGAAGATAGCACAATCGCAATAACTGTCAAAACCAATGTTGCAGTTAGTGGCAATCCCTTACCATCCAAGTTGGCAATAAACTTTGGCAGTAGTCCATCACGTGCGAATGAGTACAACAAACGTGACCCACCAATCATGAAGGCAATAATTCCTGTAAACATTCCAACCAAGGCCACAACAGACAAGATGTTAGCTGTAAAGTAGTGACCAGCTTGACGCAAAGCCCATGCAGCAGGTTCGGCATTACCAGCGTAGTCTTGGTATGGGAACATTCCTGTCAAAACAGCCGCAACGGCAACGAACAACAATGTTGCCACTACCAAAGTTCCAATGATGGCCTTTGGCATTGTCTTTTGTGCATCAACGGTTTCAGCTGAGTTTGAGGCAATTGTGTCAAAACCAATGTAAGCAAAGAACACTTGTGAGGCACCATGGAAGATACCTTGCATTCCACCAAATTGCGTTCCAACTTCATGTGCCGGAATAAATGGTACCCAGTTAGATACTTGAATAGCAGTTGCTCCAACAACGATGAATAGTAAGATAACCCCAACCTTCATGATAACCAAGGCGTTTTCAACAATCGCAACACCCTTCATACCACGAACGATCAACATACATGTTCCAATCAACGCAATGGCACTTAGCAAGTCAACATATTGACCATTTGCTAAGTTAAATGAACCACTTAAGGCTGTTGGCATATCTACACCTAAACCACCAATAAATCCTTGGAAGTAAGCAGACCAACCTGATGCCAGCAAGGCTAGCGCGATAACATATTCTGATAGCACGATCCAACCGATCAACCAACCAACAAATTCACCAAAAATAACGTTAGACCATGAATAAATTGATCCAGCAAACGGCATTGCTGACGCAAATTCTGAGTATGCTAATGCTGATAACCCAGCTACCACAGCTGCGATAATAAATGAAATCACAACGGCTGGTCCAGCGTAATCGGCGGCTACAATTCCAGGAATCGTAAAGATTCCAGCCCCAACCACGGCCCCAACTCCCATTGCGATTAAATCTTTTGTGCGCAGCGTCGGAATCAATTGTTGATCCTTGTCCTCATAATTCGAAGGACTCGCTTGTCGGCGCATATTCTGCCAAACAGTTCCTGCCATAAATAAACTCCTATTCTATACCTAAATTTTTTTATTTAAATCGACCAATGCAGGCTTTCGCCATCATTCATTAGAGAATGATTAGAATTTTATCATTAAAACGGACCCGGCGCAAGGAAAGTTGCCCCATTCTCATCTATATAGGTAAAATATTTTCTTTTTAGGTTATATTCCGATAAACTTATAAGTAATAAGTTCACAGATGCAGGAGTTTTTCTATGTTACATTACGCTAAGTTACGTGCCGCATTATCAAGCGAATCGGCACGTGCTTTTTATATCATTGCATGCTTTGCTGGCGTACTATTATTACCGCAAATCATGATGCAAAGCCCCATTATCGGTAGATGCTTTATTCCACTTTAATCGTTTCTACGATACTGCGATGCAAATTGAACATGGGACATTCAATTATTTTCAAACCATGTATGGTTTTAACGGTAGTGGCCGCATTATCAACGCCGTCTATGGTCCAATTTTTGCCTATCTAGTAGGTGCACTTTTACTTATTTGCCAGAGTTGGTTCGTCTTCGAACTGGTATCTAGTTTCTTAGTTGTTTTTGTAGCTGGGATTGGGATTCGCTACTTAGCACGCGCCATGAATCTATCATTTACAGGGCAAATCGTCGCAGCGATGCTTTACATGACTATGCCGCTAACAAACCAATGGATGCTGAATCAATCTTTCACAGCAATTGGGGCTGCTGTCATTCCGTTCGTTCTAATCTATGGTGTTTACTTTTATACTCGCAAAGATAATTACCCTTGGATTAATTTGAGTATTGCCTTAGCCATACTGACGCAAATTCATTTCTTAAGTGCCTTAATCGCTTGTTTTGGTTTATTATGTTTCTTCATTGGTGCGCAAATCCGATCAACTGATACCTTGCGTACACTTTTTTGGCCCCTTATTCGGGCCATGGCGTTATTTGGTCTATTAATCAGTAATCTAGTCATTACTTTGATTGACGTTAATGCCTCTAACGAACTAAAGGCCCCTTTTATTCCAAGTAACATTATGGATAAAACGATGCACTTTAGTTGGGGCGCTTCTTCATTACGACAATACGGATTGGTTGGTATGGTCCTAATTGTGACTGTTCTAGTTGGACTGATTCTATACTATCGTCAATTCAAGGGATACCAACGAGACTTTGCCACCATTGGTTTAATCTTCTTGGTCTTGTCTTCTAGTCTAATTCCTTGGGATACACTACGTCATTTCTTCCCAACAATTGTGAACACACTACAGTTCCCATCGCGTTTAGCCGTGATTAGTAACATTATTTTAGCTATCTTAGCCGGATATTTCTTAACACAACTATTAGATAATATCCCTAATCAACGTCTAACACATCTGTTCATCATCAGCGGTATTGTATGCTTTAATCTTGCGTCAGTGTATGTGTCTGAAGTTCATTCAGCTTACTATTTCAAACAAGATCGTGTTATGAAACATCGTTCATATATGGTTGATCGCGGACAATTGTCGCCACAAGAAGAACGTGTTGCATGGACTGGTCAAGATTTGACTAGCGCAATGAATATGATTCAAAAGCAAACGCCTGATTATCTACCGGTCTCTAACTTGAGCCCCACAGATGATGCCTATCTACTATATCGTCAGGATATATTATTGAACGACCTGCATCCACAGATGAAAACATCACCCGAATTAACCCTCACTTGGAACTCAGATAAAGCAAAACAAAATGTCTTGGTGCCAACTATCGTGTATTCTCATTCTAAAGTCACACATAATGGGCAAGTGATTGAAAATCCTACAACGTCAAAGGTGGGGGCACTAATTATTGATGCACCGGCTGGAAAGAATACGATTACCAACCACTACGAACCAAACCGTGTCTTTTGGCCTGTTATTTATTTGAACATCTTTACTTGGATTGGCGCACTTATCGCGCTTGGTTGGCCTCGTCACCAGAAAGGATAAATATGTTAGCTATTCAATTGTCCGCATTCGGCACACCTGATGTGTTAAAAACAGCCGAAGTACCTGTCCCTGAATTAACACCCTCGCAAGTTTTAGTGCAAAATCACGCTGTCGCAATCGATCCTTATGACGTCAAATTTGTTGCCGGACTAATGGGTGATAAGCCATTACCACTCATTCCCGGTTCAAGTGTCGTTGGTGAAATTGTCGCTGTTGGTGACAAAGTTACTGACTTTGAAATTGGCGACCGTGTCGCGGCGACACGTTACTTAAAAGGTTATGCATCATTTGTACCCGTGCATCAAAAGAACTTAGCTAAAGTACCTGACAATCTATCTGATGAAGTAGCTGTGGCCGCTGTTTTAGGCGCAGCCACTGGTTTTGAAATGATAACAAGCGTTCTAGATGTACAAGCAAATCAAAACATTCTAATCACTGGTGCAGCTGGAGCCGTTGGAACCACTGCAGCTCAAATCGCTAAATTACGTGGCGCCAATGTTTATGCCTTAGTTCGTCCAAACCAAATGGAGCGTATGGCAGAATTAAACGTCTCTGTGGTAACAGATGATAATGTACCCGATATTATTTTTGACGGTGTTCTAAACACTATCAATGATAATGACTTAGCTCAGCAATTAATCCAACGTTTATCACCACAAGGTCAGTTCATTTCTCTAACGCCACTGCCTGAAGACATCACAGCAAGCGACAATGTCTCTGAAGTCTTTGCAAGTGGTACTGGTAATCATCTCTCTGCGCTCTTTACACATATGAGTGATGGCGACATCACGATTAATATCGCAGATGTTATGCCTTTTAACGAAAAAAATCTGCAGGCCGCTCACCGTATTATGCTTGAGGATCATCCCCAAGGTAAATTAGTGTTAACGTTTTAAGCAGTGAAATAAGATATGAAAAAAGCTCATTCATAATTGAATGAGCTTTTTTCATATTGTACCATTGAACAACTTTAATTTATTTTTCAATTGATTCAATGTATTCAGAGTCAGATTCAAATATTGCTTCGATTAACCTATCAAATTTTGATAAATCCGTAATAGTTAATCTCGCCATTAGGACAGATTTTTTAAAATCTTCTATCGTTTTTTCATCAGGAACAGCAACCATATTCTTTGTAATAGTATCCAAATTTTTTATCTTTAAAGACCTATTTGGATCAAATTCGATTGTATGCGCCATATCTTTAGATGCTAATGCTACATTATATTTATACGCAGACTTTACAACGAGGAAATATAATTCATTTGTCCCAGATGGACGGACTACCAATACATCTCCCGGTTTTACTGATAAGAAACGCACAAAATATCCAGTATATAAACCTAATGCACGCGAACTTAAGCCTGGATAATGTTGTTCAATTTTTGGGTATATGATATCTTTCTTTTTCTGAACAGAATATGTTGTAAATTCTGACAAGTCACCAATTGCAGGCCATCCAATAGCAACTATGTTATCTGCTATAAATTCCTCAATACGCTGCTCACCATTTGGACTTGATCCTAATTGTAAATATTTTTTATTAATAGCATCTTCTACGTCACGTTGTATATTCGCTAATAAATCAACTACTGATGTTCGCCCTGTTATTTTCCAAAACAATACCGTTCCTAATATCGCAATACCAATGAGAATTACACCACTGATTACATCACTTACTATACTTGAAATTATACTCTCCATTTCATATCCCTTTCTAAGACATGTATGTCACACACAAGATCCATACGTAGTTAAAAGACCGCTTAATCAATTGATTAAGCGGTCTTTTAATTTGCTTTAAATTAAGCTTCTTCTGAACCAAGGAACTTAGCAGTGAATGCAGCCAATGCTCCACCAACCATAGGACCAACAAGGTATACACCCATTTGACCCATAGCCTTAGCGTTACCCAAGAATGCTTCGAACAAAGCTGGGGCGAATGAACGTGCTGGGTTCAATGAAGCTCCAGTCAACGCACCACCAACGATGATCAATCCGGCTAGTGTCAATGCGATAACTAGTCCAGTTGCAACTCCGGCACCAAACTTCTTTGAAGTAACCATCAAGATGATCAAAACCAAGACGAATGTCAAAACAGCTTCGATAATTCCGGCGCTCAATGCACTAATTTGTACAACACCGTCGTTAGGGTAAGTTGTTGATCCAAGTTGAACTTGTGCCCACATGTCTCCCTTAACACCCATTGAGAACCAGATTCCCAAGATCATTGCTGAACCAGCCAATGCTCCCAACAATTGTGCTCCAACGTAACCAACGAAGTCTGACCAACCCATACGCTTGTTAATGGCCATAGCCAATGATACTGCTGGGTTCAAGTGTGCACCTGAAATTCCACCAAGTGCGTATGCTGCTGCAACGATTGCGAATGCAAATGCTAGCGCAACTGGCAAGATTCCACCTTGTCCTCCTGCAAATACAACGGCACCTGTACCCATTGCAACCAATAGCAAAGTTCCTAAGAATTCTGCCAAATATACCTTTAACTTATCCATGTTTGTTCTCCAATTCATTTCTTTAAAAACATATAGCTTATTATATAACATCCAATAATTAATGGAACTTAAATTTTAAAATTAACGACCAATAATTTTACGTGATGCAGCATCTAATGCAAACCAGACATCAGAAGCATTTTCTTTAAATTGTGCAATAAAGCTACCAAACTTTTCATTTGGTGTTGCCTTACCTTCTAACTCACTGTCCATCCCAACAACCCACAATTCAGTAAACGTTTCGTCCCAACGAATTGTGAAGTAGGCACCGTCAGCACGGTCATCAATGATATCTTGGAAACCATTACGCAATGCTTCCTTAATCACGTCTTCTTCAGTGACTTCAAACCCACGCGCTTGCATCAATACAACACGGTCACGTACGTCACTCATGTTTTCTGGAATCATATGTTCATCCATAGTAGTTCTCCTCCTCTTAATATCAGAATAACGTCACTCATTGTACCATAGTCCAAAAATACATTTGTTATTCTCTATTTTCTTTTTTTGATAATTAAATGTTTAGAAGTAGCGATCTGAAATCACGAACGCTACGGCATACGAACCCATCGTAATTAGCCATGTCACAACACAAATAATGTTAATCCAAACATAGTATCGATTAGATCTCTTGTTTTTCCACATCACTAACCAAGGTGCAATCAAATCCACAATCGGAATAAATGCACAGATAACTGTCAAAACTAATAACAACGCACTATCATCGAATGGCGTTTGCGCTTTAATTTTAGCGTAGTCTTGTTTGATATTTTCTTCTAAGCTATGTGTTGCACCATCCCCACTGTTGCTATGTATCTCATTTGATTCACTGTCATCATCGCCAACTTTATCCATCAACTGATCAATTGTTACCCCGTAAAGTTGACACATATCTTTAACTTTAGATATGTCTGGCATTTGTGAATTATTTTCCCATTTTGAAATTGATTGTCGTGATACATGAATGGCATCTGCTACATCATTTTGTGACAGATTGGCTGCATTACGACTCTCTTTTAACGCTTGTCCTAGGTCGGGCATTTGTTAGTCCCCTTTATCTCATAATAATCATAAATGATAGCACGAATCATTGGTATAGAGCAAATGTAAAGCATACTTTACATCGATGTAAAGTGGTTAGTTCCCCATAAATTCTCACAATCATGTACAGTTATAAGTGTAGTGATAGTGAAACTAAAAAGGGAGTTCAATACAATGAACAAAAAAATGAAATTAGCAACAATTGCTTGCGTATCTACTTTATTAATTAGTGTCGCACCTGTAGGGGTCGCACCTACCACAGCACATGCTGCTGAAAAAACACAAATTGCCACAGGCCTACCCGCATACATGAGTGACTGGAGTGTTTCAACTTCAGAAGATGGTCCACAATTATCAATGGCTCCATTCAAAATGTGGGGAACTAATTTATGGGTCAAGGCCTGGATGTGGTCTAAGATCAAATAATTTACGGATTCATACAGTATATATAACGTGACACACAATTAGGGGATTATGTGCCACGGATTGTTTTAGGGAAAAGTTAGAGGAGCTTTGAACATGGGAACCCAATTTAATTCATTAGTCGGTTGTGGCTTATTCACAAAAAACGATGCAGACGAGTCTGTCTCATCTCGTAAGTTAACAATATCTGACAAATTATTAAAGCAAGCAAATAAAGTGATTACTTTCAACGGCCGTCATTTTGTTATCAATACAGAATTAGCGAAAACATTGCCTAAAAATGCACTAGCTATTATTCGTGAAAAAGTACGTCGTACAAACTTGTACATTGAAGATGTACTTGATGTACAAGATCAAAATATCAACATTCAAACACCCGGTGGCGCAACAATTCCATTGTGTTGTACAGAAAATGCAAATGGTGCGCATGACTATACCGCTAATATTTCTTGGTATCACATTCGTTTTACCTTGAATCCAGAAAAAATCAAACAAGGATTAGGATCAACCCTACGTGTTGCGGGCCTACCTTTGACAAAGCAAACATTAAAAGTTGCGTGCTACCGCTCACACACTAATTTACGTGCTATTCATCATGACATCTGGTTCGATTACGATATCCTCAACGAAGAAGTTTGTTGTAACAGTGGTGTTGACTTAGCCCACATGTATGCACATTAATTGGATAAGGACATTCATTTAGAAAGGAGCCAATATGGAATGGCGTATTTTAGCTAAAACACTCTTACCACAATGGTTATCGTTATGGCTTATTCAACGTTTGACGTTGGGTGTACAAGACAAAATCATGTTTTACATCGTCGTTGGGTTGATTTCAACTACGACACTTACATTAGTAATTCATTACATGTCATACAAAGCACGCCATACTGAGGCTCACCAACATTCTAAATTAGAACACTGTTCCTGTTTTGCGGATTAGCATAGAAAGGTGTCCATACAATGAAAAATCCATTAATTTGGCCTGCCGCTAAATTAGCATTTAATAATACCTCAATCGCTTTAGGCTGGTCATTCTTAATATTTCTCGTAGCATCACTATTTTTTCCAAATGTCATGATGATGGTTCAAAAATCTAATGTGTTTTTGATAATATTCTTCATTGCCTCTTTTACAGGTGATTTTTCTCGCGCCTATCGTAAAGCAAAAAACGAAGCATAGAGGTGCCAATGTCTAAACATTCCATATGGTCAGCCTGCACATTAGCATTTTGGCAAACTATTCTTAGTATCGGCTGGCTAATTTCATTAGCTTTAGCTATCTCGTTAGCACGTGGTAATTCAATTGGTTACTTCATCAATGATTATGGAAAACTTTTTCTATACATTGAAATCGGTCTCTTTATCATTGCGTCGACCTATAATTATCAGTTTTCGAAACAAAATCATACTTAAAAAAATTCTTTTATACCCAAAACACGTATCCATTGTCGCGATACGTGTTTTTATTTATCCATTGATATATTGATGTCCTATCAGGTTATTATTGAGCCACCTTGCAAGAACGCCTATAATAGAAATAATGAACATATCAAAGGAGCTTATCATGGTCGAAGCAATCACAGCACAAGAGATGCAACTATTAGAACGTTACACAATCGATGAAATTGGGGTCTCACCATTAGTCTTAATGGAACGTACCGCTATGTCAGTCATCGAAGTCTTAGGTGCGGGTGATTTTGACCTGAGCAATGTCCTTGTTCTATGTGGACTAGGAAATAACGGTGGCGATGGAATTGCCATTGCACGTCTTCTAATTCAAAAAGGCATTAATGTTGATTTGTTAATCCTTGGTGACGAAAAGCGTGCTTCACCACGTACACTAAATCAACTAAACATCGCACGTAACTATGGTATTGAAGTAAAGCAACGCGCTAGCGACTTCCGTAGCTACACAGCCATCGTAGACGCCTTGTTTGGAATTGGCTTGTCAAAGCCTGTTCCTGCAAAGCTAGGTGATGTGATCAAGCGTATTAACTCAGCTAACGTACCAGTTGTCTCTGTTGATACACCATCAGGATTAGATGCCACAACTGGAGAAATCTTGGGATCATCAATCCGCGCAGCCGCAACGGTTACGTTTGGTTACGCAAAAACTGGACTCCTAAAAAATGAAGGTTTGAAGCGTGCCGGAAACATCTACGTTAAAGATATCGGAGTTTACAAGTACCCTGACTTCGACGCTGAACAAGCTTCAGCAGAATAGGAGAATCCATGCAGATTGCACTTATTGGCGCCGGACCGCGCAATCTGATTCTTACCGAGCGTTTGATTACTTATGCAAATCAATCAATTATGCCAGTAACCATCACCTTGTTCGATCCATTTCCAATTGGAGGCCGCGTTTGGTCCCCTGAACAAAACCCAACATTCATCGCAAATACCATTGCGTCCCACGCAACTTTATTTTCAGATGATACAATTCCATCAGTATATGGTGGCCTACGTGGACCTAATTGGTTTGACTGGCTACAAACTGATGCAAAGGCGTTTATTCAAGACCAAAACTATACACACGCCGCATCCTTTTTGGAAACAATCGATACAATTACACCCAACACTTACCCTGCACGCGCATTATTTGGTGCGTACAGTGCCTGGGCTTTTCAACAAATCAAAGCTCATGCAAAGACACATGTTAACGTGGAACACCGTCGTATTTCGGTTTCCGCTCTAAACACAACAAACACTGTCTTTGAATTGACATTAGATAATGGCGAACTGTTTTCTGCCGACAAAGTTGTGTTAACGCCTGGCCAATTACCTAATGCGCCAACAGCCGAAGAAATCAATTTCGCAACAGCAGCTGAAACCAATCAACTAATTTACCTACCAGTTGGTCATCCTGGCGAAGCCGCATTAGAAGAGTTACCAGCTAAAGCCCCCGTTATCATGCGTGGTCTTGGTTTGAGTTTCTTCGACTATATGGCTGCCTTAACAATTGGTCGTGGCGGTAAATTCATTCGTCAAGAATCTGGGGCATTAACTTACGAAGCTTCTGGACAAGAACCTCATATTATTGCTGGTTCTCGTCGTGGCCAATTGGCGCATGCACGTGGTGTAAACCAAAAAACAGCCCACGTTAGTTATGAACCAAAGATTTTTACCACTGCACGTCTAACAGAAACCGTACCTGCATCATTCGATACTTTTTTCCGCTTAATTAAAGCCGAAATGCAATTAGTCTATTACACTAACCTATTACGTGAACAACCTGATATTTATTCCGGTAATCATGCCAATTTCTTACAAACACTAATTGATAGCCCTGATGTAGAACAAGCGGTCAAAGATTTCGATTTCCCGGTAGAATATCGCTATGATTGGGACCATGTATTCCCACATACAACTTCATCTGACGCACTGCAGATGTCACAACTACTTCAGTTAGACATCATGGATGCGAAGCAAGGAAATGCCTTTGGCCCTTATTCTGCATCGTATGAAGTTGTCAAAGACCTTCGTGCATTGATCCGTAAGTATCTAGCTAATGGTATTTTTGATGGGACAAATTACGAAGCATTTCTAACCGAATTTGGACCCTTCAATAATACCGTTGCAGTTGGTCCGCCGCTTGAACGTATTGAACAATTAGACGCTTTAATTCAGGCTGAAGTTATGACGATTACCGGTCCAGAGTTAAAAGTTTCAGTTCAAGACAATCAATACCTGGCACAAGATAGTACTGGCGAACATTGGCAAGCACAAGCTTTGGTAGAGGCTCGCTTACCCACAACGAATCTCAATAAAGTCATTGATCCATTAATGTCTCAATTACGTGAAACACATGCCGTTCAAGAATATACTATGTCTCGTGAAGATGGCTCAACTTACCAAATTCCGGCCACAGATGTAAATATTCAAACGCTTCAAGTCCAAACACCAACTGGACAATTGGATAATTTCTTTATTTGGGGATTACCAACTGAAGGAAAGCGTTGGTTTACTACCTTCTTACCCCGACCAGATGATGGCGATTTAAATATGCGTGATGCTGAAACGATTGCACAAACCATGTTTCAAAATAGCTAAATTGTGATAACAAAATAAAAGGTGATGTTACGTTATGCGTAACATCACCTTTTTTAATTAGTCATCATTTGATTCTTTTTCATGCTCGGCCAATTGCGTTTCAACTAGTTTAGCACCTAACATCATCATTACCGCAACAAACGCTGCAACAGCGCCAGTCACGATGAATGTCGTGTAGTCACAGTAACTCCCATCAAAAAATGATGAGATACTCAAACCAACCCATACAATAACAAATGGAATAACAAAACGTTGCACACTAGTACGAGTGAATTTTTCCAATAACATCCATGTCACATACATTCCAATCAACATAATCACAAAGGACATGTTATACCATACTTCCCGACCCGTTATAATGTTTGATACCAACGTAACAATGAATACTCCTACCACCAGAGCTACCAAATTCTGTTGGAATGGTAACAATGACGCCCACTTCTTCTTAATCATCATTTTAAAATCCCCCTAAGATTTAACATGATTATTTCATACCCTCATATGTCTACTATCTTAACACATACCAAAAGGGAAGAATGGTTAACATCCTTCCCTTTTAATTAAATTTAGTCTTCAGACACAAAGCTTTCTTCTTACTTAGGCCAGTTAGCCTTAATATTTGCAAGTGTCACATCTTTGGTTGAAGCAAATAGAATATCTGCATCACTTAGGGCATCTGCATCCCCAATTCCCACGGACATTTCACCCGCACCATTAATTGATTGAATCCCAGCGCCAGAATCTTCCAATCCAATTACTTCTTCAGGTGCTAAGTTCAATACGTCCGCAGCTGCTTTAAAAATGGCTGGATCTGGCTTTCCTGCCGCAACAGATGCTGGATCAACAATCGCTTCAAAGTAATCTGAGATACCCAACCGATCGACGATAAAACCAGCATTCTTTGATGCCGACGCAATACTCATCTTGTACCCTGCCGCTTTTAATTCAGCCAAGAATTCACGCATGCCTGGTAAGGCATCATCAGGCGTTAATTCTGAAATCAAATTACGGTAGTTATCATTCTTCTTAGTCGCCAACGCTTCTCGGGCTGCCAAATCATATTCATCAGCCATACCACCCGTCGTTAGAATCAAATCCAAAGAACCCATACGGTCAATTCCTTTTAGATTTTCAGCTAATTCTGGTGTCCATGTTGTCCCAACTTCTTCTGCAATTTGACGCCAGGCAATTGAATGGAATTTGGCTGTATCAGCCAAAACACCATCCATATCAAATGCGAATCCTTTAATATTTTCAAATGTCATAGCGCTTATCCTTTAGTAAAAGTCTGTGCCGTATTCGCAGCCAATGAAACTGGTTGTCCATATACTTCAACATCCAATGGTGCATCAGCCATTACAGTCACTGCTTCAGGTGTCATTTCAAACGTCAACATTGTGCCACGGTACTTTTGCGTAAAGGCTAGACGATGCCAAGACGTTGGTAGATTTGGTGCAATTGAGACCAATCCATCACGTAACATTACCCCACCAAATTCATTTTGAATGACTTCTAATGTTTCACCCATAACACCAATGTGAACACCTTCTGCAGTGGTTCCACCTTGAATGTCATAGTAGTCAGAACCAATCGCAGTTGTTAGGTAATCTAGGGCTTCATCCATATTATTCAAAGTCACATCAATTCCAGCAAATACCGGACGTGAAGTTGTTGAACCGTGGACTGTACGCGCTAGATAATAATCCTTATTCAAGGCCAACCAATTCTCTGGTAAGTCGTAACCAAGTTGCGCAACAAGCTTGGCCATATGACGATTACCTAAGTTGTAAATGGTCATTAGCGTGTCTGCTTGCTTGGCGACTTGGTAATCATCTGGTGACAATCCTTCTGCCTTCAACAAACGATCGATACGGTGAATGTCGCCGTACTTCGCTTCATATGCTGCAAAATCTACCGCTTCTAAATCAAAGTAACCCGCATATTGCGCAATGATTCCTTCAGGACTAATTTCTAACGCTAATCCCTTAGAAACATTCTTGGCTAGGTTTAGCCAATCTGAACCAAAGTCTGTTTCATGTGCAACTGATTCAAACATTTCTGTTTGCGTTTCAGCTAATTCAAGCAACCAGTTCAATGACCATGTCAGCATCAAATTCGTGTAGGCATTATCCTTAATCCCACCGGCTTCTGTACCTGGGTATGCTTCATGATATTCGTCAGGTCCCATAACTCCAGCAATGTGGTAACGTCCATCTGCATCTTCTTCAGCCTTGTTCAACCAGAACTTTGTTGTTTCCAACAACAATTCCAGACCACCTTCACGTAGTAATGATGTATCACCTGTGATTTGTGTGTAGACCCAAATGTTGTAAGCAATGGTCAATGACACGTGACGTTGTAGGCGAGAATTGTCTGGTTCCCATTCATTGTTAACGGTGTTCAAATGGATGAACTGTGATTGTTCATCTCCGTACATCCCTGATTGCCATGGGAACATCGCCCCAGCTTCACCGTCTAAAATAGCATTCTTCTTCGCCGCATCAATACGCTTGATTCGGTAACGCAAGATATCGCGTGCTGTTTCTGGATCATTCGCAGCATAATATGGCACCACAAAGATTTCATCCCAGAAGATGTGTCCACGATATCCTTCACCTGTTAACCCACGTGACCCAACGGATGCATCTAAATCCTTATTGGCCTCATGTTGCGCCGCTTGACGAATATGGAAGATATTCATACGAATCATCAATTGCATGTCAGGATCGTCAGAGTCTAATTGAATGTCCGCCGTTTCCCAAACTTCTTGCCAGTATGCTGTACTACTTTCAATTACCTTATCAACACTATGTGTAGCCAAAGCTGCTTGAACAAATACTAGTGGTTCTGACAATTCATAACTTGTACCAATTGCAATTAACTTATCAATTTGTACCGTTTGATTTGTTTGTAGTGTAACTTCACCCGTTGACACTTGCATGTCTGCCGGACCTTCAACATTTTGGAATGTCATCACATCACTAGTTGTTTCAGCACCAACGACAATATCAATATCAGTACTACGTGTCTTAGCAGTTAAAATATCACCAGCAATTTCAGTTACATTGAATTCACGTGAATCAAATGCACGGTAACGTGCAACGTTTTGATTCAAAAGAGTTCCATCAATGATACTTTCTACTTGCAATTGTGCTGAAAAATCAGCTGTAATCGCCAGTTGAATTCCTAGCATGTGGTATTGCTTAGGGTCGACCGCTTTCACTGTACGTAAAGTCAATTGACCTTGTGGCACGGCTACGGTTAGTTCTTCGGTGAACAAACCGTTTTGGAAATCAACCCCGGCTTCACGATGTGTAATCGTGTCATGGTTAATGACGACTGGTTGGTCATCCAAAGTTAATTTAAATAGCTGTGGATTTGGCAGATTGACCATATCTTCGTTCACAACATCTTTGTTCGCAACTTCTGTTCGTGTTTGATTAAAGACACCTGCAACATATAGTCCGGGATAGTTGTGTTCATCAAATGATTGAAATACTGATGCACCACGCCAACCAACATATCCATTTCCCAATGTCAAAAGTGATTCTTGTCCGTAGGCACGTTTTTCCGTTTCTAACCCGTTATACATTAAACGCCATGCTTTTTCTGCCATCCTTAGCTCCTTTATTTAGTCATGTTTATACAATATTGTTTTATTTAATTACTTTTCAACTGCATCCTTGAAGACGTTCTTCTTAGCCACATCTTCCTTCACAACACCGTCATTCTTAAATCCAAAGAAGTAAGTCAATGTAAATGAAATGATCATTGTTACTGCAGTTGCTAGCCAGAAGACCATAAAGTTGTTTGGATTGTCCGCAGGTGAAGCAAAGTTAGGGAATCCAATCAATGATCCTGAGAAACCGTACATGTGTAGGTCTAGCAAACCAGCTAGCCCTGCCCCAAAGGCGGCCCCAATAGATGATGTGATAAATACACGACCGTACTTCAAGTTAACTCCGTACATTGCAGGTTCGGTAACACCAGCAAATGCAGACAAAGCACCTGAACCAGCTAATGCCTTAAGTGCAGCATTCTTAGCCTTAAAGAAGACAGCCAATGCTCCGGCACCTTGCGCCAACATAGTAAATGAAACAATCATGTTAATGTTTGATTGCCCAGTTTCGGCAATTTGTTGTGTCAAAATTGGAATAACCATCCAGTGCAAACCGAAGATAACCAAAACTTGGTAAAGTCCACCAATAATGAAACTTGCAATTGCCAAGTTCAAGTTAATCAACCCTGTAATCAATGCAGCGATTCCAGATGAAACGATAGAAATAACGGGTCCAACACCAATCAAAACGATTGATCCAACAATGAACAATGTGAACATTGGTTGTAGAATTGGACGCAAAGCAAGTGGCAAGTGGTTCTTAAAGAAATTCCCTACTGGGCGAGCCAACCAGGCCGCAAAGATGATTGGGAAAATTGTGTAAGCGTAGTTCGGAATGTTAATTGACAATCCCATATATGTGGCATTTAGCGGAACACCGAACAAAGTCCCTAAGATTTCGGGTTTTACAATTGTGTCTCCAGCAATATGTGGTGTCGTTAATGCCTGGACCGCTGGGTGAATCATAAATCCACCAATCGCGGCCACAACATATGGATCAGACTTCAATTGCTTAGCGGCTGAGAAACCAACTAACACAGGCAAGAAGTAGAACGGTGCCATCGCCATTGAAGACAAGATAACGTACGTATCTGACCCTGAATCAATCCAATTTAACAAAGTTGGTTCTGACATCAATGTCAAAAGTCCGTTGATCATACCACCAGCAGCCAACAATCCGATAATTGGAATCATTGATCCCGTAATCGTTCCAACCAAAGCTTGGAACATACCACCAATTGAATGTGGCTTCTTGTCGCCTGTCTTTTCAGGTTCTTCATCTGGTGACAAACCTAATTGTTCTGCCAATTCTTCATACACATCCGCTACAGCTTGTCCGATAACAACTTGGTATTGACCAAGTTGTTCGTTATAAACTGCCCCGGCTACACCATCAAGTGCTTCAATCTTTTCTGTTTGCGCCTTTGATGGATCCTTCAAATAAAAACGTAAACGTGTTACACAATGAATCGCATTATCAACGTTGTCTTTTCCACCAACGTTTTCAATAATTTCTGCTACTAATGCAGAGTAATCTTTCTTTGCCATATCGTTTCCCCTTTGCCTAATTGGCAGTTGCTTCCCCAACAATCGCACCTGCAGTAACGTCACCCGTTGTTACATTTAGTGCCGCTAACTTGTCTGCAGTATTTGTAATAACAATCATCGTTGTTGTTGGTAATCCCGCTGCTGTAATTTGATCCCAATCTACATTTGCTACGGCTTCTCCAGCTTCAACAACATCACCTTCTTTGACCATCATTTCAAAAGGTGCACCATCCAAACTCACAGTATCAATTCCCATATGCATCAAGATTTCTAATCCGTCTGCTCGCTTAAATCCAAGTGCGTGTCCTTGTACCATTGTGACTTCACCAGATACTGGTGAAACCACTCGGGCACTAGTTGGTTCAATCGCAAAACCATCACCCATTAACTTTCCTGAAAAAACAGGATCTGGTACAACCGTCAAATCAATCACGGTTCCATTTACTGGTGCGTATAACTTATCATCCACAACAACATCTTTCTTTTTCCCAAATCCAAACATGTTTTGCCTCCTATTAATTGCGACGACGTGAAAATTCTACGTTACTAAAACGGTCTGCGCGATGTCTTGACTCAGTGAACGACAGTAAGCGGTTATCCGTCAAATGTGTTTCACTTCGTATCACAACCACAGGTGAACCAATTGCCACTCCTAGACCTTTATGATCTTGTTGATTGGCTGGTTCAATGGTCATGTGCTTAATCGCGTAATCTATTTGGAGCCCTAAGTCATGTTCAAAATAATTGAAAATTGACTCAGCAGCGGCTTCGCGTGGTAAATGATCTACAACAGCTTGATTGATGTAGTCATAATCAATAACTGTCGCTTCACCGCCAACATTACGGCGACGAATTAACTTGGTACTCATAAGGTCTGAATCAATTGCTGATTCAATTCTCAGATTTTCTGGTACTTCGTGATTTTCTTCTAAAAACAAAACATCATTTGTAGACGTGATGTTTCCTTCTACCATAACTTCTCGATAACTCTTTAATTGAGACATGGGAATGGCTACACGTTGTCGGTCTAAAACAATTGTTCCTTTACCTTTCAAACGTTGGACATAACCATCGTGAGCTAAGTTCACCATAGCTTTCCGAACCGTTTCACGTGAAACATTGTATTTCATAACTAACTTCGTATCGCTAGGTAAAAACTCCCCCGACGTATACTTTCCGCTTTTAATATCATCTAACATATCGCGATAAATGTTTTGATATTTATCCATCCCAAATCTCCCTTCAACGTTGTATCTATATTATAACTATCCTTTGTAAGCGATTACAACGGCTTGTGAAACCGTTTTCCCGAACGATGACTAGGCAGGTTTCAATAAAAAGCATCAGACTAGCCTTTCCAGCCTAAGCAGGTTTTTTAGACTTTTTATTAAATTATTTTTATGCCGTAAAAATAATTTGATTTTACTGTTTTTTGTGTAAAATATTTTAAAAAGTATTGTGATATTTCACTTTTTAGACATCATTCCTACTAAGCAGAAAGGATATTCATTATGAATCACACTAAATTACTACGTTCCTTACAAAAATCATTACTACCCAAATCGCCGCACGGGATGTCTCAGACATCTCACTTTGATAAAAATATGCGCTATTTCCGGCTACAATCACAATTACGAAAGAAAGAGTTAGCTGCGTTGTTGAATGTTGATACGTCGACGATTTCCAACTATGAACGCGGGCGACGCCGACCTAACTTTGACACCCTCATCCAACTGTCTGATATATTTGATGTCACCATAGATGAATTATTACGCTAAAAAAGCCCATACAGAGAATCCTCTGTATGGGCTTTTCGTATTTATAATGGCTATACGCATACGCTTAACAATGCGTCATAACTGTATTATTTTGAATTACTTTTCAGTTGAATCTGTTCCTTCAAAACGGTAACGCTTTGACTTTTGAATCGCAAAGTATGCCCATGACATCAATGAGAATGCCACGAAAATCAAGAACATAACGGTTACGGGATGTACAACTGATAATCCTGTTGACAATGATCCACGCAATGCATCAACTGCATACGTCATTGGCAAGTAAGTGTGTAGCCATTGGAAGAATCCTGAACTCAATTGAATTGGGTAAGTTCCCCCAGAACCTGATAGTTGTAGCACCAATAGAATCAATGAGATAAATGTTCCAATCTTACCAAGTGAGGCGGTAAAGAAGAACACAATACTCATGTCCATTATGGCCATTACAATCAATGTTACCAAGAACGCAACTGGATTAACTGGTGTAAGTCCAATCAAGGCAACTGAAACCAATGTTGTAATAATCGCTCCGACAAATACCAATACGAATGGAATCGTGTACTTACTCAACCACCATGCTAGTCCTGTCTTTGGATATGCTGATGGTTCTGTTAAGTTCATTGTGGCCATCAACGTAATCATTCCAACGAATACATAGATAGAAATCATGTATGGCGCCATTCCAGTTCCGTTGTTCTTAACTTCGGTACGGTCTGAGTGCGTTTCCTTGATTGGTGACGCAAACATATCTAGGTTTTTCTTGTCATCACGAACTTGCTTCACCTTGTCAGCACCTTCATGTAACTTTGATCCTAATTCATCAGATCCGTCATTCGCCTTCACAAGCCCTACAGACAATTGTCCGGCTCCGTCAGCTAATTGTCCTGAACCATCGCTAAGTTGTCCTACAGCTGATTGTAGGCGTCCTGAGTTAGCGTTTAGTTGGTTCAATCCACTATTCAATTGGTTAATTCCACCTACAGCTTGGTTTGCACCGTCTTGTAGTTGTCCATTCTTGCTTTGTAGTGTTTGCAATCCACCAACCAATTGTTGTGTTCCACCTGTTAAGGCACCACTATTGGCTTGTAGTTGGTTCAATCCACCAGCTAATGTTTGACTACCTGCATTCAACTTACCACTGTTTGCTTGTAGTTGGTTCAATCCACCAGCTAATGTTTGACCACCTGCATTCAGCTTACCACTGTTTGCTTGTAGTTGGTTCAATCCACCAGCCAATGTTTGACCACCTTCATTCAACTTACCACTGTTTGCTTGTAGTTGGTTCAATCCACCAGCTACTTGCTTTGCACCACTGTTTAATTCGTCATTCTTGTCAGTTAATTGACCAAGTCCCGCATTCACAGCGCTAGCACCTGGTGCTAACTTTGCACTAGCATCTTGTGTCTTTTGTACATAACCAGTCATTCCTGCATATAATTGGTCATATCCATCTGCTAATCCACCTAATTGACCCGCTTTTTCTGCTTGCGTCTTCAATGCAGCTTGTAGAGTTTCTAGATTTTTCTTTGACTCTGTCACACTATCCATCAAGGTAGCGCGATCCTTAGCTGATAGGTCAGGGGATTGTAGCAATCCACCTAATGTTTGAATTTGTGTAGCTAATCCTTCCATACTTGCAAGGATTTGTTGTTGTTCAGGTGTTGAGCCTTCGCTCATTGACTTTAATTGGGCAACTTGTTTCTTATATTCATCCATTCCCGCAGTCAATTTCGTAACATCATCACTATGCAATGATTCATTTAATTGTGTCAATCCATCAGCAACTTGCTTACTTCCAGCCTTAGCTTCTGATACACCAGCTGTGTATTGATCAATTCCTGATACTAACTTCGGAGAGTTCGCAGCTAATTGATTAACACCATTCGTGTAATCACTAATCCCTGATGCCAATCCTGGTGCTCCAGCGGCAGCCTTCTTAACACCATTTGTGTAATCATTAATTCCGGATACCAATCCTGGTGCTCCAGCGGCGGCCTTGTCAACACCATTTGTATACTCATTAATTCCTGATACTAACCCTGGTGCTCCAGCGGCGATTTGATTAACTCCGCCTGTATACTTGTTCAATCCAGCCAATAGGTCTGGTGCCTTCGTTGCGGCTTGGTCAACTCCACCTGTGTATTGGGCAATACCAGATTGTAGTTGTGATCCCCCATCAGCTAACTTTTGTGAACCAGCTGCGGCAGTTCCAACACCATTTGTATATGTGCCAAGCCCTGTTGAGAATTCACCAAGTCCATTATTTAACTTAGTTGCACCTTCATCAAGCTTGCCGCTTCCATCCTTAAGTTGTCCCAATCCATCAGATAGCGTGTCGGCACCATCCCCAGCTTGTTGCAAACCAACTCCAGCCTTCTTGAATTGGCTCAACACAGTTTGTGCATACGTGTGTGTTACCTTTTCTTGTACTTGAGCCTTGATACGACCTGCAGCAATTTCAGAGAACTTTGAGGCTGTAAAGTTGTGACCAGCACTTGTTTCATAAGTTAAGTTCATTGGCTTAGGATTCTTATCCATCACTGTCAATGAATCAGATGAGAAGTCTTCTGGAATAGTGATGGCCATGTAGTACTTACCAGCATCTAGTCCTTCACTTGCTTCTTCAGCGCTCATGATATTAAAGTCCATATCATCGCTTGTTTCCAAAGTCTTTGTTAGTTCTTCACCAATATTAACTTGCTTACCTTCTTTTTCGGCAGGCTTGTCGTGGTTAACAACGGCAACAGGAAAACTATCCATGCGTTCATATGTATCCCACATTGACTTCAAGAAAATTGTTGAATAAATTGATGGGATTAACATAACCACAATCAAAGTAATCATCAACAAACGATTCTTTTTTACCTTACCTAGTTCTTCTTTTAGCATGCTCATGGCTGCCTCACTTTCTTCATTACGTCCCCGTCTACATCTAGAATGTTAGACAACTTAAATGTTGATAACTTCTCACAATAGGCTTGTTCTGCATCATTAAAGATTTGAACAATGTCTGCTTCCTTCTCCCGAATATAATGCTTGTCACTCACAAAACGATCTGCAATGTGCTTTGGACGATACATCGTCTCACGACCTTCGATCGCATAATACACATCAAGCAACGTTAATTCTTCTAGTGCTTTGTTGATGAAAAAACCCCCATTTTTTCCAGCACCAGAACTGATGATATTGGCATGTACTAATTGACCTAATATTTTTTTGATGTAGCTTTGCGATGTTCCTAGCTTCTCCACAATCTCCGCACTATTCATACGACGATCACGTGTTTTCTCTGCTGCTAGTAATAACACAATACAAATTGCTTCCTCAAAACTTTGTTTCAGTTGCATAGTCTGCCTCCTCATCTTTTATGCTGTTTAACATTTTACATTTAAAGACAATGAATGTCCACATTAAATCTACACAAATTTCACAAACATTGAAAATACAGTGTTATAGGCATTTGTGGACATAAAAAAAGTGAAAGTGCTAGTCCTAAGACGACATCTTTCACTCTTTTATATTCATATGTTAATAAGTCAATTCATCATCTTTACGAATTAAACACGGAAGAATGATGGTTGAATTTGCTTCCATACTTCTAGCACAACCGTTGGAATCAATGACAAGATTGCCACAACAACCCAGTGCATAATTGACAATTGTGTCAAACCAAATAGTCCAGCAGTTAGTGGAATCAAGGCAATGACCAATGTAATAACCGTTGCCAATAACGCCATGTTAACCAATGTTGGATTATCTGAGTACTTATTTGTAAACAATGACTTCTCCGAACGAATATTGAATACGTGGAAGATTGATGTCAATGACAAGACGATAAAGGCCATTGTTTGACCAATTTCGGCTGATGGCAACATACCACCAAGTGTCATATCACGACCAACCCAGATAGCTAGCAAGGTTACAATCATGAACAAGATTGCGTTCAATCCAATTTGCTTACCCAATCCATCCGCGAACAACTTTTCATCCTTGTCCATTGGTGGTTGGTTCATAACATTCGTTAACATTGGTTCACGACTCAAGGCAAACCCTGGAAGTCCGTCAGATACCAAGTTGATGAACAACAAGTGCACTGGCAACAATGGTGATCCCCATCCTAGCAACATTGCAATGATGATTACCAAGATTTCAGACATGTTCGCACTCAACAAGAAGTTGATTGTCTTACGAACCTTCACGTAAACACCACGACCTTCAGATACCGCATCCACAATTGTGGCGAAGTTATCGTCTGTCAAAATAATGTCTGAAGCGCCACGCGCCACGTCTGTTCCAGTTTCACCCATTGAGATACCAACATCCGCCGCCTTCAAAGCAGGGGCGTCGTTAACTCCGTCTCCGGTCATCGCAATGATTGCACCATTACGTTGCCATGACTTAACGATACGAATCTTGTCTGTTGGTGTCACACGAGCATACACCGCGTATTCCTTAACACGTTCGTCCAATTGATCATCTGACAATTCAGCCAATTCGGCCCCAGTCATTCCCTTGTCACCGTCACGCATGATACCGATTTCTCGGGCAATTGCACTGGCAGTTTCCAAATGGTCACCGGTAATCATCACTGTCTTAATTCCTGCGGCAGCTGCCTTAGCAACGGCTGGTGCAGATTCTGGACGTGGTGGATCGATAATTCCAATCAAACCGATCAATGATAGGTGTTGTTCATAGAATTCAGCTGTTGGTTCCGCTGGCATCTCATCAAAGTGCTTTGCAGTAATCGTCAAAACACGTAATGCGTCTTGTCCAAATCCCTTGTTAATTTCTAAGGCACGTTCCTTGTCACCATTTTCAACCATTGGCAACAACACGTCAAAGGCACCCTTTGTAATCGCAACGAATCCACCATCTGGATCTTGGTGAACAGTAGTCATACGCTTCTTTGTTGAGTTAAATGGAATTTGGTCCACAACTGGCCATTCCTTCAACAATTCAGTACGTGGCTTAACAGGTTGCATGGCACGAACAATCGCAACTTCAGTTGGCAAACCATCATATACAGTCTCACCTTCAACTTCACGTACATCAACATTTGTAGAAATCGCAGCAATAGACAATACGTTTTCTGCAGATGCATCCATACCATTATCAAGGTATGTTAGATGGTTGTTTTCGTTTGCCCATACTTCACGAACAGTCATCTTGTTTTGTGTTAGTGTTCCCGTCTTGTCAGACGCAATAACACTTGTCGTTCCCAATGTTTCAACAGCTGGTAGACGACGGATGATGGCATGTTTCTTCGCCATACGTTGCACACCCAGTGCCAACGTCATGGTCACAATAACGGCCAATGTTTCAGGCACCACGGCAACAGCCAATGAAATAGCTGTTAGGAAGATGTGCATCAAGTCCATTCCTTGGTATAGTCCCAATGCCATCACAAATGCCGCTGAAATAACGGCGATAATTGAGATGTTCTTTCCCAGTTGTACCAATCGTTGTTGCAATGGTGTTAATGGTGTCTTAGCTTCACTGTTCAACAGACCAGCAATGATTCCCATTTCTGATTGCATTCCCACGCCTGTAACAACGGCACGAGCATGTCCATTAACAATGGTTGTACCACGGTAAACCATGTTGGCACGTTCACCCAAATCAACATCCCCTGACAATACAACATCAGCGTTCTTAGTTGCGGGCACACTTTCCCCAGTCAAAGGTGATTCTTCGGCTTGTAATTCAGCAGAATCAATCAAACGCGCATCAGCGGCGATTGAACTTCCGTTATCAATCAACAGAATGTCCCCAACCACGATGTCATCGCCATCGATAAATTCAGGCTTACCATTACGTAATACCTTCACTTTTGACTTGTTCAACCCTTGTAAGGCAGCCAAAGAACTCTCGGCTTTACCTTCTTGTACAATTGAAAGCGTTGAGTTGATGATCACAATCCCGATAATCAACATACTTTCAAAGTAATTCCCAGTATTCTCCATGTAGGCAGTGATAAATGAAATCACAGCCGCAACCAACAAAATGATTGTTGCGACGTCATTCAAACTTATCAAAATCTTGCGTGCTAGCGATGGCTTTGCGGGTTCTACGAACGTATTTGCGCCGTATTCTTTACGATGCATTTCGACTTGTTGCGCGTCCAAACCTGTTTCTGGGTCAACTTTATAGTCAACCAGAACATCGTTGAGCGGCTTTTGATATTCTTTCAATGTTTCGTCCTCCCTATTCAGTCACGTTAACTTTACTCCTATATATTAATAAACCAACCTTAAAACGAGCCTTATTACACCGTTTCAATAGCCAAATCATATATAAATGAAAGGTTTCCTGACATGAGCCAAAACACTTTGTTCCTATATATAGGCCTCGTATTTGACATTTATTTTTAAGTCTTTATATTAGTAAGTACCCCAGTTTGTTGTGGTAGATCGAACCACACTAACCTATACAATCCCGAAAGGATATTCCCATGGTTCAAGCAAAATCTGCTTATTGGCAAAATATTGTTGATGCAGCACAAAACCATCCCGAAGTTGAAGGCATTGAAACATTGCCTTTCTTCACCCTAGCACCAATGGAAGCTGTTACTGATACAGTATTCCGTCGTGTTGTGGCACAAGCCGCCGCACCAGAAGCATTCTACACTGAGTTTACAAACGCACGTAGTATGTCACACCCTAAGGCTAAGTTCACTGTTCAAGGACGTCTTTGTTTTGTCCCTGAAGAACATTCAATTCCAATCGCTCAACTTTGGGGCGATCGTCCAATCGACTTCGAACTTGGAGTCGCTGATTTGAAAGAACGTGGATTTGAAGCTGTTGATATCAACATGGGTTGCCCAGACTCAACTGTTATCAAAAACGGTGGTGGTTCAGATTTGATTCGTAACCCTGAAAAGGCTGCGGAATTAATTCAAGCTGCTAAGCTAGCCGGTCTACCTGTTTCTGTTAAGACACGTCTTGGATTCAATAAGATTGATACATTCCGCGAATGGCTTCCATTCCTATTGAAGCAAGATGTTCAAGTATTGACTGTTCACCTACGTACACGTAAGGAAATGTCAAAGGTTGAAGCCCATTACGAATACATCGATGAAATCCTTGCGATGCGTGATGAAATTTCACCAAACACATTGATTCAATTCAATGGAGACATTAAAGACCGTGCACAAGGTTTGGCACTAGCCAAGGAACACCCTGGTATCGACGGAATCATGATTGGTCGTGGTGTCTTTGAAGATCCATATACATTTGAAGATACACCAACAGAACACACGCTTGAAGAATCATTAGCTTTGCTACGTCTACAATTAGACTTGCACGATGAATTCGATAAGGAATTTGGTCCTACTAACTTCCAAAAGCTAAAGCGCTTCTTCAAGATTTATGTTCGTGGTTTCTCATACGCGTCAGATTTGCGTGTTGCGTTGATGGAAACTAAGACAACAGATGATGCCCGCGATATTTTGGCTGAATTTGATGAACAATGGCAAGAACGTGTAAAGGCCGAAGCTGAAAACACACCTAGCTAAGCGTTTATCACTTAAAGAATATATAAAAAGACCCTGACACCATTGTATAAATGGTGTCAGGGTCTTTTTTAACCACTATTTCTTTTCGGATGATTTTTTCTCTAATTTATCAAAATCATCTTTATTATCTTGTTCTTCGTCATCACTCTCCATATGTCCAGGAAACACCGCCGAACTAATTTCACTTCCTAAATGAATTCGGTTATTTAATTTTTGGCTTTCGTAGTCCCATCCTTTTGAATTCCATCCTGTCTCGAAATACTCACGAATTTTTTCTACATTAAGCCTACGTATCTGACTAATTACACTTCCTAAATGAATTTGGTTGTTTAATTTTTGGCTTTCATCTTTCAATTCTTTGGAACCCCATCCTGTCTCGAAATACTCACGAACGGTATCTGCATTATGCTTACTCATCTGACTAATCACAGCACCTGGAACAATGCGCGCCTCTTTGACATAACTACCCTTATGATATGCCATAACATACGGATCCTTGATACCAGGGTTCATTCCAGTCGCCAAGGTTAATTTTGTCCATTCTGTTCCCATGTCATCATCTGCGAACCACTCTGTCCAGTACCCATCATTTGTTTTATTAAACGGCTTAACATACTTTTCACTGGGTAACTTAGCGTATCCTGTTTTATATTGTAAGAATGGATTCACACGATCAATTGTGTCAATCCCCTTCACGTATCCCACACCAAGTGTGATCAATCCAATTACCACAATTGATATGATTGTGCTCAAGAAAATCGTTGTTTTCTTATAACGTCCCTTCAACTTCACATCATTATCAATCGCTTGTGCGACGTTTTCTTGCTTCCTGACCATTTCTTCATGTCCCCCAAATAATAAGTGTTCGAAAGATACATCGAATAAATCACTGATACTTTTCAAGACATCCAGACTCGGATAATTCTTTCCAGTTTCCCACGTAGAGACGGTTTGCCGACTAACATGTAACGCATCAGCAAGGTCTTGTTGCGTCATCCCTTTGTCTTTTCGTAATTGCTTCATATCTTGATCAAAACTCATATCTTTACCCTACCTACCTTATCTGAAGATTCGTCTATAATACTAGCAAGCATCGCTGGCATTTGTCACGCAAGCTAGACTAGCATTCACTGTAATGTACATCCCATGCATGTTTTGAACATCACTATAAACAAAAGAGACCTAGATTTCACACGGAAATCTAAGTCTCTTTTTTATCTAAAGAACTTCTTTAACAACAATTCATTTCCTAATCGTTGTGACATTAACTGTGGATTAAGTCTTAAAATTTCAGAATACAAAAATTGTACTTCTGAATTTGCCTCACCACGAAGTATAACTGGCGACATTGTCTGTACAAAAACTAAATTACTTTTCAGATAATAATCTTTACTATCTACTAAAGCATGTTTGTATTCACGCAATTTTTGGCGTTCAAAATCCGTTAAGTTTAATTGTTCGACATCTTCATTTAGAATATCATCAACAATATTCACTAAATAATGAATAACCTTCTTCGGAAATAATCGATTAATAAGGGGAAGCAATTTTCGTTTCATCAGACCCTCCCGTCTACATATCTATTCCTAAACCGTCACAGAATCTTTTTTAGCGTCTTTCTCTGTCTGGAAAGTTTCAAACCAGGCAATAAAGACTTGTCCCATGACAATAATCGTGGCGACCAAATTGAAGTAAATCAACAACGCCAACAATGATCCTAATGAACGATAGAAATCAACATTACGCATCGCAAATTGTGCATAGAGTCCGAATCCTGCATTTAGTAAACTCAAGCCTAATGCCGCGATACCTGAACCAAAAATCACTGACTTCCAGCGAATCTTTACGGCAGGTAAAGCATAGTTGAAAATCGTTAAAATAATCCAAACAAGTACCAGTGCATAAATCCATGTTTGTTGGGCAAATGTCTGAATCCATCCGTCAACATGAGGCAAGTTCTTCATAATTGCAGGGAACAAACTACTGAACAGACCAATAATTACGGCGGCCACAAGGAATCCCATAAACCATAAGAAACTCATGACACGTGTAATCAATCCATTTTCAGCTTGTTCACGCCCGTAAATGTCATTGAAGATTTTACGGAATGTTGAAAGAATTCCACTTGCTGTCCAAATCACCACAATAACTGAAAATGATAGAACACTCACACTTCCTTTTAAGACAGAATCAACGATAGGAATTAACACATCTCCGATTGTATCTGGTAGTTGTTGGCTGATAAAGGCATTCATTTCAGTAACATTGATCCCAACAAATCCTAAAATAACCCCAATACTCATGATTAATGGGACTAGTGACACAATTGTATAATATGCAACCGTGGGCGCAACCATCCCGACTTGGGCTCGGTCCACAAACGTTAAAAATTGCGGGAAGTGCGACCATGTTGCAAACTTTTCCCATTTGGCTTGAATGGGAGCCAACCATGCTTTTACTTTATCCATGGCTGGCCTGCTTATATGCTTGGACATAATTCCAATAGCTCACAACAGCGGATACAAGATCAAATCCCGGTAAGAAAATAATATAAACCGTAATTGATAGTGGGGTGCTTGGTCGTAATAAAATTAAAAACAACGCATCAACAATCAATGAGAACATTAATTGTCGTGGTGTGGCGTGAAAAATAGATTGTTTTAACGCTAACATCAGTACTCCTAATTATTGGTTTAATTCTTGCGCCAAGAAGTCAGCTTTCACCGCTGTCCATTCTGGCGTCATGTAATTGGCCGGT
The DNA here is from genome assembly GCF_000732905.1 of Weissella tructae. Taxonomy (NCBI): domain Bacteria; kingdom Bacillati; phylum Bacillota; class Bacilli; order Lactobacillales; family Lactobacillaceae; genus Weissella; species Weissella tructae. Next base: position 1,322,845 of record NZ_CP007588.1, read on the forward strand.
CCATGGACACCACCATCAATCAAATGATATGGTGTCTTATCTTCACCTAATACGGCACGAGCACTAGTCATCATATTAACCGTTTGGTGATATGGAACGACTGGATCAGCTGTTCCAGCAAAACCAAGAATCGCTGGCATCCCCGCTGCAAAATAAGTTGCTGGGTTATATGCTTCAACGAGTTCAGGGACATCCTTAGGTGCGCGTTCACCAAACAATTGTCCTTGGAATGAAATCGCTGTACCAGTTTCAGGGAACTTAGATGTAATGCCTTCTTCAGCAAATTGCTTCTCAAATTGGTCAAATTCATATGGACCATACAACGCAATGACAGCATCGACTTTTTCTGACTCTTCACGATAAGCCCCGAAAGTCTTATCCATCATTTCGTCAACATTAGCAGTCGCAGCAACCGTCACAGCCAGTTGCGCACCAGAAGATTCTCCAACAAGTGCAACACGTGACATGTCTAATTGATATTCAGCAGCATTTGCACGTAAGAAACGAATGGCTGCTTTAACTTCATGAATTTGTGTCGGATAAGGCGCTTGCCACAACATTGAATAGTTTGGGCTTACGACTGCGTATCCATGTTCACGAAGCAACTTCAATGACGCATCTAACTTCATTGAGCTCTTTTCCCCACGGTATAAACCACCACCATAGATATCAATAATGACCGGATATGGACCCTCACCAGTGTTAGGTAGATAAATATCCATCCCATGGCGCTCCCCATCCATATAAGGTACATCAAGCCACTTACGTGTAATTCCCTCTGTTTTTGCTGGAATATGCGTATATTTTAGGTCAATAAATCGTTCTGTCATATTCAAGTTCCCCCATCTACTTAATATAATTCTAGTGTAAAACATGCGCATTAAAATTACCATGTATAAAGCATTCACCGGCATCGTATATAAAAAGAACCTATTGGTAATTACCAATAGGTTCTTCATGATCTTTAATTACTTACTGGCATAACGACGGCTCAATAGGGCCATCACTACGAACCAGATAATCGCAAAGATTGTTGTAACTTGTGTTGCTGGTGTGAATAGTAATACCAAGAAGACCATTCCCATAAATCCTAGTGTTAGGTAATCAGAGAAAGGTGCCAATGGCATCAAGAACTTCTTTTCACCATTCTTAAAGTCATCTGTACGACGGTACTTTACGTGAGCGAATACCAATGTTGCGTAGATACCAATAAAGGCAGCTGATGCAACTGATGTAATCACTTCAAAGGCTTCTGAAGGGAACAAGAAGTTAATTACGGCAGCTAATCCAATCAACAATGTTGATGCAACTAGAGCGTTCATTGGCAAGGCACGCTTGTTCAAACGACCAAAGCGGCTCTTGCTTTCACCTTGACTAGTCAAAGCAAACAACATACGTCCTGTTGTAAAGATAGCACTGTTCAAAGCTGAAGCAGCAGCTGTCAAAACAACGAAGTTGATGATTCCAGCAGCGGCTGTGATTCCAATACCGGCAAAGACTTGCACGAATGGAGATTCGTTAGCGTTGTAGTTCATCCATGGTTGGATACTCATAATCGCAATCAATGATCCAATGTAGAAGATCAAGATACGAATAATAATTGAGTTAATCGCCTTTGGAATAACGTAGTCAGGGTCCTTTGATTCGGCAGCTGTCATTCCCACGAATTCAATTCCCAAGAAGGCAAAGAATACCATTTGGAAAGCTGACAAGATACCTGAACCGTTATTAGCGAAGAAGCCATGTGTCCATAGGTTAGATAGGCTTGTAACACCGGCTGATGTTTCAGCACGTGTTGCAATCATAATTGCCCCAGTTGCGATCATGGCCAAGATAGCCACAATCTTAATCATTGAGAACCAGAATTCCGTTTCTCCAAATGCGCCAACTGCAAAAATGTTAATTGAGAACAAGACCGCTAGGAAGACAATTGCCCAAATCCAACCTGGGATGTCTGGGAACCAATACTTCATGTAAGCACTAATCGCCGTTACTTCGGCCATCGCGATTGTGATCCAACCTAACCAGTAGGTCCAACCAATAACAAATCCTGTACGCTTTCCTAGGTACTTTTCGATAAAGGCCACAAAAGTAGGCTTATCTGGATCTGTTAGTAATAGTTCTCCTAATGCTCGCATCATCCAGAACATAAATAGTCCTGTAATGATGTAAACAAGCAAAATAGCTGGTCCGGCTGTACTAATTGAACGTCCAGCTCCTAAGAACAATCCTGTTCCGATTGTACCCCCAAGAGCGATCATCTCAACGTGACGTGCGCTTAGGCCTCGTTCCAACTTTGTTTCTTCACCATTCATTGTATGTAATACCTCTTTTTCAAAAATGTATTTAATCGTTTTAAATCAATTAAATTAAGCACATAGTAAACTCATTATATCTTAATTACCAAGTTCCTAACCTTTGAGATGTTAGAAAACTTAACAAAATAAAAGGAGATAACGCATGTCATCTCCTTGATATACCACTACTTTGTAATTGATTCTTCAGCCTTAGACTGACGGTCAACCTTCCACACTTCTGCGATGTAGACAACAATCGTACGTACGACTGCATACAAAGGTACTGCCAAAATCATTCCTGGAATCCCAGCAATGTTTCCAGCCGCCAACAAAATAACCAAAATAGTCAACGGGTGGATGCTTAGCGTTGATCCAATAATACGTGGGTACAAAATATTACTGTCAATTTGTTGCACAATCAAAACCACGATTGTAATTGAAACAGCTTCCATTGGACCTTGCATCAATCCGATAAACAAGGCCGGGATGTATCCGATATATGGTCCCACGTAAGGAATCATATTGGTAATTCCAGCAATTACACCCAACAATAGCGCGTAACGTTGTCCAATTACCATGTATCCAATGGTTGTAAATACTCCAACGAATAACATTTCTAATGCTTGCCCACTAATGTAGCGAGACAATGTCTTGTTCAGACGACCAAGTAATTCTGCCACATCTCCACTGAAACGCTTAGGCATAACACGTTGTGCAAACGGTACAAACTTCTTACCGTCAGCCAACATGTAAATGGTCATAACTGGGATTGTAATCGCCGCAATCGTCACAGACGTTACTGTCCCCAGCACACTACCGAAACCAGATGCGGTTCCCATCACAACTGTTTCACCGTACTTTTCGATTGTCTGTTGTAACTTAGACATATCAATTGCTTGAACGTAGTCACGGAACCAAGTTTCACGACTTAGGCTATCAAACCACATTTGTGTCTTATGCACATATTGCGGCACACTAGCTAGCAAACGAGAGACTTGTTCTGCCAACGTTGGAATAAATGACCCCACCGCGAAAACAATAATGCCTAAGAATAATAGCATCACGATTGTAATACTAATTCCACGTGGAACTTTGTACTTCCCTAGCGGAACCTTACAGATTAATTCCACAATTGGATTCATTAAGTAGTACAAAAATCCTGAAATAAGTAGTGGGACGAATACCCCACCAATAAATTGCCCCATTGGCGTTAAGATAAACCCTAATTGTGACAATACCCAAAATAGAGTCGCAATCGCTAAGATTTCTAATGTCCAATAAAAGGTCTTAGAATGTGTTACATTTTGCATTTTCAGTCCCCATATATTCTTTCATAACATTTGTCGTTAATTATAGCATGAAATTCGCTACTATTTCCTGCGTCCGAATATCCCCCTTCTCACAATCATAAAAAGGATCTTTCGTTGGTTACCAAACAAACTATATTAAAAGAGTGTCCGTTAAGAAATCTAACGGACACTCTTTTAATGAAAATTTTTAGTTATCCTGCCTATCTGTGGATAACTAACGAGTTTTCCACAGTAATCCACAGGATATACACACCTTTTCCACAGAGTTATCCACAAATGTGGATACTTTTAGATAAAGAGTGCCACTACCAAACTAAGTGCAACGGTTACTGAAATTAAGACCGCATTTTTAATTGCATTAATAAATGTGCGTGCCTTATGTGGATCTGCTTGGAAGGCCTTGGTGTTTTTGTAAACCAAAGGTACAGATACTAATCCTAATAATGCTGGCCATGGCAAGACGTCAAAGATAACTGCACTTACTAAAGCGACATACCCAACGACATAAATAATCCAAAATAAGCGTAATGCTTTTTCTTTTCCTAAATACCAAACTAACGTGTGACGTTCTTCCGCAACATCTTCGTCGTAATCACAAATATTATTAGCCAACATAATATTGGCAATGGCAAACCAACAAATAGCTGAGGCCAACGCCGCATTACCAACTACTGACCAATCCATCATTGGTGTCACATTAATATAGGTAGCCGCCAAGAAAATCAAGAATCCCATCGTTAATCCACTGGCTAATTCCCCAAATGGCGTACGCGATAGTGGTAATGGCGTACCTGCATACCAAAATGCCACAATGAAGCCAATCATTCCCATCCATAATAATGGTAGACCAACTTGAGATACCAACCACAATCCTGTAATACCAGCAAATCCAGTTAGTCCAAGTAGGATAATCATCCCAGTCTTCAAACTAATACCAGCACTTCCAACGATATTATTTTCACCATTTTTCCAATCGTCACTTACAGCATGACGGAAATCTTGCAAATTATTCCAAACATTAACAGCCATTTGTAATGCAAATGCGACCAATGCGAACAGAATTGCATACAAGGGATTAATCGTATGATACATTGTCGCAGTATATAAGTTCGCCAAAATCAAAGGCAATGCACTAGCGATCAATGATTGTACTTCTACAAATTTCAAAAAATCTTTTACAGTCATTATTTGTTCCTCCAACATATTTCGTTATTCAGTATACCTTCTTTATAGAAGAAAAAGGATACTATTGAATGTAATTACGTCAGATTATAAATGAAATCAATATCACAAGTAATTAAAAATAGCACCAGAAATTAAATTTCTAGTGCTATCACTTTATTTAGATTATTAATCTGGCGTGGCCAATTAGTCCTTTGGTGCTTCAGTTAAGTTCTTACCAAAATACTTTTCTGACAACTTTGCCATTTCGCCGCTTTCGCGAACGCTCTTTTCAGCCTTGTTAATTTCAGCTGCCAAAGCTTCGTTCTTCTTATTCAACATAGGAGCTGCTCCAGCAAGATCAACATCCTTTGTTTCAATAGCAACTAGCTTTGTGTCAGGGTGTGCCTTCTTGTAGACACTCCATGAATCATCTGAATTCACTGTGACGTCAGCTTTACCATTTTGAACCAATTCAAGTGATTCAGCGAATCCTGGTGAAGCAACAATTTCAGCTCCAGCCTTCAAAGCTGATTGTCCATAGTTAGAAGATGTTGTTTGCGCTGCCTTTTTCCCCTTAATATCAGAAAGTTGCTTGATGTTTGAACCATCTTGCACAATCAAAATAGCAGGTGAGTATAAGTAGTTATTGGCAAATAGGTAGTTCTTTTCACGTTCTGGCGTAACACCCATGTTGTTCATGATTACGTCATACTTGTTTGCATCCAAACCTGCGATTAGTGATTCAAACTTTGTTTCAACGAATTCTGTTTTCAATCCCATTTCCTTAGCAACTGCTTCTGCTAATTCAACTTCGAATCCAGTCAACTTTCCACTCTTATCTTTAAATGAGAATGGCGCGTATGTTCCTTCTAATCCAACTGTTAGTGTATCAGGCTTAGCTAGTTCCGCTTTAAATCCTGTTTCCTTAGGTGCCTTGTCCCCAGATGAGACTGCCCAAACACCTCCGGCAATAACAGCTCCAGCAATAACGATTCCGGTCACACCACGTACAATTTTATTCATTTGATTTCTCCTCGATTTTTAAGACTAATTTGACATTAATTGGCTCGCTAAAATTAGCAACAACATCCTGTTAAATTATTCTTCAAACATCGACGACTCTTATGATAAAACGTAACCATGGTAGTTACCACCTTTACTTAATTTTTTTGCTTGTTAAAAAACTTACAAAAAGTAATAACTTCAATATAGCATACAAAAAGAGCTAGGGAAACCTACTTTTTCAACTATTTTGTTCTTGATTTTATATCCTAACTTACTTATAATGAGTCCAACAAATCATTTCTAAATATACGAAACCAAGTGAGGAACCATCATGCGTCAATTAATGTCATCATTCATTATTTGTCCTAGCCTAGCGTAAGCATACGTTAGGTTATTTGATGATCCAATCATAATCTCGTATTCAAGCGCTAGCCGTCACATTAACCGACGCCTGGCGCTTTTTTATTTGCATTTCCCCACAGAAAGGATGTTCCATGTTTGATTTTATTGCAACCTACGCCCCTCAATTGATTGTGGCTGGTCTAAAGTACACGATTCCTCTAGCCTTAATTTCTTTTGTTTTCGCGTTAATTATTGCCTCTTTTGTGGGGATTTTCCGTTCTTACACACCAACATTAGTTGGTTGGCGTAAATTTGGTTGGACCGTCGTAGACTATCTATTACAGTTCTATGTTTGGATTTTCCGTTCAACGCCTATGTTGGTACAATTGTTTGTTGTTTTCTACGGATTACCTAAGTTGGGATTACCTTGGCTTCAACCATCACCTTGGGGATCTGCTATTGCAGTCTTCTCGTTAAACACCGGTGCTTATGCGAGTGAATCCTTGCGTGCCGCAATTGCATCTGTTCCCGATACACAACGTGAAGCTGCAGAAGCCCTTGGAATGACTGACCAACAAATTTTTGGTCGTATCATTTTGCCACAAGCGGCTCGTATCTCAATTCCTACCTTAGCAAACTCATTTATTTCACTTGTTAAAGACACATCATTGGCATCTGTTGTAACAATTGTGGAGATGTTCTACCTATCACAACAATTAGCAGCCGTAAACTTTGAACCACTACAAATGTACCTATTGGTAGCCGCTATTTACGCATTGTTCGTAACCATTCTATCTATTCCACAACGTTACCTACAACGTCGTGCTGACCGATTTGTGAAGGGAGCCAAATAATATGTTACAACTAGAAAATGTTAACAAGACGTATACGGAACACCAAGCATTAAAAGATATCAATGTATCATTTAATCCTGATGAGACGACTGTGATTGTTGGACCTTCTGGTTCTGGTAAGTCAACGCTATTACGTTCTCTAAACCTATTGGAACGTCCTGAAACTGGTCTATATACCATCGATGACAAAGTAATTGATTTTGATCAACCAATCGCGACTGATACTAAATTATGGGTGCGTCGCCAAACCGGTATGGTCTTTCAACAACCCCGTATGTTTGATCACCTAACAATTTTAGGTAATATGATTGAAGCACCTGTTCATGTCTTGAAAAAAGATAAAGCAGCTGCGGAAGCAGAAGCAATGAAGTTACTAGAACATGTTGGTTTAGCGGACACTGCAGATCGTTATCCTTACCAACTATCTGGTGGACAAACACAACGTATTGCCATTGCGCGTGCATTAGCGATGCAACCAAAATACCTCTTATTAGATGAACCTACTTCTGCACTGGATCCAGAAATGGAAGCACACATTTTACGTATTTTGAAGCAAATGGCTCAAGATAATCAATCAATGATTTTAGTAACACATAATATGAAGTTTGCTGAAATGGCCGCTGATCGTATTCTATTTCTAGAAGACGGTGCAATTACATTTGACGGCAAGCCTGAGGAATTCTTTAATCATCCTACAGAGCGTATTCAACGCTTCTTGAATGCCTTTGAAATTTAATGTTTCACGTGAAACAAAAAAGACCTGATAATTATCAGGTCTTTTTTTATATCTATATATGATTGTTGATGCTTCTAATGGCCAAACCAGATAGGGAGCATAGCTGCACTCATGCCAACACCATGGCGGACATTTTGGACTTGCTTGATACTTAATCTAATTTTAGAAATGAAGTCAGGTCCTTTGAATTGATTATCCCATTGATATTGCCCTAAGGCATAATTCAAGCGCGCTAACGCGCCTTGAATATTTTTGTCTTTTTCTGCATAAAATGTGATAAAAATCTGCGCCAGATTAGGGTACTGTTTCGTGTCTAATCCGAGGGCACTTTCTTGAATTAAAGTTAAAACGTCTTCTGTCTTCATATTCACACCTCACTTGCTAATCAATGTATTGGTTATTTTTCAATTCAGTCCACAACTTAGTTGCGCCATTTTTTCTCCAAATGTTCCCATACCTTTGTTGGCATTAATAAATTGATAACAAACAAAGACCATGCAATGATTTGTAAAATTAACACATCACGATAAACAAAAAACATTAGTAATAAGAACACCGTAGTGATTAGTTTAAATATTGAGTGAATTGTCATTTGTTTTCTCCTGTCAATTGGCTTCTATATATGTAAGTCACTTAACTTGCTCTGTCTTCTATAGATATGTTTATTATTTATCTTCTGGGGTATGGCATGTTTGATCCGCACCATCGTGTATGTGTTGTGTGTGTTCTAATGCTTCATTTACAATGTCCAAAATGTGTTTATCATTCAATGAATAACAAACAATCTTACCAATCTGACAAGTTGAAATTAGATGTCCTTTTCGTAATAGTGTTAATTGATGTGATACTGCAGACTGTTCTAATCCCAGTCTCTCAACAATTTCACCAACGTTCATTGTTTGTTGTTCCAACATGTAGATGATTTGTAGACGCATTGGATGGCTTAGCAATTTAAAAATATCACGAATGCCATTTACATCTGTGTCTGATAATTTATTTACAGGGCTTAGTTCTGTCATTGTTTCTCCCTCTTCATGTTAACTTATTTTTATATTCTAGCATATTTTGCAAAAAACAATTTTCAAATTGGGTTGAATTTCTCAACTCATATGATAAACTTATCATATGATAAAACTTTCATATAAGAGGAGGAGTTACATTATGAAGAATTTACGTTTAGATGCTGAAAATAAAAAACGCGCGTCTCTGTTAATTGCAGCGACAGTGCTAACAATCTTGGCAGTGATGATGCCGAAAAACGCACTAAGTATTGCCATTTTCTTAGTCGCCTATGTTTTTGCTGGAGGTGGAGTGGTTCTTAAAGCCGTTCGTAACATCTTGAAAGGTGACTTCTTTGATGAAAATACTTTGATGAGTATTGCCACAATTGGTGCCTTAATCTTAGGTGATTATCCTGAAGCAATCGCTGTTATGTTGTTCTTCTCTGTTGGGGAAATCATTGAAGATGCAGCTGTTGATCGTTCAAAGCGTTCAATCACAGAATTGCTTTCTGTAAAGCCTGAATACGCTAATCTACAAACAGAAAACGGATTTAAAGAAGTTGCACCTGAAACAATTAAAATTGGCGACATTATTCAAATCAAGCCTGGTGAAAAAGTACCGTTGGACGGAACAGTTATTGATGGTACATCAAACTTGAACACAGCTGCACTTACAGGTGAATCAATGCCACAAGCTGTTAAAGCAGGCGATGATGTCCTAAGTGGTTCTATCAATGACAATGGAACATTGTTGTTGGAAGTAACAAAGGTATACGCTGATTCAACTGTTGCTAAAATTATGGACTTGGTGGAAAATGCCAGTGAAAAGAAGACTGATACTGAAAAGTTCATCACAAAGTTCTCACGTATTTACACACCTGTAGTCGTTGTTGCGGCGCTTCTATTAGCAATCGTTCCCCCTATTTTCTTTGGTGGTGAATGGTCACTATGGACATCTCGTGCCTTAGTATTCTTGGTTATCTCATGTCCTTGTGCATTGGTACTTTCAGTGCCACTTGCCTTCTTCGCTGGTCTAGGAGCCACTTCTCAACACGGTGTCTTGATCAAGGGAAGTAACTATCTAGAAGCCCTAAACAATGTTGATACAGTTGTCTTTGATAAGACTGGAACTTTGACAGAAGGTCGCTTTACTGTTCGCGAAATTGTACCTGTTGATGGTGTCACAGAGGAAGATTTGCTTGGCTACACAGCTGCGGTGGAACAAGCATCAACGCACCCAATTGCACGCTCAATTGTAAAGAGCTTTACTAGGGACCTAGCCGCTTACCAAATTACTGAAACAGTCGAAACTGCTGGAAATGGAATTAGCGCCGTGGTTAACGACCGCCAAGTCGTTGTTGGAAACAACAAGGCATTGGCCGCAATTGGACTACCAGAACAAGAACTTGATTCAGCTGGTACCACAGTATTCGTCGCTGTTGATGGCGTTTACTGGGGACACATTGTTATCGCTGATCAACCAAAATCAGATGCTAAAGCTGCCATTAAGTCATTACACCAACAAGGTGTGACAAACACAGTTATGTTAACAGGTGACAACCAAGCGGTTGGAACGACCGTTGCAAAGCAACTTGGTTTGGATGACGTTAAAACAAATCTCCTACCTGCGGACAAGGTAACTGAAATTACAGCATTGCAAGCCAAAGAAGCAGAAAACAAAAAGGTTGCGTTCGTTGGTGACGGAATCAATGATACCCCTGTCTTGATGCAAGCCGATGTAGGAATTGCCATGGGTGGTTTGGGTTCTGATGCCGCCATTGAAGCTGCCGACCTAGTTATCATGGATGATAAGCCTTCACGCATTGCAACTGTTATGAAGATTGCTCGTAAGACACGTCAAATTGTTGTACAAAACATTGTATTTGCACTAGCTGTTAAGGGAATTTTCTTAGCCCTTGGAGCCTTTGGTGTTATCGGGATGTGGGAAGCCGTATTCGCTGATGTTGGAGTAACGGTATTAGCCGTACTAAACGCTATGCGTATCCTTCGCGCAAACTATGATGATTAAGCCTGAGCGTCTATCTCAGCCCACTAATCAGTAATTTAATGTTAGTATTCATGAAAAGATAAAAGCCCTGTAGCAACGCTACAGGGCTTTTATTATGCAATTAAATTTTAGGACGATCGACTGCTGCCTCAATGACACCATCTTGAATCAAGATAGGCTGAATCTCAATCCAGGTTGATTCAAACAATGTTTTAAACAAAGCATCTTCCCAACTGTGGGCAAAATACGGATGGAAGAACGGCAAAAACGTCTGCATGATTAACAAACCCCGTTGTTGTCGGAATGTATCCCATGCCATGATTCGTTCCACACTTTCAGCAAATGATTGCATGCGTTCATTCACCAAAACTTCTTGAGTAACTAATTTCGTTTCATACAATCTTGTCATGGCTGGTTTTTCAGCAAACGCGTGCACACGACGCTCAACTAATTGCCATAGCCAATCGTGTAACCTTGTTAGTCGTTCATCGGGTGCTGCACGTTGATTCATTTCGAAACCAGGTGCATCAATACGATCAATCCAATTTTGTAATGCTGCATCGTATAAGCCTTCCTTATTTGGAAAATGTTTATACAAAGCAGGCGCACTAATATTTAGACGTCGGGCAATTTCAGCCAATCGGGCATGGTCATACCCTTTTTCAGCTAACACCACTTGCGCGACACGAAAAATTTGTTCATTACTCACTTTAGTCATCAGGCGAACTCCTTTGTCTTATTGACGAAGTGTAAACTTAACGATTCCTTCCCAACGGGCTGTTTGTGGGAACATATCGATTGATTGAATGTAATCAACATCATAAATCATGCTCAATTCAACTAAGTCACGTGCCAATGTAGATGCGTTACATGAAACATAGACAAACTTCTCTGGCTTTGTTTGCATGATCGTCTTACGCAATGGTGATCCCAAACCTGTACGAGGCGGGTCCACTACCATAGCATCCGCAATCCAATCTTCTTGTTGCCATTCTGGAATCAAGTATTCTGCTTCACCAACTTCATACTTAACATTTTCTAGTCCGTTGTCCGCTGCGTTTTCGTTCGCGTCTTCAACGGCTTCGTAGATTGTATCCATTCCACGAACTTCACCAGCCTTGTCTGCCAATGTAATTCCAATAGTTCCGACCCCTGAGTACGCGTCAATCAACTTATCGGCATGCTTCAAATCCAAGGCGTCAATCACTTCCTTGTACAAACGTTCAGTTTGCACAGGGTTCATTTGCAAGAAGGCACGAGGTGACAACTTGAAAGTCTTACCGTTAATTGTTTCAGTGATGTAATCCTTACCCCAAACCCAATCAGTTTCATCACCCCAAACAAGTGATGTCTTACCTGGGTTTACGTTTTGGTGCACAGAAACAACTTCTGGCAATTCTGCCTCAACAGCGTCCAAGAATGCATCTTGCTTCGGGAATTCATGACCATTAGTCACGATGGTTACTTGTACTTCACCTGTTGATTGAGAAATACGTGCAACCAAAGTTTTGATGCTTCCTGTATTTTTCTTTTCATTATAAACAGACATATCCAACTTTTCGATAATGTCACGCAATGTGCGGACAACCTTCAAAGTGATTGGATTTTGTGTTGAAATTTCCGGTAAATCAACCAACTCATGTGAGTTAGGACGGTACATCCCAACGGCCAACTTCCCCTTAACTTCACGAATTGGGAATTGTGCTTTGTTTCGGTAACCAACTGGGTTATCCATCCCAATAGTAGGCAAGATCTTGTAGCGTGTGTAGTTACGTGGTTGGTACTTTTCCAACGCTTGACGAATCACATCTTCTTTAAATTCAAGTTGCTTGTCATACGCTAAGTGCGCCAATTCCACTCCACCAATAGATTGATCATCCATCGGCTCTACACGGTCTTCAGACTTTTGCTTAAACTTACGAATTTCTGCTTGAATGTACTTTGGCGTTACTTCTGTAACACGTACATCAACAACTTCCCCAGGCAAGGCACCAGGAATAAACGTAATCTTACGCTTGTAGTATCCAATTCCTTCTCCATTAATACCCAAACGCTTAATCGTAATTAATAGCTTGTCACCCACTTCAACTTTTACATCGTTAGGGTTTGGCTTTCCTTGTGGGCGCTTTCCACGGAAGTTATTTGTTTTGTTGTTTGCACTGTTCTTTGCACGGTAATTTGTTTTCTTATATTGTTCTGCCATTTCGTTCTACAAAAGCCTTTCTTTGACTGATATTTCAATATCGGTTGTTGGGTTCATTCTACCATGCCCACCGTTAAAAATGTTTGCATTTTCTGTAAAAGTCACTGAGCTTATTGCAATTAAAAGTAACCTGCCTTACATTAGGGACATACTCACCTATAAGAGGATAAACATATGACTAAAAAACAAACAAAAAAGCGTTCAAAGCGCATCTTTAAAAGACTATTCCAACTTTTCATTATTATCTTGATTGCCGTAACTGGATTCGTCGGTTACACCGTCAGTCAAGCACCAACCATTACCGAAAATCAATTGCGTGCCTTACCAAATGAGACAGGCAAGCAAGATTACATTAAAGTAGATAAAATTCCAAAAACATATCAACAAGCCGTTATGGCCACAGAAGACGCGACCTTCCCGACAAATAATGGGCTTAATCGAAGTGGTATTAAAGCATTAATCATCTCTAATATCGCTGCGTTATTTGGTCAGGGAACGCCCCGTGGTGGATCTTCTATTACACAACAATTAGTCAAGCTGACTGTTTTTTCAACGGACGCGTCAGATCAAACCATCACACGAAAGATTCAAGAGATTTACTTAGCACTTAAAATCACACGTGAGTACAGTAAGCCCCAGTTATTTGAATACTATGTGAACAAACTTTACGAAGGGCACAATTCATACGGTGCTCAAACCATAGCTAATCTATACTATGATAAGCCACTTTCTGAACTTACATTAGCACAACAAGCAACCATTGCTGGAATAGGACAAAGCCCAGCAAACTTTGATTTATACACTAATCCAGACTTGGTAAAAGAACGCCGAGATATTGTTTTACTATCTATGCTTAACAATGGAAACATATCTAAAAGTATGTATAATGATAGTAAGGCGTCATCTATCACAGATGGGCTCATTAATCGTTAACAATCACCCTATACCACTTACACCCAATTATGGGAAGTTTCTAATCGTTTAACGGTTGATTATTGTTAGTTCTCACGTATAATGTTAAACAATATTTAAAAAGGAGATCACTATGGCGAACGCACAACAACATGATAGTATTTTGGTTTTGGACTTCGGTTCACAATACAACCAATTAATTTCACGTCGTGTCCGTGAATTGGGAGTTTACTCAGAACTTCGTTCACACAAGTTAACGGCTGCAGAAATTAAAGAAATCAACCCAAAGGGAATTATCTTCTCCGGTGGGCCAAACTCTGTATATGAAGAGGGTGCTTTCACCATTGATCCTGAAATTTTTGAACTAGGACTTCCAATCCTAGGTGTTTGTTATGGTATGCAATTGATGGCACACATGTTGCCTGGTGGAGAAGTTGTTCCTGCCGATAGTTCATCAGAATACGGTGAAACTGAAGTAGACATCATCGACCCAGAAACATTGTTGTTTGCTGGTACACCTGAACGTCAAACTGTTTTGATGTCACACGGTGACGTTATCAAGAGCATTCCAGAAGGATTTAAGGCTGTTGCAACATCAGAAAACACACCATTTGCCGCAATGGAAAACCGCGAACGCAACCTTTACGGAGTTCAATTCCACCCTGAAACTGAAGCCAGTGTCTTCGGTATGCAATTGTTGGAAAACTTCGTAGAAAAGGCCGTTAAGGCAAACCGTAACTGGTCTATGGAAGACTTCATCAACGAACAAATCGAAGATATTCGTGCAACTGTTGGTGACAAGAAGGTTCTTCTTGGTCTTTCTGGTGGTGTTGATTCATCTGTTGTTGGGGTTCTTTTGCAACGTGCAATTGGAGACCAACTAACTTGTATCTTCGTAGATCACGGTCTATTGCGTAAGAACGAAGCTGCAGAAGTTATGGAACTTCTTGGTGGTAAGTTCGGTTTGAACATCGTCAAGGTTGATGCTCAAGAACGTTTCCTAAACATGCTTGCTGGTGTTTCTGATCCTGAAAAGAAGCGTAAGTTGATTGGTAATGAATTTATCGCTGTCTTCGATGAAGAAGCAACTAAGCTTGATGGAATCGACTTCTTGGCTCAAGGAACGTTGTACACTGACGTTATTGAATCTGGAACTGAAACTGCACAAACAATCAAGTCACACCACAATGTTGGTGGATTGCCTGATGACATGCAATTCAAGTTGATCGAACCTTTGAACACTTTGTTCAAGGACGAAGTTCGTAACTTGGGTGAAAAGATGGGTATGCCTCACGATGTTGTTTGGCGTCAACCATTCCCAGGTCCTGGACTTGGAATTCGTGTTCTTGGTGACATTACAGAAGATAAGCTAGAAATCGTCCGTGAATCAGATGCAATCTTGCGTGAAGAAATCGCCAAGAATGGTCTTGATGGTGATGTATGGCAATACTTCACAGTTCTAACTGGCGTTCGTTCAGTTGGGGTTATGGGAGATATCCGTACTTACGATTACACAATCGCTGTTCGTGCCATCACATCTGTTGATGGAATGACTGCTGATTTCGCGAAGTTGCCATGGGATATTCTTGAAGAAATCTCACGTCGTATCGTTAACGAAGTTGCTAACATCAACCGTGTAGTCTACGATATTACAGCTAAGCCACCTGCAACTGTTGAATGGGAATAAAAAACTCCCACAATCGTTGATTTAAAAGGCTTTTATTAAGATTAATTAGGCACAATACGAGATTAATTTACTTGAATTGTCTCCAAAACTGTCTCCAAAAACGGTGCATTAACTAATTAGTTAATGCACCGTTTTTGTTTTCATCTACGCTTATCTGATTTTATTAGTTTTTATATCCCACTATCAACTAATATGTTTCACGTGAAACAAAAAGAGCCGACATTAATGTCGGCTCTTTTTTATCATTTCAATACTTAGATGATTAATATATTAACCTTCCGAAGATAGATTACCTTGCGGAACTTCTGGACTAGATTCTTCACCACCGGTATGTTGATCACCCGATTCACCAGCACCCTCTGGGCTTGCCCCTTCTGGTTCAACACCAGGATTTGGTTGGGTTCCTTCATTAGATCCACCCCCCTGAGGGGCTGTAGGTGTCCACACAGGCGTTTGACCTTGATTACGTGTCTCAGGTACCACAACATGACTAGCAGGCTCTTGTGGCTCGTCAATCACGTTTTCTGCAGCCTCTGAGGACTCCTCTTCTATATTCTCTTCTTCAAGAATCGGTTCCTCTACAACATCTGGCAAAACATCAAGATTAGACGTCTCTTTCTTTACCTTCTTCTTTTTGTTCTTAATTGCCTTTGACTTAATTTCATTCAGTTCAGTCTTTAGTGTTTCTTTTTGCTTCTTTGACAATGACTTTAAGTTCGCAACTGTCTTGTGTAATTCTTTAAATTTTAGCTCAATTTGCTTTTTATTTTTAGCATCTTTAGCTGTGTTATTTGCGTTCTTTTTAATACGTAGGATCAATTTATCCTGCATATCCTTCACAATTTTACTTTTTTCTTGTTCTTCGTTTTTAGATACACTGATACCCTTTATTTTAACAATTTCCTGATCCATTTTTTTAATATCTGAATCATTCGCTTGCTTACTCAAGCGCTCAATATCCTTGAGTGCAGTCGATTTCATTGTTTGTTCAGCATGACCTTCTTGTTGTTTTAACACAACCCCCGTAACCACACCTGTTCCCACAATCGCAAAAACCCCCGCGATATACATCAATTTCTTTGTCATCATAGTCCATACTCCCTTATCTGTCATATTCAATACTAAACAAAACAGCGGATATACACAATACTAGATGTGAACATTTAAATGAAGTTAAAACTATTTGAGACATAGGCACAAAAAAAGACTCCTACATTTGAAATAAATTCAAACTAGGAGTCTTTTTTAGTCAGTAGATTAATTTTCAGAAGTTATCCAATGGATGTCCCGTAAATCTTTCGTCCTGTCTATTTAAAATTAGAAGCTAAACTTGTTTCCGTTGTCTTCCTTGATGTACTTTGAAGTTAGACCTTCAGCTTCAAGGAATTCGCGGAATGGTACAAGTTCTTCAGCTTCGTACTTAGCCTTGTAGTCAGCAACAACTTCTTCACCGTACAAGTTTGTATCTAGCTTCAAAGTTTCAACTGGGATTGGACGATCCTTAGTGATCTTAGCATCGATAACAACAACGCGACCTTGGTTGTAGTAATCAACAGCTTCCTTCATTACACGATCGATATCTTCGATACGGCTAACAGTCAAACCAACAGCACCTTGTGCTTCACCAATCTTAGCGTAGTCGACATCAGTAAAGTCAACACCGAAGTTGAATGTGTTTGTGTCTTCGTACTTGTTCTTGATGAATCCGTATTCAGTGTTTGTGAATACAACGTTAATAACTGGCATGTCGTAACGGACAGTAGTAACAACGTCTTGGAATACCATTGAGAAGGCTCCGTCACCAGCCAAGTTCCATACTTGACGGTCTGGGTAAGCGTTCTTAGCGGCAATTGCACCTGGCAATCCAATTCCCATTGTGGCAAACAATGGTGATGTACGCCACATGTTCTTTGGTGTCATGTGCAAGTGACGGATTGACATTTGTGTAACGTTACCAACGTCAGTTGAGTAAATAGCATCTTCTGCTGCGTACTTGTTGATGGCGTTGTAGACTTGGTAAGCTTGTAGGTCACCTTCAGTCTTTTGTTCCAACTTGTTCATGTAATCGCGCCAGTTTTGAACGTTCTTGATGTTAGCATTCCACCATGCTGATTCAGCAACTGGTGAAACCTTTGCAAGAATAGCGTTGATAGCTTCACCAGCGTCACCAAGAATGGCAACATCTGTTTGGTGACGCTTACCTAGCATTGCTGGGTTGTTGTCGATTTGGATGAACTTGTCAACGTTACGGAAAGTTCCTTCAACTTCTGAGAATGGGAAGTTAGTTCCAACGAACAATACTGTATCTGATTCCAAAACAGTTTCGTTAGCAGGCTTCCAACCAACACGGAATGTTGATCCTGTGAAGGCTTCGAAATCCCATTCGAAAGTTTCGAAGTTCTTACCAGTAGTGATAATAGGTGCCTTGATCTTACGTGCCAATTCTTGCAACGCAGTTCCGTTACCCATTGTTCCCATACCAGCGTAGATTACTGGACGCTTAGCAGCGTTCAACAATTCAACTGCTTCGTCAATTTCTGCTTCTTCAACAGGAGCTGACTTGTAGTTCTTGAACTTTTCACCTGATGAGTACAATGGTGTTGAGTACAATGATTCAACATCAAGTTCAGCAAACCCGAAGTCTGCTGGCACTTCAAGAACGGCAACTCCGCGCTTAGCAATAGCTGTACGGATAGCGTCGTCTACCAAGTGTGGCAATTGTTCTGGAGTTGCAACACGACGGTTGTAAACCGCAATGTTTTCGTACATTGGGTTTTGGTTCAATTCTTGGAATGAGTCCATGTTCAATTCGCGAACTGGCTTTGATCCCAAGATTGCCAATACTGGAATGTTATCCATAGCAGCATCGTACAATCCGTTGATCAAGTGAGTTGCACCAGGTCCACCAGAACCAACAGTAACACCCAACTTACCACCGAACTTGTATTGCATAACCGCAGCCATTGCACCAACTTCTTCGTGCTTAACTTGCAAGAACTTGATGTTGTTTTCAGGGTTACCCATTGCGTTCATCAAACCACTAAGTGTTCCAGAAGGAATACCGTACATGGTGTCAACGCCCCAACCTTCCATTACCTTAAGCGCAGCTAATCCTGCTGACATCTTCTTATCTGACATATTCACAAAGCCTCCATAATATGTGTGTAAACGTTTACTAATTACTACTGTATTTTACTTAATTTTATGGGATAATGTCAAGCCATTAACCATACGAAACACACTAAAAACCGCGATATAATCGGCATTTATGCTTGTGTTTACATTCACATTCAATAAACACAAAAACAACCTTTTAGACGTGTCTAAAAACATGTTCGTTTGTGAAATTAAATATTCGTCTACATACTAACCATATCTGTAAAATATATTTTCTATTATTTTGCAATCATCACATTGATTCATCGCGATGTTTTATCGTGATTATATTCACTTACATTCAGTATGGAAGATTTGTCTTTCTGCAAATTCCCTATAAGCTATTTTTTAATTATGTTAAATATTGACTGTCAAAAAACCTTAAAATCGGTATCTATCTTTTAAAAATTTATTTTAAAAATCATACGATTTTATCAACAAAACAAAAAAGAGAGATGTTCCACGTGGAACGTCTCTCTTTTTATTATCTATTTTTGGATTCTAAAATATCAATGAAGTATATTATCTTATTTATATATTTCCACATATATATCGAGAATGTTCCACATGAAACATTTTAGCTTAATCCATCATACGACTAGTTTTTTTCAGATAATCTAAATACAATCCAGTAAAGCGGTTATCATGTTTTTTATCCCATGGTTTAGGCTTTCCACAGAAATGGAGTACTACGGTATTCTCCATAACCCAATGAATATCACGTTCCCCTAAACTGGCCGTAAGATATCTTGTATACATGCGTGCGTCATAATTCCATTTTTCATCAGGTATCTCAATCGCGTATTTTCCATACAAGTAATTTAAAATATCTTGATCTGGTAGTAAGAGCATGTTGCCATGTTCTTGGATCACATCACTTATATCAGCCCAGCGTACAATTTCGCGAGCTTTTTCAAGATTAATCACCATAATTCCTGAATTGTAATACCCATGTTTTATATCTAAGCGAACTTTATTTATTGGCGTTGTGACATCGATTACTCCTGTATGTGTCGCAGCAGCCAGCATATATTCTCCCATATCCAAATCCCAAAGTTCACGGATAGAGTTAATGACGAGGATATCCGGGTCCATATAGATAACTTTTGTGATTTCTTTTGGTAAAATCTCACCTGCTAACAAACGAAAATACATTTCTTTTGGATATCGATCTTCAATTGGCGCATCTGACCAATTACTGCCATCAACTTGGACGACATTTAAATCATACCCTAGCTTATTTGTTAGAGTTCTCAAGCTCTCTATCTTGACCTCAGATACGCTTTCGTAAACAATCCAAACTCGCATATCTTGATTAGGATTATTTTCTTTGATTGAAACTAACGCTACTTGTAAGGGCGCCATATATCGCTCATCAATTGTAAACAATAAATCAATTGGATTACTCATCACGGACACCTTCTCTTATTTGTTTTTTGTTATGCATATTATTATCTAACATTGATTGCATGACCTTCTTATAGACATTCGGCATTGTTCGACTGGCCCATACAATCATTTTATCCGACGTTGAATTTAAATATCGACGTTTAGCTTTTGCATCAGTAGCAGCTTTATAAAATACTTTCGCTAAATCAGCGCTAGTTGTTTTGCCTTCATTGTTTACTAAGATAGTTGAAACACTGTCTATTAGTTTTTGGTAGGGTGAATCTTCAGGTAAATCTTTTCGCGCATTTTCCATCGCAATTTTTGACCATTCTGATTGAGTGCCACCTGGTTGCACAACAACAGATCGTATACCAAATTGACTAACTTCTAGATCCAATGAATCTGAAAATTGTTGCAACGCTGCCTTTGTGGCGTGATAAAAAGCACCTAATGGCATATACACGTCCCCACCAATTGACGAAATATTAATGATGCGCCCAAATCCTTGTTCTCGCATTGCTGGCAAAACAAGTTTTGATAGTTCAATTGCCCCAAAGACATTAACTTCAAATTGTTGGCGCACTTGTTTCATATCTGTATATTCCACTGCGCCATATTGTCCATATCCAGCATTATTAATCAATATATCGATACGTCCTTGTTCTTGTAAAACGGTCTCAATAAATTTTTGGTTACTTTCTGTTTTTGACACGTCCAAAGGTAACACTCTAACTCCCATGTACCCTAATTCTTTCATCTTATCGGTACGACGTGCCCCTGCATAAACTTGCCATCCTTTTTTTACAAATAATTCAGCACTGGCTTTTCCCATACCAGATGATGCACCTGTAATAACAATAACTTTTTTCTTCCCCATATCCCTCTCCTTAACTGGTTATCAAAGATAACCATCGATTGTTTTTCACTTACACTGATGACCATACCATCATGGACTTTGTTAAATCTTAATGCAACTTTTTTCTTCCTAATGTTTCACATGAAACATTTTCCCAAATAAAAAGCCTACTCATATTAATGAGTAGACTTTTTCATTTAACTATCCACGTGTGAAAGGTCCCTTAGGTTCGATCAATTCCAAGTTAGTTCCATCAGGATCCTTGAAATAAACAACTCCAGTACCAAATCCTGACTTCAACCCATCTTCTTCATCGAAGTAGATAGGTTCTCCTTCAGGTTCAATTCCTAATTCCTTCAAGCGTCCCATTGCAGCTTCTAGGTCTTCGACTTCAAAACACATGTGCATAGCACTAATTTGTTCATTAGAATAGTTTGCCTTTGAGGCTGTTGGTTCAACGTATTGTAAAATATCCATGTTGATATTTCCTAAGCGCAAGTTAGCATACTTAATATCAACTTCCTTAAGTCCTTGAACTTGTGCCATACGCTTTCCACCAATTGAATCACGGTTAGAAACTTTGTTCCCTGACAAAGCTTCATAAAATTCAACTGACTTATCCAAATCACTTACCGTGATTCCGATGTGGTTTACCATAGAAAATCCCATGTTACTCATATTACTGTCCTCCCGATTGTGACTGTTACATATTTAAATTAGACATTAAATACATCTGGGTGAGGTCCAACACGTAGATCCTCATTCAAATTATACAACATTTCCATATCATCTGCAGACAATTCAAAGTCAAATACATCAGCATTACTCAACAAACGTGATGTCTTAACAGACTTAACAACCAACATTACATCACGTTGAATATCCCAACGTAATACAATTTGAGCTGGTGTCTTGTTATACTTTGCTGCAAGTTCACCAATAACTTCATTATCTAGAATTTGCCCTTGCATCAAAGGTGACCATGCTTGGGTCTTAATACCATGTTCAGCACCAAATGCTTGTAGATCACGTTGTGACAACTTAGGGTGCAATTCAACTTGGTTAAGTACTGGCACAACCTTAGCATATGACAATAGGTCTTCTAGGTGATGTGGTTGGAAGTTACTTACACCAATTGCCTTGATCTTTCCGGCAGCGTATAGTTCTTCCAAGCCCAACCATGCATCCTTGTATTGCTTGTCTCCAGGCCAGTGAATCAAGAACAAGTCAACGTAATCCAGTTGTAGCTTTTCCAAACTTGCTTCAACTGATGCAATCGCATCTTCCTTGCTCATACCAAAGTTCCAAACCTTAGATGTAATAAACAAATCTTCTCGGTTCAAACCTGTCTTAGCTAAACCAAGCTTAATTCCTTCACCAACACCAGCTTCGTTACCATAAATTTGAGCTGTATCAATTAGACGGTAACCATTTTCAATACTTGAAGCCACAACTTCTGCTGTATCTTCGTCTGGAATTTGGAAAACACCCAATCCCAAACCTGGCATTTCAACATCATTATTTAGTGTAATTGTATCTTGTAAAGAGTTAATCATTTTTTTATTCTCCTGTTCTTCCTTAACTGTTGATTATAGGATATACTTATAAAAACAAAGTAGCAAGTACATACTTTAAAGTGCCATAGGTACTTTTTAGTACCTATGCATGAAAGGACAAATATTATGTCTGATGAAAAAATTTATCAAATTGGTGTTGAAGCCACTATGGAAGCCATTGGTGGAAAGTGGAAGCCTATTATCTTATGCAATCTGCGTCATGGAGAACTCCGTACCAGTGAACTAAAACGTCAAATCCCCGGTATTAGTCAAAAAATGTTGACCCAACAACTACGTGAACTTGAAGCTGCAGATATTGTCGATCGTCATGTATACAATCAAGTACCGCCTAAAGTTGAATATTCACTAAGTGACTATGGTATGACATTAAGCGCTGTACTAGACAATCTATGTACATGGGGAGAACAACACATCAAAACAATGAAGTCCCAAGGACATGCCGTCGCACTTAAAACAAAATAAGTCATTTAAACTTCACGTTCAAATTGAACGTGAAGTTTTTTATTTCTCTATATATAAATGTAGAAACAAAAAGATTCTTTTATCTATATCTGCACGCCCTCTAATTGAAGTAACCTCTTTTTACGCTCTAATCCGCCAGCATAGCCAGTTAATGACCCATCACTTCCCACAACACGATGACACGGAATGATAATAGAAATTGGGTTATGTCCTACCGCTCCACCCACTGCTCTTGCGGACCCAATCTTTTTATTTGATTCCACATTAATTCCTTCATATAAGGATTGATATGTTCTAATCGTTCCATATGGCGTATTACTCAATTCCCCCAGAACAATTTTTCTAAAGTTAGTTACCTGTGGATCAACTGGAATTATGCGGGGGTCTGGTTTATTTCCAGCGAAATACAAATCTAACCATTGTACGACGCGTTCATTAATATCTGAGAGCTGTACTTTGATGCTATCTAACGTTAAACTACCACCCACATATTTTTGATCACTAAACCATAGTCCTACTAAATGTGTATCATTACTGACCATAATTAAATCTCCCATAGGAGAGTGGTATATCCACTTATTCATATCTGTGTACCTCACATGCGTTTTCAATACATTATTTAATATACATCGTACACCTTAAATTTAATCCAATTCTGAGTATGCACCCGACACGTATAAATATACATACGAACAATATTTTGGCTCATTCCTTTTACTCAGTATGTTTCACGTGAAACATACTAAAAAACGCTCCACACAAATTTACTTGTGTAGAGCGTTCCTAATTTATTTAATTTAACCCAACAATTTTGTCAACCATTCCATTCCGTACATCATCCCGAAACTATAAGCCGCAACTGTTGCAGGCTTACATAGCACGATGATCCAGAAGAATTCACGCCAAGTCATACGTGTCAAACTTGTTAGCAATACTAAAGCATCATCAGGTGCGACTGGTAACAAAATCATCACAGCAAATGTTGTTCGCCATCCTTTTGTATCCAACTTAGTCATGTACTTATCCATGACTTTTTGACTGACAAAAGCTTCAACTAACTTCATTCCATACTTACGTCCCAACCAGAACAAGATAAATGAACCAACAACAATTCCAACGTAGTTATAAACGAATCCCCACCAAGGGCCAAAAATCATAACCCCAGCAGCTAACGTTACCCCTCCAGGAATAATCGGAATAACAACTTGAATAATTTGAATAAAGACAAAAATGATCGGTGCCCAAATACCGTATCCCTTAACCAAGTTAATCATAACTTCAGAATCAGTAAATGCGCCCATCTTATACAATTGCCAACAAGCCCAAATTGTAAAGATGATTCCTGCGTATGAAACTCCTTGGATAAACCATTGGAAATACTTATTACGCTCTGTTTTTTCCAAAGCCTCCGCTAAATTTTGTGGTGTTTCTTCGTTCGTTAATTCTTTATCTGTCATATCACTGCCTCCAATTTCCTATATGTATAACTACTCAATTGTTTAACCCACCTCATGCCCTTTGTTACTTTCTGTTAAAATAGCATTAACAAAACAAATTACATAACAAGGAAAGGTGTCCTCATGATTAACGATGTAAATGGTCCACGTTCTCTCACCCCATATGAGATTGCTATCTTCTTTTTCGCCGGACTCTTATTGAACGGCTTTGGTAACGGACTCACTGTTGCAACCAACATGGGATCTGCACCTTGGACTGCCGCAGCAGCAAATTTAGCTAACGTATCACACGTAAACATTACAATATTCCTTGGGTTATTCGGCATCATTGCCGCGTTTATCGTCACCTTAGTATCCAAACATTTCGATGCTCGGCGTTTCTTCGGTAACCTAACTTTCGTTGCCCTATTCAGCATGACACTCGGATATACAAACCAATTTTTCCTTAACCTTGGTGTTGGTCAACTCCCCGGAATCCTACGATTTTTAATCGATATCCTTGGTATCATCTGCATTGGTGCCGGTGTTTCTATCACACAACGTTTACAATTCGTCCTACATCCTTTAGATGACATGACAAATGTAATGCGTTTTACCTATTTTAAAGGTAATGTTGTCATAGCACAAACATTAAATTTTGCGATTCCAATCTCAATCTGCTTACTCGTTTGGTTAACAACCGGAAAGCTCGTTGCTGTCAACATCGGAACTATCTTAGCCTTTATTGGCATGGGATTTGTCATTAACATGGCCGATAGAACTGTTTTTTCACGTTTAATGCATCGGACAACGTCACAATTATAATTAACAAGACTCACCTGAAACTTAAAATGGAGTAATTATGAAAACATATGCAATCGTCGGCAATCAATATGAAGGTCTTTATACAAAACCCTGGTCAGAAGTACAAAAAATGACCCAGACAAAACCAGCACCGAAATATAAAGGATTTACATCAAGAGCCGAAGCTCAAGCTTGGTTTGATGCCCAAAATTCTGGATCACGTTCATACGAAACGGCATATGATGGTGCTTTTAAAGCAGATTCAAAACGTTACTATATCTTCACGGATGGCGGTAGCGAAATACCGGAAACGTTAGCGGTGGGCATGTTAAAGCAACGGATAAAGCTGCCTGGGCAATTGCAATCTATGCGGGTAGCGATCTAAACACACCTGTGTTTTCAGATGCTAAAGGATATTTCGGCCGTACTAATAATGAAATGGAAATGTTAGCGCTCATTAACGCATTACTACAAGCAGCTAAGACAGATGCGCCTGTTACAATTGTCAGCGACTCTAAATACGTGTTAGATTCTGTCACAAATTGGATGTATAACTGGCAAAGTAATGGTTGGAAAAAAGCAGGTGGCGAAATTGCCAACCTGAAAGGTTGGCAACAAATTTTTGACTTAGTGCAACCTCTTGAAAATCGTTTAGATTTTATTTGGGTTAAAGGACATGCGACAAGTAACGGAAACGTACTTGTCGACCGATTGCTAAACGAAGCAATGGATGCATTATAAAAGATACCTAAATATACAAAAAAGCTCTCAGACAACGTCTGAGAGCTTTTTTTAACCAATAATAATTTCTTCGGTTGGATATTGATAATGCGATGGCTTTTCACGGATATTCAAAACAGAGAACATCACTGTGTACAACCCAACACGACCAATAAACATCACGAACATAATAATAATTTTACCAATAACACTTAAATTAGGCGTTAATCCTAGCGAGAATCCAGTAGTAGAAAACGCCGAAATGACTTCAAAAGTAATATACTCTAATCCAAACCCTTTAGGAATCGTCTCTGTCATACATAATAATAACGACACAAACATAACAAAGGCTGTTGAAATCACCGCTAACATCAATGCTTTAACAATCGTTTTCTGACTGATTCGACGGTTACCAAAATTAACCTGTTCTTGCCCTCGTAAGGCCGCAACGGATTGCAACCATAAAATCCCTAGAGTCGTCGTTTTGATACCACCTGATGTTGACCCTGGCGTTCCACCAATGAACATCAATACCATAATGATAAACAAACCACCAACTGATAACGACGATA
Source organism: Weissella tructae (assembly GCF_000732905.1). Taxonomy (NCBI): domain Bacteria; kingdom Bacillati; phylum Bacillota; class Bacilli; order Lactobacillales; family Lactobacillaceae; genus Weissella; species Weissella tructae. The sequence continues at coordinate 1,349,336 of NZ_CP007588.1, forward strand.
GCGGAATAACTTCTAGCCCAGCAGTACGTGGGACGACCGCTAGGAACAATGTATCAGATACACGCTCCCATAAACTTAGCCCTGATAAGTTATGCATTAACTTTTCTGTAAATAGGAAGACAGTAAATCCTCCTACAATTAACCAGCTTGATGTTGTTAGCGCCATACGCGTATGCAGACTCAATCGTCCACCACGTTTCAAAGATAATAAGTCTCGCCATACCAAGAACCCTAGTGATCCGGCAGTAATCAAAAACATCCATACAAAGAGTACATACGGTGAATTTTGGAATATCGTAATTGGTTCCTTAAAGAAGGTAAATCCTGCATTTCCAAATGCTGAAATCGCATGGGCAATACTAAAATAGATTCCTTGCCCAATTCCAAATCTCGGAATAAACGCAAACATTAATAATATGGCACCAATAATCTGAATAATAAATGATAACGAGAAAACAAAGGTCAGCATACTCTTTACGTCACCTAAATTACGCAAATTTAATGCTTCTCGCATCAACAATCGTGCTTTAAGATCTAACCTTTGTCTTGTCAGTGTTAGAACCAACACCGCAAATGTCATAAATCCTAGCGCACCTACTTCAATCATAATTAACAAAACAACTTGGCCAAAAAATGACCACGTCTCCGATGTGTTTACCACAGTCAGACCAGTAATCGCTGTAGCGGACACCGCCGTAAATAGCGCATCTATAAAAGAGACACTCACACCCGGATTTTGCGCAATCGGCAAACTTAGTAATCCAGCACCTACAAATATAATCGCTAAAAATCCTGCGGTTAATATTTGAGGCGGGGTTAATCTATCAAATAACTTATGCATAGTAAACACTCCAATTCATTCCCATTATACATTTTTATTTTATAAATTCCACAGCCAACCCACTTGTAGTTATCCCCCTTGTGGATAACTCTGTGCATAACTTGTGGATTAATTGTGGATAACCTGTGTATAACTCATCATTTTTGGGGATAAATGCACAGTTTTAGTTTCCAGAATTTTCACAAACTTCATTTTTTCACAAGCGATAAAATTGCCTAAAATGGCGTTCTTATCGTATTTACTCAACCTCGCATAGGTTTATCCTAACTCTGTTAAGTTGTTATCATTAGCTTTTACCTAAGTTATCCACAGTTGTGCGGAGTTTTCCACATTACCACTCACTCTGATATCTTTTTTAGGCTAATTTGCTATGTTTAAAACTTTACTTTAGAAATTAACGAACGATAAAACGTTTTACCGCTCCTATTGTTCGTTAACTTTAACCAGACTTAAATATAACCACAATTTGTGTGGATAACTTATTTTTTTATTGAGTTATCCACCACATGTTACCTGCTAAAAACGTTGATATAATCAACTTTCAAAGAGTTATCCACAACTAAACACAATAAATGTGGATAACTTCAAAAGCAATCGTTAATACGCTCCGAAAGGCATGATATAATAGGCATATTGATACACCAAGTATGCAAATTTCTTGTGGATAAATATATGAAATTCGCACTAACCCGAACAATATTTTAGAAAAACATGATTAAGGAGTCTATGATGAACGTTAAAATCATCTGTGTTGGTAAGCTAAAGGAAAAATATTTAAAAGACGGTATTGCTGAATATGCCAAGCGTCTACAAAAATTTGCGAAATTCGAAATCATCGAAGTACCTGATGAAAAAGCGCCTGAGCAATTATCCCAAGCTGAGATGGATAAAATTATGCAAAAAGAAGGTGAACGCATCCTTAGTAAGATTAAGGATCGTGAATATGTCTTTGCATTAGCCATTAAAGGAAAAGAACGCAGCAGTGAAGAATTAGCCCAAGAAATTGAAAAATTAACGGTCTCTGGAAATTCTGATTTAACATTTATTATTGGTGGATCACTCGGATTGGATCCTGCCGTTCTAAAGCGTTCAAATACACAAATTAGTTTTGGTCGTTTCACCCTGCCTCATCAATTAATGCGTTTGGTCCTAACTGAACAAATTTATCGTGCATTTATGATTAATCAAGGGTCCCCTTACCATAAGTAAATTGTTTCATGTGAAACATGCAGGGGTACCTCGACTTAAAATAAAAAAGCTCCTATGGGAATCATTTCCATAGGAGCTTTTTATTACATTTCTTTCTTACGACGCCAAATGCTGTAACCAACAGCCATGCAACTAAAGTAAATAATTGCAGCTACGACTGAAATTTGTGTTGTTTCATTAAATAACAACGTTACTAACACGGCAATATAGAACAAGATTGTTGCGTAACTTGATAACGGGAATAGCGGCATCTTGAAATCAGATACTGGCGCATCCGCTGAACGCTTGTATTGAATATGTGCTAATAAAATTAGGATCCATACGAAGATGAAACTAATCGTGGCTACCCCAGTAATCATAACGAATACTCGTGTTGGGTAGAAGTAGTTTAGCAATACCCCAAACAAGAACGCAGCCACAGATACTAACATTCCATTAACTGGTACATTTTGCTTAGACAATTTCGCTAACGCACGAGGTGCTTGCTTGTTCTTAGCCAAAACATATAGTGTACGTGATGTTGAGAAAATCGCTGAATTGGCGGCTGACATAGCTGATGTCAAAACAACGAAATTAACTAAGTCCGCTGCAAATCCAATTCCTAATCCTGCAAACACCTGGACGAATGGCGATTGACTAGCATCCAGTTGGTTCCATGGATAGATAGCCATAATAACTGCTAAAGATCCAACATAGAAGAAACTGATACGCTTAGGTACTGATTTAATTGCCTTAGGCAAATCCTTCTTTGGGTTAGCTGTTTCACCAGCCATTAAACCAACCATTTCAATTCCCGTAAACGCAAAGATAACCATTGGGAACGCTAGTAAGAATCCCCATCCACCCATAGCGAAGAATCCACCATGATCAATCAAATTGGCAAAACTAGCAGTTGTCCCATTAGTGTTAAATCCAGTTGCAATCATCCATAGCCCTGCAACAATTAACCCAATAATGGCAAAAACCTTTACACTAGCAAATCCACTTTCCAGTTCTCCAAACCAACGAACATTGATTAAGTTAACCCCAATAAGTAGAATCACAACTAACAACGGTGCTAACCATTGCGGTAGCTGCGGAAACCAATAACGTAAATAAATTCCTGTAGCGGTTAAATTGGCCATCGCTAAACTTGCCCAACTCAGCCAATAGGCCCATCCAATCACGAATTCCCATCGTTCACCTAAATATAGACGAACAAAATCAATAAATGATCGCAATTGCGTATTGGACATTAGCAGTTCTCCAACTGCGCGCATCATAAGATACGTGAAGAATCCTGTAATAGCGTAGGCTAATACTAAGGCTGGACCTGCGGTTTTAATCGCTTCTCCTGATCCTAAAAACAATCCTGTTCCGATTGCTCCACCAATTGCTATCATTTGCAAATGGCGTGACGACAGTCCTCGTTCGAGTTCTGTATTTTCTTTGTTCTCAGTCATAAGAACCTCTTTCCTGCATGAGGGCACAAAAAAGCCCCATGCCAAATTTAATTGACATAGGGACGTTAATAACGCGGTTCCACCCTACTTCTTAACTTACGTTAAGCGTCTTAATTACAGGTATCACTTTTCTCCCAAGGCTCCCCTAATGCTTTTTTTGGACTCTTTTTCACCATACCAGAGCTCTCTTAGCCAAAAAATAGATGCATTATTTCTCAATGTTCATCAAAAAGTAATAGTCATATGTTACCAATTTAAAAGTAACACGTCAACTATACTTGCCTTACTTTTCCACAGCTACTGAATCTTCAAACGCTTGTACATCAATTGTTTTCCCAATTACCGTTAAGACATCACCAATTTGTACTCGCGCATCTGAAGCAGGTTCTGTTAAAACTTGATCCTTAGACTTCAACGCAACAGCGTGTAACCCATCCTGATGATCTAGGTGCAGTTCTGCGATTGATTTATTTGAATACTTTAGGTTAGCCACCTTAATTTCAGCAATTGAATATCCGTCACCTAATTCAATATAACTCACCAAATTTGGTGCCATCAGATTTTCAGCCAATCGTTCCGCCATTTCCAATTCAGGGCGAACAACCAAATCTGCACCTACTTTTTCTAAAACACGTGCGTGTAGTTTTGTTTCAGCTTTGGCAATAACATCTTTACAATCCAAATCTTTCAACAAAATTGTCGTTAGAATGGAAGCTTGTTGATTATGCCCAATACACACAATAACATGATCAAAGCTGGGTAGATCTAAGTCTTTTAGTGCATCTTCTTCTTGTGCATTCGCGATAACTGCGTGTGTCGCGACATCCATATAGTCTTCAACTGTGTCTGGATCCTTATCAATAGCCAACACTTCTTGTCCAGCATCCATTAATGATTCCAACAATGAACTACCAAAACGCCCTAAACCAATAATTGCATATGTTTGTTGCATCTTTTTCTCCTGTAACGATTTTCTTTCTCATATTGTACACCTTTTCAAGGCATTACATATTAAAAACGCCTAGCAATAATTTGCTAGGCGTTTTGTCATCATTAATTTTTATAGAAATCTTCCCATTGCTTATTAATGTTCTTCTTTTGATCAGCATCTGCCCAGAACGGTGTTTGCACTACCCCTAAGACCTTGTCGTCACTCACGAATCCCCAATAACGTGAATCGTTTGAAACTGCACGATTATCACCCATTACAAAATATTGCCCTTCCGGCACTGTTAATGGCTTATCACGTTGCCAGTTCATCTTGTTTCCCAAGTCTTTCAAGCTTGTCCAATTACCAATTTGACGCATATCTGGCTCAGTTGTCGCAACCTTATCAGCAGCTCCCAAGTAATCTTGGTTAATCTCTTTTCCGTTAACCTTAACAACATCACCTTCAGCGCTGACAGTATCTCCAGGCATAGCAATTACACGCTTAACGAACAATTTGCTTTCCGTTTGTGATGGATCTTCACCGTAAGCATCAAAGATAATAACACTTCCACGACGAATTTCTTCATTCTTCATAGCCAATACACGTTCTTTATTCGTTAAATTGGGTTCCATTGAACGCCCTTCAACCTGAACTGGTTGAAACCAATATGTTTTAATTGCCATTGCAATGGCTAACCCTGCCAAAATTGGTAGAACCCATGACAGAATGCTACGTAATACTTTCATCTTACCACTCCTTTAGTAACTCTCATCTCATTATATCTATAAGGATACCATGTGTAGCTGAGAACAAAATTAAAATATCTATTAAAAAAAGCCGACACAGGTGTCGACTTTACTTAAATATCTATAATTTTAGCGACGTGAGCGCTTTGCCTTACGTACGGCACGTTCACGTGCTTTTTCAGCTCGAACTTTTTCAGCTCGCGCAGCGCGAATTTTAAATGGATTTTGCAAAACCCATGTTTGACCCACTTGGAACGCATTTGAAACTACCCAGTACAATGACAAAGCAGCCGGCACATTAATCGCAAACACGAAAATCATAACTGGCATAGCAAATGTCATAGTCGTCATAACACCATTACGTTCTGGTTGTCCCATCATTACCAACAATGATGAAGCTAACGTAAATAGTGCGGCCAAGATTGGCAATACAAAGTATGGGTCACGACCACCAAGTTGAATCCACAAGAATGTCCCTTGTTGCAACGCTGGTGTTGATTGAATTGATGAGTACAAAGCCATCAAAATTGGCATTTGTACTAACAATGGAATAAAACTTGCAAACGGATTAACACCGGCTTCTTTGTAAATCGCACGTTGTTCTGTTTGCATCGCTTGCATTGAAGCAGTATCACGTGTTGGATACTTTGCTTGCAAAGTCTTTAGCGCTGGCGCAATTTCTTGCATTTTAATCATTGAGGCTGATTGTTGTGCCATCAAAGGCAAGATCAACAGACGAATCAACAATGTGTATACAATAATTCCGACACCGGCGTTACCACCAAACCAATTTGATACTCCCAAAATTGATTGTGAGAAGGCGGCAACAATTGTTCCCCACAAACCTTGCCCTGCAATGTGCCCAGGATACGTAATTCCTGCAATAACCATGACAAGGAATGCCATCATCGCAATAGGAAATGAGCGCATTTGCATGTACTTCTTTAAAGTTTCCATATAGTACTCCCTATATTTATAGTAGGTTAATTTTCTGTTGTAGATGAATCATCAACAAACAAGTCCGCCAGAGTAAAGACGTGTTCGATATTTTTCTTAATCGTTTCCATATCTTGTTCATACGCACTTGGTCGTGCGATTACCAAAATATCTACGTCTTGGCGCAAGCGTGGCTTGAAGTCTAGCACACTTTGTCGAATTCGGCGCTTAATCCAAACACGTTCATGACCACGTAAGGCTACTTTTTTAGAAATTGAAATTCCTAAACGAAAATGCTTAGCCTGTTCACGTTCCATGGTGTAAACAATAAACATTTTGTTAGCAACCGAATGATGTTGATCAAAAACGCGTTGAAAGTCTGCTTCTGATTTAACACGGTAACTTTTTCGCAT